>NZ_JAHOPB010000001.1:1800000-2100000 GCF_019039055.1 Reyranella humidisoli
GCCGTGGTGTCCGCGCAGGGCAGGGCGAAGGTCGTCGTGATCGGCGGCGGCTTCGGCGGCGCCACGGCGGCGCGCACGCTGAAGTCCCTGCAGCCTGCGCTCGACGTCACCCTTGTCGAGCCCAATCCCGTTTACACGTCCTGCCCGTTCAGCAACGCCGTGCTGGCCAACCTGCGGGAAATCGACCGGCAGCAGTTCGGCTACGACGGTATCAAGAGCGCGGGCGTCACGGTCGCCCAGACGAGCGCGAGCGCGGTCGATCCCGAGGCTAAGACGGTAGCGCTGGCCGACGGCAACAGGCTTTCCTACGACCGGCTGGTCATGACGCCCGGCATCGACTTCAACTGGGGCGCCATCGCGGGCTACGACGAGGCTGCCGCACAGAAGATGCCGCATGCGTGGAAGGCGGGCGACCAGACCGTGCTGCTGCGCCGGCAGTTGCAGGCCATGGACGATGGCGGACTAGTCGTTATGTCGGCGCCGGCCAATCCCTTCCGCTGCCCGCCCGGCCCCTATGAGCGCGCCAGCCTGATCGCCTACTGGCTCAAGATCTGGAAGCCGAAGTCGAAGCTGCTGCTGCTCGATGCCAAGGATGCCTTCTCCAAGCAGCGCCTGTTCCAGAACGGCTGGGCCGAGCTGTATCCGGGCATGATCGAATGGGTACCGCTCAGCAAGGGCGGCAAGGTGACGTCCGTCGATTCCGCGACACTGACGCTCACGACCGAGTTCGCGAGCCACAAGGCCGCCGTCGCCAACGTGATCCCGCCGCAGAAGGCTGGCGCCATCGCCGCGCAAGCTGGCGTCGCCGACCGCACCGGCTGGTGCCCCGTCGAACCTGTTGCTTTCGAATCGACCTTGCGGCCGGGCATCCACGTGCTGGGCGACGCAGCCATCATGGGCGGCATGCCCAAGTCCGCCTTCGCGGCCAATGCGCAGGCCAAGGTCTGCGCCGCGGCGCTGGTGCGCCTGCTGGCCGGCGACAAGCCGCAGGATCCGATCCTGATCAACACCTGCTACAGCCTCATGGCGGCCGATTACGGCATCTCGATTGCCGGCGTTTATCGCCCCGACAAGGGCCAGCTCACCGATATTCCGGGCGCCGGCGGCTCCAGCCCGCTGGTTGCCGTGGGCGGCCTGCGTGGCCAGGAGGCGCTCTATGCGTTGAGCTGGTTCCGCACCATCACCGCCGAGACCTTCGGTTGATGCGATGCGGATCCCGCTCGTCATCGCTCTCTTGCTCATCGCGTATCCCGCGGCTGCCCAGCCGGTCACGCCACAGATCGTGGACGATGCCATCCCGGCTTCGCTCACCGGCAGGCCGGGCGACGCCGCAAGAGGGCGGGCCATCGTCGCCAACCGCAGCACCGGCCTCTGCCTGCTCTGCCATTCCGGACCGATCGCCGAAGAACGCTTCCAGGGCGATATTGCGCCGAGCCTCGCCGGGGCGGGCTCGCGCTGGTCGGAGGGACAGTTGCGCTTGCGGATCGTCGACGGCGCGCGTCTCAATGCGGACACGATCATGCCGGCCTACTATCGAACCGACGGCCTGCAGCGGGTCGCCCGCAACTTCGAGGGAAAGACCATCCTCTCGGCCGGGCAGGTCGAGGATGTCGTGGCCTATCTCGTTACGTTGAAGGATTGAATGGATCGTCGTCGTTTCCTGGCCGGTACGGCCGCCACCGTTATCGTCCTGCCGCTTGCGCGCGCGTCGGCGACGCAGGAAGCCATGGCCGATGCAATCAGGAAGGTGGTCGGCACGACCACCCCGACCGAGGGCCGCGTGAAGCTCGACGTGCCGCCGCTGGTCGAGAATGGCAACACCGTGCCGCTCACCATCACGGTCGAGAGCCCGATGACTGCGGCTGATTACGTCAAGGCGATCCATGTCTTCAACGAGAAGAATCCGCAGCCCAACGTCTTGTCCGCGCGGCTCGGCCCCCATAGCGGGAAGGCTATCGTGGGTACGCGCATCAAGCTGGGAGACAGCCAGCGGATCGTCGCCATTGCAGAGACGAGCGACGGCAAATTCTGGATAGGCGGCGCCGATGTGATCGTCACCCTGGCCGCCTGCCTCGAGGAGTCGACCTGATGTCGAACATCCTCGTGAACGCCCCCAAGACCGCCAAGCGCGGTGAGGTCGTCGAGATCAAGGCGCTGATCCTGCATCCGATGGAGACCGGCTTCCGGCCTGGCCCCAACGGCCGCATCATCCCGCGCAACATCATCGAGCGCTTCACCGCGACCTGGAACGGCACCGAGATCTTCGCGATGGAGATGTCGCCCGCGATCGCGGCCAACCCGTTCGTCTCCTTCTTCGCTCAGGCAAACGAGAGCGGCACGGTGATCCTGCGCTGGACCGGCGACGAGGGCTTCGCCGTCGAGGAGCGGGTCGCCATCGCCGTCGAATGAGCGCACGGCTCCTCTGCCTCGGCCTGGTGCTGGTCTTCGCCACCTCGTACGCGGCGGCGCAGGTGGCGACCGACAAACGACGCTCCGGCTACCAGGACATGGGCGAGGCGCTGCAGAAGATGCAGGACGACGACACGGCCAATCCCGGCATGCTGTTCGTCCAGCTTGGCGGCCAGCTCTGGGCGAAGCCCATGGGCACCGACAACAAATCCTGCGCCGACTGTCACGGCGCCGCGGCCAACAGCATGAAGGGCGTCGCCACACGCTACCCCGCGATCCCGCAGGGGGCCGATCGGCCCGTCGACCTCGAGGGCCGCATCAACCTCTGCCGCACCGAGAACCAGAAGGCCGAACGGTTGCCGCCGGAGAATCGCGACCTGCTGGCGCTCGAAGCCTACGTGGCGCACCAGTCGCGCGGCATGCCCATCGCGCCGCCCTACGGTCCGGTCCTCGACGCGTTTCGCGCGCAGGGCGAGGGGATCTACCGCCGCCGCCAGGGCCAGCTCAATCTATCCTGCGCAATCTGTCACGACGACAATGCCGGCAAGAAGCTGGCGGGCATCGCCATTCCGGAGGCTCATCCCACGGGCTATCCGATCTATCGCCTGGAGTGGCAGGCGCTGGGCTCGCTGAAGCGGCGGCTGCGCAATTGCCTGGTCGGCATTCGCGCCGAGGCGTGGCCGCTCGATGCGCCCGAATATGTCGCGCTCGAGCTCTATCTGATGGAGCGTGCGAAGGGCCTGCCGCTCGAAACGCCCGCGGTACGACCCTAGACGCGGGTCGCGCCGGGAGGTGAATTTTCTCCTGTCGGCGATCGAGGAAGCTATTCCTGCCGCCAGCGCCCGGCGATTCGACCGACCGTTTCATTGCTGGTGTCGCCGGCCGGACCGTACAGTCCCCATCATGCTCAGCCTTGCCAACACCCTCGCCGCCCGGGCGGCGCGTCTCATCCAGACGGCCTATCAGGAGCCCGCACTCTGGACCATTTCCACGCACGGGCGCGTGGTGGGCTCGCTGATGTGCGAAGCGGAGAGCTGGCGGATCTCATGGTTCGATGGCGCCGATCCTCGGCTCGTCAGCTATGGCGGCTGCGTCGACGGCGATCCCGATGCCCTGGCGATCGTGCTCAGCGAACGGCTCGGCGCCCCGGTTCGCCTGGAGTCGCTTCCGGTCTAGACTGACGGACCGCCGCTTACGGATATTGACATCATGGATGCCATCGACAGGAAGATCGTGGCGCTCCTTCAGGAGGATGCGAGCCTTTCGCTTGCGCAGATCGCGCATCGGGTGGGTCTGTCGCAGAGCCCCTGCTGGAAGCGTATCCAGCGGCTGGAGAAGACCGGCGTCATCCTGAAGCGGGTGGCGCTGATATCGCCCGAGTCGATCGGCATGGGATTGACTGTCTTCGTGTCGATCGAGACCGGCGACCATTCCTCGGCCTGGCTGGCGAAGTTCGCCAGCACTGTGACCGCCATGCCCGAAGTGATGGAGTTCCATCGCATGGCCGGCGACATCGACTACATGCTGCGCGTCGCGGTGACCGACATGCAGGCCTACGACCAGTTCTACAAGAAGCTCATCGACACGATGCCGCTCAAGAACGTCACCTCGCGCTTCTCGATGGAGCGCGTGAAGTCGACCACGGCCTATCCGATCGCCTCCGACCTCAAGCCCGTCCGTAAGCGGTAGGCCGGGACGGCCGGAAGAGCAGGCGGTCGAGTGCGAGGCTGCCCGGGCCGAACTTGGCGAGATAGAGCAGCGCGACCGCCCAGACGCCGTGCGTGTCGAAGGCATTGGGATAGACGAAGATCTCGATCACCAGGGTCATGCCGAGCAGCGCGAGGGCGGCGGGGCGCGTGAAGAGGCCGAGGAAGAGCAGGATCGGCAGGCTGAGTTCCGCGGCCGTCGCCATCCAGGAGGCGAGCTCCGGTGGCAGGAGCGGCAGCCTGTATTCCTCACGAAACAGCGCCAGCGTCGTTCCGCTGGCCCAACCTTCCAGCTTGAGCAGTCCCGAGCGCAGGAAGATCGTGCCGATCGAGAGGCGTGCGAGCAGCGCCAGCAGTTCGTGCGGAATCTGCGCGAGAAGCGCGTCGAGGCGGAGAAGCAAGGCAGTCATGCAGGCAGTCCTTCGAGAATGCGGAAGATCGCGCCCGCGCTGAAGAGCGAGGCAAGCGTGGTGGGAAGGTCAAAGGCATCGGGCGCGTTCGTCATCGCCTCCCCCAGCGTGGCGCCCTCTTCGAGAGCGGCGAGCAGCAGGTCTGCACCGGGTGGCAACAGGCTCACGAGGACCTCGTGATCCGGCCGCGTGACGAGGGCCGTTTCACCGGGGCGGTCGGGGCCGATCCGCCGGACTTCCGCGTCGAACGTATTGGTCGTCCAGATCGACACGATCGGCCAGGGCGACACGATGACGGTGGCGGCAGGATGCAGGACGAGCCTCGCGGACCCGAGGTCGGCGGCGGCAAGGGCGGCCAGCCGGTCGATTGCGACGGCCGTGGCGTCGGCAGCGTGAAAGGCCTGCTGGCGCGCCCATTCGAGCCGGGCGACGTCCGGTAGATAGGGCAGATCGGCGGCGGGCTCGAAGGTTTCGAGAAAGACGGCGAAGTCGCCGCCATACTCGGCGAGGACGGGCGATCGCGGCGGAAGCCGCTCGACGAAGACGAGGGCGGTGGCTTCGAAGAATTCCTCGCCGACCAGGCGGTGAACGACGGGGAATTTCGCCACGAGCGCCGCGACCAGGCTCGCCTTGACGTTGTTGCGATAGACGGCGAAGCGCCGCTCGCGCGAGGGGCCGGCCGTCTCCGCCACGGAAGAGGGCACCCGCAGGCGGGCTCGCAGCAGCGCCTGCGCGAAGGCCTCCTGCGTCGTGGCCAGCGGCGACATCTCAGGCTGCGCGAGCATGGACTTCACCGGTCGCGCGCAGCACCGAGTCCGCATGCATCACTTCCGCCTCCAGGACCGGCCAGGCCGGCACGTCGCCGTCCCATTCGATGAGCGTCGGCCGGGGCCCGAGCCTCGCGATGAGCCGGCGATGCAGGTCCCACACTTCGGGGGAAACGGCACGATCGTGCGTGTCGACGAGTAGAGGCGCCGCGCCGTCGTCCAGCACGGCATGACCGGCCAGGTGAATCTCGCCGACATGCTCGACCGGGAAAGCCTCGAGATAGGCGAGCGGATCGAAGCCGCGATTGACCGCGGACACGACGACATTGTTGAGGTCGAGCAACAGGCCACAGCCGCTGCGCCGGGCGAGCACGCGCAGGAATTCGGTTTCGGCCATCTCCTCGCCCTCGAAGCGCAGATAGGTCGATGGATTCTCGATGAGGATGCGTCTGCCGAGCGCGGTCTGCGCTTCGTCGACGTGCCGCACCACCAGGTCCAGCGTCGCCTCCGTGTAGGGAAGCGGCAGCAGGTCGTTCAGGAAGACCCCGTCATGCGTGGACCAGGCCAGATGTTCGGAGACGACGAAGGGCTCGTATCGATCGGCGACCGTCTTCAGGCGCGCGAGATGGCCCGGCGTCATGCCGCCGGCGGAGCCGATCGACAATCCTACGCCATGCAGGGAGACCGGATAAAGCGCACGGATGCGCTCGAGGAAGAAATGCGGCGGACCGCCCGCCCCCATGTAGTTCTCGGCATGCACCTCAAGCCAGCCGACATCGGGCCGGGCGTCGAGGATGTGCCGCTGGTGCTCGGGCTTCAGCCCGGCGCCTGCACGAGGGGAGCGATCCGCCGTCACGACGAGCGTCCTTACATCGGCGCCAGGGTGCCCTTGCGCTTCATGCCGTCCTTCAGGGTCACTTCCATGGTCGCGCACGAGCCCTTGGCGACGTACTTCCACGCCTTGGCGTCGTAGTCGGCCTTCGACTGTCCCGAGCAGGAGTTGTTGCCGGTGGCGGCGCAGTCGTTCTTGCCGGCCATGGAGATGCCGTAGCAGCGCTCTTTCTCGGCATTGGCGGTCTGGGCGTTGGCACCGGCCGACATGAGGGCGGCAGCGGCGACGGCGGCCGCGAGGGCGGCATTGGTGGTGCGATTGATCATGGATAAGTCCTCCTGGCTATCGAGCCATTGTCGGCCCGCAAGAGGTCATTCGCAGGATCGTGTTCGGGCGTTACATCGTCGGCGAGTTCTTTTTTCGCCGGATGACCTGTAATGTCTGGCCCCATCAACACGAATACGTGAGGGATCGAGTCTGTTGCCTGCTCCGGACGATCTCTCCGCGCTCATGCGGGCAGCCCGGAAGGGGGACGACGAGGCCTATCGCCGCCTGCTGGTCCTCGTCGCGGCGTGGTTGCGGGGAGTGGCGTTGCGCGGTCTCGCCGCCGCCGGCCGGCCACGTGCCGATTGCGAGGATGTCGTTCAGGAGACTTTGCTGGCCATGCATCTGAAGCGCGATACCTGGGACGAGACGCAGCCGCTTCAGCCCTGGCTGCGCGCGATCGCGCGTCACAAGCTGGTCGATCATCTGCGTCGCCGCGGCTTCACCGATCACGTCGATATCGACGACCATTCGGACACGCTCGCAGCTCCCGAGGCGGCGGAAGAGGGAAGTGCGCTGGACGCCCGGCAGATGCTCGGCCGGCTGCCGGAGCGCCAGCGGCGCATCGTGGAAGGCATTTCCATCGAGGGCCAGAGCGCCCGCGAGGTGGGCGCGCGTCTGGGTCTGAGCGAGGGTGCCGTTCGCGTGACCCTACATCGCGCGCTGCGCACACTGGCTGCGGTCTACCGCAAGGACAGGACATGAAGACCGAGCAGCTCGTCGCCTCACTGGTCGCCGACCGGGCGCAAACCTCCTTTCCGCTCGGGCGCGCCGTGGTCCGCGCCGTCGCGCTCGGCGCACTGGTTTCGCTCGCGATCTTCGCCTTGGGGTTCGGGCCGCGCGTGGATCTGGCGGCCGCCTTCGCGACCTGGCGATTCGACCTGAAGCTCCTGCTGGTGCTGGCCGCGCTGGTGGCGGCCTCGGGCGCCTGCATCGCGCTGGCGCGGCCCCTGTCGTCGGGGACATGGCGCCGGGGCGTCGTGCCGGTTGTTTTGATCGCGGTGGTGGGACTGGCCAGCGAGCTGCTCCTGGCACCTCCGGGCAGCTGGGCGACGAGGCTGGTCGGCAGCAACGCGTTGGTGTGCCTGACCGCGATTCCGATTTTTGCGCTCGCGCCGCTGGCGGCTCTGTTGCTTGCGTTGCGTCGCGCGGCGCCGGCCTCTCCCGCGCTCGCTGGAGCCGCGTCCGGCGCTCTGGCCGCCGCCGCGGCCGCCACCCTCTACGCCTTTCATTGCTTCGACGATTCGCCGCTGTTCGTCCTCACCTGGTATTCGCTGGCGGCGATCCCGGTGATCCTCGTCGGGGCGGCGCTCGGGCATCGCCTGCTGCGCTGGTAGCCAGGGGATCAGCCGCCTCGGCGCAGGACGTCGAACAGCCGCCGGGCCGGGCGCGGCAGGCGGCGGGAGTCGCGTACATAGAGGGCGAGTTCGCGCATCGACCAGGCCTCGGCCAGGCGTAGAGTCGCGATCGGCAGGACGCGCCGGTGCCGCGACGCGGTCGTCTCCGGCACGATGCCCACGCCGACGCCCGCCGCGACCATGGCGCACACGGCGTCGAGACTGCTGACGCGGACGCGCAGCCGCAGCGCGCGACCCAGTCGGGCGGCCTGCATGGCCACATGCTCGTCGAGTGCCGTGCCGCGCGGCAGGCCGACGAAGTCGAGGTCGAGCAGGTCGGCGAACGCGGTCTGGCGCTTGCCCGCGAGGCGATGGTTCGCCGGGACCGCCAGCACCAGCCGATCGGTGCGAAAGGGATGACTCTCGAGTCCGGGAACGAGGGCCGCCTGCGAGCCGATGCCGATGTCGGCGTCACCGGCCGCGATGGCGGCGCCGATCGCCGGGCTCTCGCGATCCTCCAGATCGATGTCGATCGTCGGATTGGCTGCCAGGAAATCCGCCAGCAGGGCGGGCAGGTGCTCCGAGAGCGCCGAGGTGTTGGCGAGGATACGGACGCTGCCCTTCAGTCCGCGCGAATAGGCGCTGAGGTCGCCGCGCATCGTTTCGATCTGCTGCAGAACGATGCGGGCATGGTCGAGCAGGCTGCGGCCCGCCTCGGTCGGCTCGACACCGCGCCGGCCGCGCTTCAGCAGGGGAACCCCCAGGATCTCTTCCATGCCGCGGATACGCGCGCTCGCCGAGGCGAGCGCCAGGTGGGCGCGCTCGGCGCCGCGCGTGATGCTGCCGGTCTGAACCACGAACTGGAACAGACGCAGGTCGGTGAAGTCGAAGCGCATGATCTCTCAGCCTATGGACAGTCCGAAGGCAGACTCCGTATTCTCCACATTGCGAAGCGCCCTGCCACCTTCCAAGAGTGCCGCATGGTCCTGTCGACACTCGCCTTCGTCCTCGCGGTCTTCCTGGTGGCGGGCTTCAGCAAGGGCATCATCGGTCTCGGGCTGCCGACCATTTCGATGGGCCTGCTGGCCCTCGTTCTGCCTCCCTTCGAGGCGGCGGCGCTTCTGATCCTGCCGTCGCTGGTCACCAATGTCTGGCAGATGGTCGACGGTCCCCATCTCAGCAGGCTCCTGCGGCGGCTCTGGCCGCTCAATCTCGGCGTCTGCCTCGGCACCTGGGCGGGGGCAGCCTTCGTCTCGGGCCTCGGAGGAGCCTACGGGGCCGCGGCGCTGGGCGTCGCGCTGATGGCTTACGCCCTGTCCGGCCTGGCGGCCCTGAAGTTCGCCGTTCCAGCCCCGGCGGAACGATGGCTGGGACCGGCGGCCGGCGCTGCGACCGGAGCGATCACCGCGGCCACCGGCGTCTTCGTCATTCCGGCCGTGCCTTACCTGCAGGCGATCGGTCTCACAAAGGATGAACTCGTGCAGGCGCTCGGCCTGTCGTTCACGGTCTCGACCCTGGCCCTTGCCGTCACCCTCATGGGCCGAACCGATCTCGGCGCCGGCCTGGCCTGGCCCTCGGTGGCGGGTGTCGTCGTGGCGCTGCTCGGCATGCGACTGGGACAGGCAGTGCGGACCCACCTGTCGCCGCAGACCTTCCGGTTGTGCTTCTTCGCCGGGCTTCTGGCCCTCGGCGGCTATCTCGCAGCGCGCGGTCTGGCCTGACGGCTGGATGGACGGTCGGAGAAGGCGGGGATAGCTTCAGGAACCCTTCTCATCGTGGAGCGTTTCCATGGCCGTGCACGCCCTCAAAACTTCCAAAGTCGCCAATCTCCGGTCGAACGTGTCGCCCGAAGAATGGCAGGCTCGCGTCGATCTCGCCGCCTGCTACAGGCTGATCGACCTGTACGGCATGTCGGATCTGATCGCGAACCACATTTCGGTGCGTGTGCCGGGCGAGCCCGATGCCTTCCTGATCAACGCCTACGGCCTTCTGTACGAAGAGATCACAGCGTCGAGCCTGCTGAAGATCGATCACGAGGGCAACATCCTCAATCGCCCGGAGTTCAGCGGCGGGCTCGAATACGGCGTCAACCGCGCGGGCTTCGTGATCCACAGCGCCATCCATATGGCCAAGCCCGAGGTCGCCTGCGTGATCCACACGCACACCTGGCCCGGCATGGCGGTTTCGACCATGGAATGCGGCCTGCTGCCCAACACGCAGACGTCGATGCGCTTTGCCAAGATCAGCTATCACGACTTCGACGGTGTGGTTCTCGATCTCGCGGCGCGCGAGGCGCTGGTGAAGAGCCTGGGCGACAACAACGCCCTGATCCTGCGCAATCACGGTCTGCTGACGACCGGCGCGACCATTCCCGAGGCATTCAACGCCATGCACCGGCTGGAGCTGAGCTGCAAGACGCAGCTCGCGGCCATGTCGTGCAACACCAAGCTGATCGACGTCCCCGCCGACGTGGTGGACGCGACCTACAAGAACTATCAGCCGAAGACCCGCCGGCCGTTCGGCCTGCTGGACTGGCCGGCTCTCCTGCGGAAGCTCGACCGGATCGATCCGGGCTTCCGCGACTAATTGGATACACCGCACAGCTCCATACGCGCCTTCGCCGCCGTTGCCAGTGGTTACTGGACGGCGCCGGGATATCGCGCCGTCGCCTGGTCGCTGACCGGCGGTCTCGTGGTGCTGGGTGCGGCCAATGTCGGCATCGCCCTGTGGCTGAACATCTGGAACAGGGACTTCTTCAACGCCCTCGACAAGCGTGACGTCGGGCAGCTCATGGAGCTGCTCTGGATGCTCGCCGCCATCGTCGCGTCGGCGGGCGTCGCGGTGGCGATCCAGCTTCACGTCAAGCGCCGGCTGCAGATCAACTGGCGCTCCTGGCTGTCGCACGTCACCGTCCAGCGCTGGTTGAACGGGGGCCGCCAGTACCAGCTCGGCATGCTGGCCGACGAGGTCGACAATCCTGACGGCCGCATCGCCGAGGACATCCGCGTTTCGACCGAATTCGCCGTCGAGTTCGCCCAGAGCATCCTGCAGTGCGTGCTGCAGCTCTTCACCTTCCTCAGCGTGCTGTGGATCCTGTCGGGCACGATGCCGATCAAGCTGTTCGGCTTCGAGTTCAACCTGCCGGGCTACATGGTCTGGGCTGCCGTGGCCTACGCCCTGGTCGGTTCGCTGCTGACCTACTTCCTGGGCCGCGGCCTGATCCACGCCGGCAACATTCGCCAGAGCCGCGAGGCCGATTTTCGCTCCGGCCTGACACGCGCGCGCGAGCATGCCGAGGGCATCGCCCTGATGCGCGGCGAGGACGACGAGCGCGAGCGGCTGCGCGGCTCGCTCTTCGACCTGCGTTCAGCCTGGAATGTCCAGACGCGCGGCCAGGGCAACCTGTCGCTGCTCACCAGCTCGCTGGCCTATCTCGCGCCCATCGTGCCGCTGATCGTCGCCCTGCCGCGCTATCTCGGTGGCGAGATCGCGCTGGGCGGCCTGATGCAGACGGCGCAGGCCTTCTCCAGCGTGCAGTGGGCTCTGTCCTGGCTGATCGACAACTTCCCGAAGTTCGCCGAGTGGCGCGCCTCGACCGATCGCCTGGTGCATCTGCACGTGGCGCTTACCGACCTCGAAGAAAGCAGCGAGATGGCGGACGAGGAGCGGATCGTGGTCCATCCGCCGGCTGAATCGGACCGGCTCATCATGCGGGAACTCGGCGTGGCGCGGCCCAGCGGCGAGATGCTCGTCGCCGAGGCCGAAGTCGAGATCCAGCGCGCCGAGAGGGTGTTGATCCGGGGCCAGTCGGGCAGCGGCAAGAGCACGATCATGCGCGCGGTCGCCGGCGTCTGGCCGTGGGGCCGCGGCGCCATCCATCTGCCGACCGGCAACATCACCTTCATGCCGCAGAAGCCCTATTTCCCACTGGGAACGCTGCGCGACGTGATGCTCTATCCGGCCGAGCCGGAAGGCGTCAGCGACGACGTTCTCAAGGACATGCTGCACAAGGTCGGCCTCGATCATCTGCGCGACCGTCTCGACGAGACCGAGCGGTGGGATCACATCCTGTCCGGCGGCGAGCAGCAGCGCGTCGCATTCGCCCGGGTGCTGGTCCAGAAGCCCGACTGGATCTTCATGGACGAGGCCACGTCGGCGCTCGACGAGGCCGGCCAGGAAAACGTCATGAAGCTCCTGATCGAGGAGCTGCCGGAGACATCGGTCGTCAGCATCGGCCACCGCCCGGGGCTCGAGGTTTTCCATACGCGCGAGCTGACGCTGGAGCCCGGCGCCGACGGAACCCGCCTGCGGTCCGACGCCGGCAAGCGCTCGCTCGGCGACCTCTACCGCAAGATGGCGGCGGCCAGCCGCTCGACGCCACGCGATCCCGGCTTCTGGGCGCATGTTCGCGCCAGTCTGCTGGGCCGCTGAGCCTCGCGCCGTCCCTTTTGTGAGGCCTTCGTCCGCGTGATATCCCCGCGGGTACATGATCCGCTGGATGGCATCCCATGTCGGGCTGGCAAGGCCCCGTCGCTTCGAGCGGACGATCGCCGTGCTCGCATCGCTGGTCCTGGCGGCATTGGCCGTCGCGCTCACGTGGGCCTATGGGCTCGCCACCGGACTGCCGCCGGGCTCGCCGCGGAGCTGGTACTTCGCCTATCTCGCTTCCCTGCTGGGGCTCGGCATCGTCTGCTCACGCTGGCCGCGCATCGCGATGATCGTGCTGTCGCTGGCGGCGGTCGAGATCGGCCTTGGATTCGGCTCCGTGGCGATGGTGCGACACGACCTGGCCGACAGCGACCTGATGCCGGCCAACGCGCCGCGCGAGGTGGAGCGCGTGTGGCATCCGCTCCTGCAGGCGACCAATGTACCGACCGCACAGGGTTCGCGCGGTAGCTATCGGGTCGATTCGCAGGGATTGCGCGGGCGGGAGCGCTCATCCGCGGAATTGCGGGACAAGACGGTCGTCGCCGTGTTCGGTGGATCGACGACCGAGGATCTCGCCATCGCGGACGGTGAGACCTGGTCCGAGCGGTTGGAAAGCCTGCTGGGCGTCGATCGCTTCGCCGTGCTGAACCATGGCGTGACCGCCAACAGTAGTGTCCAGATCGCGATCCGGACGGCCTTCTATCAAAGCGCCTACGACACCGTGCCGGACTGCGCCGTCTACTATGTCGGCGGGACGGACATCAACGGCTCCCACACCGCAAATCTCGATCCCGGCTTCGCCAATCATCAGACTCCACAGCTCGTCGACGCACTGGAGGCTCGCCGCGTCGAACGTGCCCTGCCGGAGTTTTCCCCGCTGCTGCGCCTGCTGGGACGCCTGGCCGCCTTTGCCTTCGATACGGTCCGGGCACCGCCAAACCCAGGAGGGAAGGCGAGCGCCGATCCCGATCCTGCGCTCGAGGCCATATTCCTGCGCAATGTCCGGACGATCTCTTCGATCAACCGCGAGCGAGTCGTTGCGACCCTCTGGATCGGCGAGGTTTTCGATTTCGATTCGCTCGTCAAATCCGGTGGCCGCAGGGGCATGTGGAGCGCCTATCTGAGGGTAGGCGATCTGCAAGCCCTGTTGATGCGGCTGAACGGCCTCCTGCAACGCGAGGCCGGGGCGCTGGGCGACACCTACATCGCACTCGACGAGAAGCAGTTCGCGCCTGACGACTTCGCTGACGGCGAGCACTTCTCCGCGAAGGGCGCCGCCCGGTTCGCGTCCCTGATCGCGCCCCGTGTCGCCGAGGTATGCCGCAAGAAAGAGCGGCCGGTACGCCCTTAGGGTCTTTCCGTCTCAGATTGACCCACAGACCTCATCCTGAGGAGCGCGCCGGAGGCGTGCGTCTCGAAGGATGGGCAACAGATGAGGTGCGTGTGCCCACCCTTCGAGACGCGGTCCTACGGACCGCGCCTCAGGGTGAGGTCGTTGTTGAAGAGCGAGGTGATTCTATCTTGTCCCGAAAGGCTCTAAAGCACTTCGTGGAAGCCGATGGCGACGCGGTCGGGCGCTCGGGTGGCGACACCGACGAAGGTCGCGCGTTCCAGCCATTTGAGCGTGGGCTCCGACGTCTCGAAGCGCGGCGCGGTGCGGAAGTGGTAGCTGCCCGGGGGCATCGCCTCGCCTCGGGTCATGCGCTCCAGCACCTCGGGGCTCGCGACACGCAGGCCGTCGTTCTGGACGAAAATCATGGCGCCGGCGGCGCTGCGGATCGTGTAGCGCGCGACGACCTCGATCGTGCCGTCGGGCCGCACGATCTGCCAGTCTGCGCCGCCTGGCAGGATCTCGCCCTCCAGCCGGGGACCGCGCACCTCGCCGCCCAGGATGTCGATGATGCGGCGATGACCGCGCGCCGTCTGGCCGAGATCCTGGATCGGCCCCACCTTGGCCTTGATGGAAAAGGCGAAGCGCAGGGACGGTGCGGTCTGGATGAAGGTGTCGACGTCCATCGGCCTCACGCCTTCTGCTTGCCGAGCAGGTGGTCGGAGATGATGCGCTGCTGGATCTCCGAGGTACCCTCGAAGATCTTGGTGAGGCGCGCATCGCGCCAGTAGCGCTCGACGGCGTGCAGAGTCGTGTAGCCTGCGCCGCCGAAGACCTGCAGCGCCTCGGAGGTGACGCGCTCGGCCATCTCGGAGGCGTGGAACTTCACCATCGCCGCTTCCTTGTCGCAGCGCCGCTTCTGGTCGATCTCGTCGCAGACGAAGTACATGAGCTGGCGCGACGCCTCGATCTCGGTCGCCATGCGCGCGAGGCGGAAGCGCGTGTTCTGGAATTCGCCGATCGCCTGGCCGAACTGGCGGCGCTCCTGCGCATAGGCGGTGGCATCTTCCAGCGCGCCGCGCGCGAGGCCGATGGCGCGGGCGGCGGTATGGGCGCGGGCGCGCTCCAGGCCGGCCGAGATGTAATAGAAGGCGCGGCCTTCCTCGCCGATCAGCGCCGAGCCGGGCAGGCGGCATTCGTCGAAGGCCAGCTCCCAGGTCTTCCATCCGAAATAGCCGATCTTGGGAATGGGCGAGCCCTTCACGCCCGGCGGCAGGGTGCCCCTCGGCTTCTCGATCAGGAAGGACGAGAGGCCGACATGCTTGCGCTTGGGATCGGGCGCGTCGGAGGTGCGGGCCACCAGCATGATGTAGTCGGCGCCGTCGGCGAAGGTGCACCAGTACTTGTTGCCGGTGACGACCCAGTCGTCGCCGTCCCGTCGGGCCCGGCAGGAGATGCTGCCGAGATCGGAGCCGACATTGGGCTCGGACATGGCGGCGGCGCCGAGAAACTCACCGCGAGCCGCGCGGGGGAGGAAGACGGCGCGCTGGGCCTCGGTCATGCCGCGGCCGGCGCTCAGCCCATTGCCACGGGCGATGATGGAGGCCACGCTCATCCAGCCGCGCGCCAGTTCCTCGGCGATCAGGCAGTATTCGAAGACGCCGAGGCCCATGCCGCCATATTCTTCGGGGATGACGATGCCGAAATAGCCCATGTCGGCCAGCTTCTGGATGAGCTCCGGCGGGATGTCGCCCTTCTCCGGATCGAGCTTGTTCGCGACCGGCAGCACTTCCTTCATGACGAAGGCGCGCGCCGTCTCCTGGATCATGCGGCGCTCGTCGGTCATGTAACCCATGGATTTTCCCCGTTTCTTGCATGAGCATAGTATCGAACTCGAAGGAGATCACAGTGCGCAGATTTCTGCTTGGCGCCACGGCGCTTTTTCTCTGTGCGGCATCCGCCGTTTTTCCCGCAGCAGCTCAGGACTGGCCGACACGGCCCATCACCATCGTCATGGGGTTCCCGCCGGGCTCCGGCACCGACGTGGTCGCGCGAGTCCTGCAACCGCTGCTCGACAAGGCGCTCGGCCAGCGCATCGTGATCGACTACAAGGCCGGCGCCGGCGGGAACGTAGCGTCCGAATTCGTCGCGAACGCCAGGCCCGATGGCTACACCTTCCTGCTGGGCACGGCCGGAACGCATGGCATCAATGCCGCGCTCTACAGCAAGCTCCCGTTCGATCCCGAGAAGGACTTCACGCCGATCTCGACGCTGGTCGACGTTTCTAACGTGCTGGCGATCAATCCCAAGGCGATCGACGCCAAGGACGTGAAGGACTTCATCGCCAAGGTAAAGGCGGCACCCGGCAAGTACAATTACGCCTCGACCGGCAACGGCGCCGGCACGCATCTGGCCTTCGCCGAGTTCAATGCCAAGGCCGGACTCGACATGGTGCACGTGCCCTACAAGGGTTCGCCCGACGCCATCCAGTCGGTGCTGAACGGCGACACCTGCTGCATCTTCGCCCAGGTCCAGATCGCCATGCCGCAGGCGGCGGCCGGCAAGATGAGATTGCTGGGCGTCTCGACCAAGCAGCGCGTGCCGGCCATTCCCGACGTGCCGACGATCGACGAGGCGGGCCTGCCGGGCTTCGACAGCTATACCTGGTTTGGCCTTTTCGCGCCGAAGGGCCTCGATCCGGCGATTGCACTCAAGATGAACCTCGCCATCAAGACGGCGCTGGCCGATGCCGGCGTCCAGAAGAAGCTGGTCGAGCTCGGAAACACGCCGCGCTATGAAACGATCGAGCAGTTCCAGGCGACCGTGAAGCGCGACCGCGCGAAGTGGGCCGACGTCGTGAAGACGGTCGGCGCCAAGATCGAGTGAGCCGGACAGGAAGAGGGGACGTTCCATGAAGAAGATGTTCGCCGCGATGGCGCTCGGTGCGGCGCTTGCCCTGCCGGCGGTACCGGCGATGGCCGGCAAGGACCTCGATGCGGTGAAGGCACGCGGCCAGCTCGTCTGCGGCGTGGCGGTGGGCGGCATCGCGGGCTTCATGGTGGTCGACAACCAGGGCAGGTGGACCGGCATGAACGTCGACATCTGCCGTGGAGTCTCCGCCGCGCTGTTCGGCGATTCCGAGAAGGTGAAGTACGTGCCACTGTCCGGCCAGCAGCGCTTCACCGCGCTGCAGGCGGGCGAGGTCGACCTCCTGTCGAACAACTCGACTTGGACACTGACGCGCGACACCGCGCTCGGCCTCGATTTCGTCGGCATCACCTATTACGACGGCCAGGGATTCATGGTGCCGAAGAAGCTCGGCGTGAAGAGCGCCAGGGAGCTGAACGGTGCCTCGATCTGCGTGCTCACGGGCAGCACGTCCGAACTCAACATCGCCGACTATTTCCGCGCCAACAAAATGAGCTTCAAGCCGGTCCTGTTCGAGGACCCGGACCAGAGCCGCAGCGCCTTCTTCAATGGCCGGTGCGACGCCTATTCAGGCGACCAGGCCCGCCTCTACGCGACGCGCATTGCCAATGCGCCCAATCCCGACGACTACATCGTCCTGCCGGAAGTCATTTCGAAGGAGCCGCTGGGACCGGTCGTGCGTCACGGCGACAACCAGTTCGCCGACATCGTGCGCTGGACCCAGTATGCGATGCTGGAAGCGGAGGAGTACGGCATCACCTCGAAGAACGTCGACGAGATGCTGAAGAGCGACAATCCTGCGATCAAGCGCATCCTCGGAGTCACGCCGGGCATGGGCAAGGCCCTCGGGGTCGACGAGAAGTGGGTCTACAACATCATCAAGCAGGTCGGTAACTACGGCGAGAGCTTCGAGCGCAACGTCGGCTCGGGCTCGCTGCTCAAGATCCCGCGCGGCCAGAACGCGCTGTGGACCCAGGGCGGCCTGCAGTACGCCCCGCCGATTCGCTGAACGCTTCCGTCCAGGGCAACACCACCGCCTCATCCTGAGGAGCGCGCCGCAGGCGCGCGTCTCGAAGGATGGGCAACAGGCGCGGTGCGCGTTCCCACCCTTCGAGACGCTCACTGCGTTCGCTCCTCAGGGTGAGGTCGTTCGGAAAGCAGCGAAGGACCTCTACATCTCACCGGCTGGCGCAGGATCGTCTTGAGCTTGGAAGCGGCCGTCTTGCGGGGATCGCTGAGATAGATCTCGTGATGAGGCCCGGCGAAAGTCAGGCCCTGGGCCGGCATGATCTCGTCGTGCAGACGGGCGAGGGTGGGGCCTTCGTCATCGTAGCTGCCGACGTGGAGTGTCTGTAGCGCGCGGCCTTCGGTAAGCGTCTCGAACCGCAGGCTCGACGGTGTGTCGCCGAGTTTCCTGCCGGCTTTCTCGACGGCAGCGTCGAAGAACGAAAGCTCGATGAAGTCGGGCACCATGATCATCATGGTCCAGCGCCAGCGTTCCTTGCGCCTGGCCACGAAGTCCGCCGGATCGTCGGCCCACCACAGGCCTTCCAGCGGCGGCACGACGTAATCCTTCCCGATCGCCTTTGCGGCGAACTTCATCGCGTAGCTCACCGGATAGAGCCACTCGATCGCCTGCCGGTAGGCGGGAGCTCTGTTGGGATCGCCTTCGCCATCGATCTTCACGAAGTCGAGCGTCGGCACGTCGATCTCGACGAATCGGCCGGCGGGTGCGGCGTAGAGCGCTGCCAGCGTCTTCCTGAAGTCGATCTTGGTCACCGGACGATCAGGCGGCGGCGTCTTCGCGGATCATCGCCGCGCCCTTCTCGCCGATCATGATGGTGGGGGCGTTGGTGTTGCCGGTCGTCAGCGTCGGCATCACCGAGGCGTCGATGACACGAAGGCCTTGAAGGCCGCGAACGCGCAGGCGCGAATCGACGACGGCGCGCGGATCCTCGCCCATCCTGCAGGTGCCGACCGGATGGTAGAGCGTGTTGCCGGCGCGCCGGGCGTAGGCCAGCAGGTCGGCATCGGTCTTCACATCTGGGCCGGGCTGGATCTCGCCTGTGCTGTGCTGGGTCAGGGCGGGGGCCTCGAAGATGCGGCGCGCATGACGGAAGCCGCCCAGCAGGGCCAGTTCGTCGGTGTGGGTGGTGAGGTAGTTCGGCTTGATGTGCGGCCGGGCGAAGGGATCGGCCGAGGCCGCCATGATGGTACCGCGGCTGTCGGGTTTCACGACGCAGACCACGCAGCTCATGCCGGGCTTTTCGTCGAGCTGTCCGAACTTCAACGGATGCGAGCTACCGGGCGTGAACAGGAGCTGCAGGTCGGGCGAGGCCAGCCCCTCGCGGCTGTCGCAGAAGACCTGTGCCGTGGTCACGCCAAAGGTGAGCGCGCCGCGGCCGGTGAAGGCGAAACGCAGGACTTCCGGCAGCACGCGCGGGAAGCGCGAAACCTCGTTGACCGTCTCCGCGCCCTTCACGCGATGCACGACGCGCACGACATAGTGGTCGATCAGATTGGCGCCCACCCCGGCCAGGTCGTGGACGACCGGGATGCCGAGCGACTGCAGGTGCTCAGCCGGCCCGATGCCGGAGATCTGCAGGATGTGCGGCGAGTTGACGGCGCCGCCCGAGACGATGACCTCGCGGTTGGCGCGTACCTCGGTGAGGGTGCCGCCGCGCTGGAAGGTGACGCCGACGCAGCGCTTGCCCTCGAACATCAGCTTGCCGCCCTGGGCATTGGTCTCGACCCGCAGATTGGGACGGCCGCGCGCCTCGCGAAGATAGGTCTGCGCCGTCGAGCCGCGCCAGCGGCCACGCCGGGTCATCTGCGAATAGCCGACGCCGTGGCGTGTCTTGCCGTTGAGGTCGGGATTGAACGGGAAGCCCGCCTGCTGCGCGCCTTCGACGAAGCGATGGGTGAGCGGCAGGATGGTGCGATAGTCCTCGACCTTGAGGGGGCCGTCCTGGCCGCGCACCTCCTTGTCACCGCCCTGCACGTACTGCTCGGACTTCATGAAGAAAGGCAGCACGTCGTCGTAGCTCCAGCCGCGACAGCCCATCTGCGCCCAGTTGTCGAAGTCGGCGGGCGCGCCGCGCACGTAGAGCATGCCGTTGATCGAACTGGAGCCGCCCAGCGTCCGGCCGCGCGGCCATTCGATGCGGCGATCGCCCGAGCCCTTCTCCGGTTCGGTCGTGAAGTTCCAGTTCACCAGCGGATTGCGGATCAACGAGCGGATGCCGGCCGGGATATGGATCATCGGGTGCCAGTCGCTGGGGCCGGCCTCCAGCAGGATCACCGAGGCGCCGGTCTCGCTGAGGCGCGCCGCAACCGTGCAGCCGGCCGATCCCGCGCCGACGACGACATAATCCGCCTGCATGTCTCTCTCCCCTTCAGAGCGTGCCCGACCGCTTGTCGCGAGGCACGAAATAGTCCGTCGGCGCCAGCTCCGGGTCTTCCTGCGCGAACATGTTCTGCACGTGCCGCTCGACGTCCGCGCGGAACAGCGCATGCGAGATCGCCTGGACGAGACGCGTCGAGCCGACGAACAGGCCGGGAATGTCGCCGGCCAGCGCCCCGTGGCTCAGGATGCTGCCCCAGTTGAAGAGATGGATGTCGCCCATGTGTGGCGTGCCGCCCGGCACCTTCTCGACCAGCTCGAAGCCCGGGCCAAGATAGGGATAGCGCGCGGCCTCGGCGTTGGCCTGCGCGTCCTCGGGTGAGCGCCGGTCGCCCCACAGGGTGGCGTTGGCGGCGAACGAAGCGATTTCGGGCCGCCGCGCCAGGTCGATGTCGAAGCCGGTGCCAATCAGGACGGCGTCGAAGCGTTCGGTCGCCTTGGCCGTCTTCACCGTCACGCCGTCCTGGTCGACGCTCATGTCGAGCCACGGCTCGGCGAAGCGGAAGGCGAAGCCCGGCAGCTTCTGTGCGCGCAGGACCGATTCGTGTGGCGGCGGCGAGCCGGCGGCCAGCATGTAGGTGTAGATCTTCCAGCGCCAGTCGTCGTCCAGCATGCCCTGGCCGCGCTGGAAGCCCGGGAAAGACGCGCCCTTCGACTTGTTCACCTGCGGCAGGTG
The DNA here is from genome assembly GCF_019039055.1 of Reyranella humidisoli. Taxonomy (NCBI): domain Bacteria; kingdom Pseudomonadati; phylum Pseudomonadota; class Alphaproteobacteria; order Hyphomicrobiales; family Reyranellaceae; genus Reyranella; species Reyranella humidisoli. The sequence goes on from NZ_JAHOPB010000001.1 coordinate 1,820,551, forward strand.
CGGCCGCCGCGCGTAGCAGATTGCCTCGCGTGCGCCGGCCTCCAGCGCCGTGCAGGCATTGTCGATCGCGGTGGCGAGCACGCCCAGGATGCCGAGGCGCTTGCCCTCGAGTTGCGTGAAGTCGATCTCTTCCAGCGTGTGATAGACGCGGCCCGCGCGGGAAGGGTGCTCCGGATCGAACGAAGGGAGCGACGGCCAGCGGAAGCCACCCGATCCGTCGCGGCCGTTGGCGAGCACGAGTTTGCGCGTCAGCACCGTCTCACCGGTCGACAGGCTCGCCCGAAGGAAATCGCCCGCCGCCTCGACCTTGAGCAGCGACACGCCGTTCTCGACTTTCAGGTCGACGACCTTGCGCACCCACAGCAGGTACGAAAGCCAATCGAGGCGCGGGATCTTGTAGAGCTTCTCCCAGCCTTCGGCGCCGTGCTGCGCCTCGTACCAGGCGCGGAAGGTGAGGGAGGGCACGCCGAGATCGGGGCCGGTGAGATGCTTGGGCGAGCGCAGGATCGGCATGCGCGCCGTGGTGTTCCACGGCCCTTCGTGGCCATGGGTGTTGCGCTCGATCACACGGATGTTGCGGATGCCCTCACGGGTCAGACCCCAGCCGACCGTCTGGCCGCACATGCCGGCGCCGACGACGAGCACGTCGAGGACAGGCCTGCCGTCGGGTCCGATCTTCTCGGGCACCCAGTTGGCTGGCGGATAGTTCAACCGCGCCAGGTCGTGACGCGCGATCTTCTCGAGCGCGTCCAAACCCGCCGAATGCCGCTCGACAACACCGTCCATGCCGTGCTTCTGACCCTCCACGGATTTCCTTAGCAGGGCCGACCGCATGATTGAACTGCCGTGCTTCTACAGCCTGTCCTCCCCCTGGGCCTATTTCATGGGCCCGCAGCTTGAGGACATCGTGCGGCGCCACAAGGTGCGGCTGGTCCTGAAGCCGTTCGACTTCCAGGAGATCGTTCCGCGGACCGGTGGCGTACCGCTCCGGACGCGGCCGCCGGCCCGCCGCTCGTATCACGAAGAGGAACTGGATCGCTGGCGGCGCTACCTGCAGATGCCGCTGGCGCTGAAGCCTCGCTACTATCCGGAGAAGGTCGCCGATCCAGACTGGAACAAGCGGCCCGGGTGGATGGTGATCGCGGCGCAGTTGCGCGGTCTCGATGCCTTCCGGCTGAGCCATGCGCTGCTGCGCGCCCTGTGGGCCGAGGAGCGCGACACGGCATCTGCCGAGGTGCGGATCGCGATCGCGGAGGAGAACGGGATGGACGGCCGCGCGCTGAACCAGGCCGAGATGAGCGACGAGGTGCAGGCGGCTTACCGGACCTTCACGCGCGAGGCCGAGTCGCTGCAGGTCTTCGGGGCGCCGACGTTCATCGTCGATGGCGTGCGCTTCTGGGGCCAGGACCGGCTGGGATTTGTCGACCGGGCGCTGGACGCGCTGCGGGCGAAGCAGGGACATTGAAAGGGAGAGATAAAATGCGTGGACGTCAGGTCCTTCTGGAGACGCTCATCAATCACGGCGTCGATCGCATCTTCGGCAATCCGGGGACGACCGAGAGTCCGTTGCTCGATTCGTTGCCCGACTATCCGCAGCTCGATTACATCGTGCACCTGCATGAGGGCGTCGCGACCGGCGCCGCCAACTTCTATGCCCAGGCCAGCGGCAAGACCGCTTTCGTGAACCTCCATGTGGCGCCGGGCCTCGGCAATGCGATCGGTGCGATCTACAGCGCGCTCAAGAACAACTCGCCGATGGTCGTGACGGCCGGCCAGCAGGACACGCGCATGCGCCTGCGCGATCCCATCCTCGGCCATGACCTTGCATCGATCGCCGCGCCCGTTACCAAGTGGAGCGTGCAGGTCGAGCGCGCCGACGAGCTGGGCCCGATCCTCCAGCGCGCCTTCAAGATCGCCAACGAGGCGCCGGCAGGTCCGGTCTTCGTGGCGTTGCCCATCGACGTGATGGAGCAGGAGACTTCGATTCCCGCCGGCAAGCCCGGCCATTCCTACAGCGCCACGCGCCCCGATCCGGCGGGCATTGCCGCCATGGCGAAGCTGCTGGCGGCCGCCAGGAACCCGGCCATCGTCGCCGGTGACGACGTTGCCCGCGCCGGTGCCGACAAGGCGCTGGTAAAGCTGGTCGACAAGCTCGGCGCCGCGGTGTGGTTCGAGGGTCTGCGCGGCCAGAACTCCTTCCCGACCGATCATCCGGCCTATTGCGGCACGCTGGCCTTCGATGCGACCGGGATCGCCAAGCAGCTCGCGGGCAACGACCTCGTGCTGATGGTGGGCGGGCCGTTCTTCGAGGAAGTCTGGTACGCCGCCGGCTCGCCGTTCGCGCCCGGCACCAAGGTGCTGCAGATCGAGGGCGGGGCGTCGCGGCTCGCTCACAACTTCTCCCTCGATGCGGGCGTCGTCGCGGATGCCGGCGCCGCGCTCGAGGCACTTGATGCCGCCTTGACGGGGGGCGATGCCGCGGCAGCCGCCAAGCGCAACAGCGCGATGAAGGCGCGCAAGGACGCTGACGATGCCGCGCAGAAGGCGCGCGTCGAGAAGGCCTGGTCGCGCACGCCGACCTCGATGGCGCGCGCCATGGCCGAGATTCGCGCGGGCTCGCCCGGCGATGTCGTCGTGGTCGACGAGACGATCACGGCCAACCTCGACCTCTTCAAGACCTTCACCTTCAACGGACCGGGCGACTATTACAGCGGTCGCGGCGGCGGCATCGGCCAGGGGCTGGCCGGCGCCATCGGCGTGGCGGTCGCGCAGACCAAGCGTCCGATCCTCTGCGTTTCGGGCGACGGCTCGTCGATGTATTCTATCCAGGCGCTGTGGACGGCGGCGCATCACGACCTGCCCATCGTGTTCGTCATCCTGGCGAACCGCGAGTATCGCGTCCTGAAGCACAATATCGATGCGTATCGCCAGCGCTTCGATGTGAAATCGAACAAGCCCTACATGCACATGGACCTGACGGGCCCGACCATGGGCTTCGTCGACCTCGCAAGGGGCATGGGCGTCGCCGGCACCTATGTCGCCAAGGCCGACGACATCAAGGCGGCCGTCGAGGCCGCGTTCAAGTCCGGCAAGCCGCACCTCGTCGAAATCGAGATCGAAGGGAAGCGCTAGGGCAACGCCCTAGCGCTGGCGGGCGGCAGCGCCTTCTGAGGCGCGAGAGCCCGCACGGTTCAGAATAGACAAGGATCCCTCGCTACGCTCGGGATGACAGCTTCGCTGTCATTTCTGGAACGCGCGCACCTTCGCCTGGTGCGCGCGGGCGGCACCGGTAAGCATCGGGAGATCGTTGCCGGCCAGCAGGAACTTCATGCCCTTGTCGGTGTAGATCTTGAGCAGTTCCTCGGTGTAGGCGCCGCCCATGCCGGGCCACTTGCCGTGCTTGCGGCAGGCGGCGATGACCTTGTCGACGGCGGCCTGGACCTTCGGATTGCCGGTGTCGCCGGGGATACCCATTTCCATCGACAGGTCGCTCGAGCCGACCAGCAGGCAATCAATGCCCGGCACTGCCGCGATCGCCTCGGCGTTCTCGACCGCCCTGGGCGTCTCGATCATCACCACGATCAGCGTGTTCTCGTCCGACTTCGTCGTCATCTCACCGAGCGGCATCGGCTCGTAGTCGAACTGCGCCTGGCCGCCGCCCACCGAACGATGGCCGCGCGGCGGGTAGCGCAGCTTGTCGGCGATCTCCTTCGCCTCCTCCGGCGTATCGACATGTGGGACGACGATGCCCAGGGCGCCGCCGTCGAGGACGCGCGTCGCCATCGTGAGCTCGCCATACGGTACGCGCACGATGGGCGCGATGCCGGAGTCCTGCGCAGCGATCGCGATTTCGCAGGCCGTCTCGATCGACATCGATCCATGTTCGAGGTCGATGAACAGCCAGTCGAAGCCCGCCGCCTTCATGACTTTCACGATGTCGACGTTGCGGACCAGCCGGATGCCGATCCCGATCGACAGTTCGTTCTTCTTCAGGCGCGCCTTGGCGGCATTGACTGCGAACGCCATTCTCTCCTCCGTGTTTTTCGTGCTTTTGCCCGAAGGAGGCTATTCGTCATGACCTTCCATGTCGAACGCATCGATCATGTCGTGCTACGCGTGCGGGACCTCGCCGGCATGGTCCGTTTTTACGAGCAGGCGCTGGGTTTTCGGGAGGAACGCCGCATCGAGCGGTTGAGCCTCGTCCAGATGCGGGCCGGCGCCTCGATGCTCGACCTGATCGCATCGGACGCCCCGGCCACCGCGCCGAACATGGATCATCTCTGCTTCCGCGTGGAGCCGTTCGATCGTGACACCATCGTCATGCAACTCGCGCCGTTCGGCATATCGGTCGGCGAAACGGTCGAGCGCTACGGCGCCGAGGGCAACGGTCCCTCGGTCTATTTCCGTGATCCGGAAGGCAACCAGATAGAACTGAAGGGGCCTGCGCTTTAAGGCTTGGCCATCGCACACGATGTGATAGCCTCTCCCGCAACGGGGAAGAAGAAACACGCCAACGAGCGTGCCTCTGGGAGGATTAGAAAATGCGTAAACGCTTGGCAATCATTGCCGGCGGCCTGGCGGCCGCCGTCGTCATCTCTGCTCCCGCCTTTGCGCAGAAGCAGGGTGGAACACTCCGGATATCCCATCGCGACAATCCGCCGAGTGCATCGATTCACGAGGAAGCGACCATCTCGGTGAACATGCCGTTCATGGGCGTGTTCAACAATCTCGTGTTCTTCGATCCGAAGGAGAAGATCAACAGCCCCGACAAGATCGTGCCCGATCTCGCCGAGAGCTGGTCGTGGAACAGCGACAAGACGAAGCTCACGTTCAAGCTGCGCAGCGGCGTGAAGTGGCATGATGGCAAGCCGTTCTCCTCCGCCGACGTGAAGTGCACGTGGGACGCCCTGAGCGGTGCCGACGAGAAGCAGCAGATCATCCGCAAGAACCCGCGCAAGGTCTGGTACAAGAACCTGAAGGAGGTCACGACCAACGGCGACAACGAGGTGACGTTCACGCTGGAGCGCCAGCAGCCGTCGTTCATGTCGATGCTGGCGGCCGGCTATGCGCCGGTCTATCCGTGTCACGTCGACTCGCGCGTGATGCGCTCCAAGCCGATCGGTACCGGTCCCTTCAAGGTTGCGGACTTCAAGCGCAACGAGGCCATCAAGCTGGTGCGCAATCCCGACTACTGGAAGAAGGGACGTCCCTATCTCGACGCCATCGAGTTCAAGATCGTGCCGAACCGCAGCACCCGCGTGCTCGGGTTCGTTGCCGGTGAGTTCGACCTGACTTTCGATTCCGACATCACCTTCCCGCTACTGAAGGACGTCAAGGGCCAGAAGGCGGACGCCATCTGCGAAGCGCGGCCGACGAACGTCCACAGCAACCTGCTGGTCAATCGCGACGCCCCGCCGTTCGACAATCCGAAGCTGCGCGAGGCGCTTGTCTATTCGCTCGACCGCACGCCGTTCAGCGACATCCTGGCCCAGGGCAATGACCTGCGCGGCGCGACGATGCTGCCGCCGCCGGCCGGCGTCTGGGGCATGACGCAGGACGAACTGCAGAAGCTTCCCGGCTTCGGGCCCGACATCGAGAAGAACCGCGAGGTCGCGCGCGGGATCATGAAGGAGCTGGGCTACGGCCCCGACAAGCCGCTCAAGATCAAGGTGGCGACCCGCAACATCGCGATCTATCGCGATCCGGCCGTCATCCTCATCGACCAGCTCAAGCAGATCTACATCGATGCCGAGCTGGAGCCGATCGACACCACGATCTGGTACAACAAGATCCAGCAGAAGAACTACCAGGTCGGCATGAACCTGACGGGCGCCGGCCTCGACGATCCGGATGGCGTGTTCTACGAAAACTTCTACAGCACGTCGGATCGCAACTACACGGCGTACAAGAACCCCGAGATCGACAAGATGATCGACGAGCAGTCCGCCGAGACCGACATTAACAAGCGCAAGGTCTTGGTGTCGAAGATCGAGCAGGCCCTGCTCAAGGACGCGGCGCGTCCGCCGATCACGCATGGTGTTGCGAACACCTGCTGGGCGCCGGCGGTGAAGAACCTCGTGCTCCAGCACAACAGCATCTACAACGGCTGGCGTCTCGAAGACGTCTGGCTCGACAAGTAAACCGGCCCACCGGACGGAGGCACGACGAGGATGGGAGCGTATCTTACCCGCCGCGTACTATTGATGGTTCTGACACTCTTCGGAATGTCGGTGCTCATCTTCGTCATGCTGCGTCTGGTGCCCGGCAACATCGCTGACATCCTGGTGGATTCGGCGGGCATCGCCGATCCGAAGGAAAAGGCCAAGATCGCGCGCGAACTTGGCCTCGACCGGCCGATCTTCGATCAGTACCTGCAATGGATCGGCGGTCTGGTGCGCGGCGACCTGGGCTTTGCCTACGTGTCGGAGCGGCCCGCTCTCGAGGAGATCGCACCACGCATCCCGATCAGCGCCAAGCTGGCCGGGCTTGCGCTGTTCTTCTCGGTCATCCTCGGCGTGCCGCTCGGCGTCATCAGCGCCGTCCGGCAGAATTCGGTCGTCGACTATCTGTTGCGCATCATCAGCCTGAGCGGCCTTTCGCTTCCCTCTTTCTGGCTCGGCCTGCTGATCCTGATGGCATCGGTGCAGTGGTTCGGCATGATCCCGATCTACACCAACGAACCGCGAAGTTTCATCGACGAGATGCTGTTGCTCAGCATTCCCGCGGCCGCGGTCGGGTTCCGAAGTTCGGCCCTGATCATGCGACTGACGAGATCGTCCATGCTCGAGGTGCTGCGGCAGGACTATATCCGTACGGCGCGCTCCAAGGGCGCCTCGCAGACCACGGTCAACTACGAGCACGCGCTCCGCAATGCCCTGCTGCCGGTCGTCACCATCATCGGCATCGAGGCGGCGTTTCTCGTCGGCGGCCTGATCGTGACGGAGACCGTGTTCAACATCCCGGGCGTGGCGCGCTTCCTCGTCGAGGCCATCCTGTGGCGCGACTATCCGATCGTGCAGAACCTGGTGATGCTGATCGCCTTCTGCGTGGTCGTCGTCAATTTCCTGGTCGACATGGCCTACATGGCTCTCGACCCTCGCATCAAGTACGCGGACTGAGGCGCCCATGGCTGTCATCGATCATGATGCCGCTCTGGCCAAGGCCGGCGCCAACGTATCGGGCTTCTGGAGTCAGGCCAGCTTCCTGGCCCGGCGCTATCCACTCGGCGCGGTGGGCGCGATCCTCGTCCTGCTGTTCGTGCTGACGGCCCTCTTCGCCAACGTCATCGCACCGCACGACCCGCTGTCGACGAACTCGCGGGCCTCGCTGGCCACCCCGGGCGGCACCTACTGGCTGGGGGCGGACTTCATGGGCCGCGACATGTTCAGCCGCATCGTCTACGGCGCGCGCATCTCGCTGGCCGTCGCCGTCGGCGCGACCCTGCTGGGCGGCATCCTGGGCGTCGTCATCGGCCTGATGTCCGGCTTCCTGGGCGGCTGGGTCGACCTGGCGACCCAGCGCCTGATGGACATCATGCAGTCGCTGCCGCTCCTCGTGATGGCGCTGGTCATGGCCGCATCACTCGGGCCGTCTCTGCAGAACACCATCATCGCGATCGCGATCCCGCTGGTGCCGAGCGTGGCGCGCGTCGTGCGGTCGAGCACCCTGTCGCTGCGCGAACAGCCCTTCGTCGAGGCCGCCCGGGCCATCGGCATGGGCGAGATCCGCATCGCCGTCCGGCACGTCCTGCCCAACACGCTGGCGCCGCTGATCGTCCTCGGCACCGCCCAGCTCGGCTCGGCGATCCTGACCGAGGCGTCGCTGTCCTTCCTGGGCCTCGGCATCCCGGAGCCGTATCCGTCCTGGGGCCGGATGCTCTCGGAATCGGCGGCCGAATATGTGCGAACGGCGCCGTGGCTGGTGATCTTCCCCGGTGTCGCCATCAGCCTCACGGTGTTCGGCACCAACCTGCTGGGCGATGCCCTGCGCGACATCCTCGATCCGAGACAGCGTACATGAGTTCACTTCTGGAAGTGTCCGACCTCGGCACGTGGTTCTATACGCGCCAGGGCATCGTCAAGGCGGTCGATGGCGTCGACTTCGAGGTCGCCGCCGGTGAGACCCTGGCCATCGTCGGTGAATCCGGCTGCGGCAAGAGCATGACCGCGCTCTCGCTGATGCGGCTGATCCCGGAACCGCCGGGACGCATCGTCTCGGGCTCGATCCGGCTGGCCGGCCGGGACCTGCTCAAGATCTCCGAGGAGGAGATGCGCGACGTGCGCGGCAACGAGATCTCGATGATCTTCCAGGAGCCGATGACGTCGCTCAATCCGGTGATGACGATCGGCAAGCAGATTTCCGAGGCGCTCATCCTGCACCGGGACATGGACCGCAAGGCGGCGATGAAGCGGGCGATCGAGATGCTGGACCTGGTCCGCATTCCAGAGCCCGCGCAACGCGCCAAGGAGTATCCGCACCAGCTCTCGGGCGGCATGCGCCAGCGTGCGATGATTGCCATGGCGCTGGCCTGTAACCCGAAGGTGCTGATCGCCGACGAACCGACGACCGCGCTCGACGTCACCATCCAGGCCCAGATCCTGGAGCTGATCGTGGAACTGCAGCGCGAGTTCAGCGCCGCGGTCATCCTGATCACCCACGATCTCGGCGTCGTGGCCGAGACGGCGCACCGGGTCATCGTCATGTATGCCGGCCGCAAGGTCGAGGAAGCGACCGTGGGAGAGCTGTTCGCCAAGCCGCTTCACCCGTACACGGTCGGCCTGATGAATTCGATCCCGCGCCTCGACCTGATGCGCGGGCAGACCGATCGCTCGAACGAGCGCCTGCAGGAAATTCCCGGCATCGTGCCGCCGCTGTTCGATCTGCCGCCCGGCTGTGCCTTTGCCCCCCGGTGCAACAGGGCGGACGACAAGTGCCGCAGCGAACGTCCGGTTTACGAGGAGAAGCAGCCCGCTCACTGGGCGGCTTGCTGGCACACCCATGGTTAGCGCAAATCCCCCCGTCCTCGAGGTCACCGACCTCAAGAAGCATTTCCCGGTCAAGAAGGGCCTGCTCCGTCGCACGGTCGGGCAGGTCTATGCCGTCGATGGCGTGTCCTTCACCGTCAATGCTGGCGAGACACTCGGTCTCGTGGGCGAGTCCGGCTGCGGCAAGACCACGGCCGGCCGTGCCGCCATGCGCCTGGTCGAGCCGACCTCGGGCTCGATCAAGGTCGAGGGCAAGGAGATCATCGGCCTGTCCAAGTCGGAACTGCGCCCCTATCGCCGGGAAATGCAGATCATCTTCCAGGACCCGTTCTCCTCGCTGAACCCGCGCATGACGGCGGGCGACATCGTGGGCGAGCCGCTGCTGGTCCATGGCGTGGCCAATACCAAGGACCGTCAGGAGCAGGTGTCGGCGTTGTTCGCCCGCGTCGGCCTGCGTCCGGCGCAGATGAAGAACTACCCGCACCAGTTCTCGGGCGGCCAGCGCCAGCGCATCGGCATCGCGCGCGCGCTTGCCCTGGGGCCGAAGCTCATCGTCGGCGACGAGCCGGTGTCGGCGCTCGACGTCTCGATCCAGGCCCAGGTCATCAACCTGCTGATGGACCTGCAGCGCGAGCGCGGCCTTTCCTACCTGTTCATCTCGCACAATCTCGCCGTGGTGGAGCATATCAGCCACCAGATCGCGGTCATGTATCTCGGTCGCATCGTCGAATATGCCGACACGCGCTCGATCTTCACGAATGCGCAGCACCCCTATACCGAGGCCTTGCTGTCGGCCGTGCCGGTGCCGGACCCCGCCATCAAGCGCAAGAAGCTGGTGCTCCAAGGCGACGTGCCGAGTCCGGTGAAGCCGCCATCGGGTTGCCACTTCCACACCCGTTGCCCCTATGCGGTGGCCCGCTGCAAGGTGGAAGTTCCTTCGCTCCGCGAAATCGCACCAGGCCACCAGGTCTCCTGCCACCTTCGCTAGGCATTTCGGGATACACGCCTCTCCCCAGAGAGGGAGTCGCGCCCGGTTACAGACGCGCTACACTGTCTCCAAAGGGAGAGAGGAAGCGTCATGGCCAATTGGGATTACATCGTCGTCGGCGGCGGCTCCGCGGGGTGCGTGCTCGCCAACCGGCTGACCGAGGATGCCAACGTCAGGGTGCTGCTGCTCGAAGCCGGCCCGCGCGACAAGTCGATGTGGATCGACATTCCCGCCGGCTTCACCAAGCTGCTGAACCACAAGCAGTTCAACTGGAACTTCGAAATGGAAGCGGAGGAGGGCGTCGCCAACCGCCGTATCCCCTGTCCGCGCGGCCGCACGCTCGGCGGCTCGAGTTCGATCAACGGCATGCTTTATGTGCGCGGCCAGCCGCTCGACTACGACACGTGGGGACAGCTCGGCAATCGTGGCTGGTCCTATGAGCGGATTCTTCCCTATTTCAAGAAATCGGAAAACTACGAGCCGGGCGGCGACGACTCCCGCGGCAAGGGCGGTCCGCTGAACGTCGCGGAGATGCGCGAGACCAACGAGCTCTGCGACGCCTTCATCGATGCGGCCGAGGCAACCGGGTATCCGAAGAACAAGGATTACAACAACGGCAACCAGGAAGGCTTCGGCTACTTCCAGGTGACCATGAAGGACGGGAAGCGCTGGTCGACGGCGCGTGCCTTCCTCGACCCGATCCGCAATCGCCCGAACCTCCAGATCGTGACCGATGCGCTGGTCGATCATGTCATCCTCGAAGGCAAGCGCTGCGTCGGCGTCGCCTACACGGTGCATGGCCAGAAGCAGGAGGCACGCTGCGGCCGCGAGGTAATCCTCTCCTGTGGCGCGGTGCAGTCGCCGGGCGTGCTCGAACATTCCGGCATCGGCCAGCCCGAACTGCTGCGCCGCTACGGCATCGAGGTGAAGCACGAGCTGAAGGGCGTCGGCGAGAATTACGGCGACCACTTCGCGCCGCGCATGAACTGGAGGGTCAAGCTGCCGGTGACGCTCAACGAGAAGACGCGCGGCGTGAACCTCGTGAAGGAAGTGATCAAGTACTACACGACCGGACGCGGCGCGCTCAGCCTCACGGCGGGCGTCGTCTACGGCTTCGTGCGCACGCGGCCGGGTCTCGAATCGCCCGATATGCAGTTCCACATGGCGCACGCCAGCTACGACACGGCCCAGAAGCGCGATCTCGAGCGCGAACCGGGCATGACCGTGGTGATCGGCCAGTGCCGGCCCGATTCGCGCGGCTCGATCCACATCAAGTCGGCGACCCCCGGCAGCGAGCCCGCGATCCGGCCGAACTTCCTTTCGGCCCAGACCGACCGCGACGCCACGGTCGCGGGCATGCAGATCGCCCGCAAGATCGTCTCCCATCCGTCGCTGTCGAAGTACATCGCCTTCGAGAAGACGCCCGGCGACAAGATCCAGAGCTACGACGAGTGGCTGAGCTTCGCCCGCGGCAACGGCCAGACGACCTACCATGTCATCGGCACCTGCAAGATGGGTTCCGATCCCATGGCGGTGGTCGACGACCGGCTGCGGGTCCACGGCATTGCCGGCCTGCGGGTCGTCGACGCCTCGATCATGCCGACCGTGCCGTCGGGCAATACCAACGCGCCCACGATCATGGTTGCCGAGAAGGGCGCGGACATGATCAAAGAAGATGCGAAGGCGGGCCTCAAGGCCGCTGCCTGAAGCCCGAAATCTGGGGGACATGATGAAGCCTGTGAGGTCCATTCTCGCCATGCTGGCGATCGGCGGCCTGGTGGCGGCCTGCGAGGGCCAGATGCCCAAGACCGAGTCGAAGCGCGACATGCTGACCGATTCGGGTTTCAAGGTCGTGTCGCTGAAGACGCCGGGCCAGGCGGCTTCGTTCAAGCAGCTGCCGCCGCACAAGCTGGTTCGAAAGACGTACCAGGGCAAGCCGGTCTGGGTCTATGCCGACCCGACCATGTGCGGCTGCCTCTACATGGGCACGCAGAGCAACTACAACGCCTACATCAAGGAAGCGTCGAAGCAGATGATGACCACGGCGATGCGCGCCAACTTCGCCGACGATCCCTACAGCCCGAGCTCCATGGACGCCACCGTCGACAACGACTGGGATTGGGGCGAATGGGGCAACCCTGGATATTACGGCCTGCCCTACTGAGGCCGGTCTGAAACCGAAACGCCCGGTGGAGAGATCCACCGGGCGTTTCTCTTTGGGGACTTTGGTTTGTTCGGACCTGCGCCACCTCATCCTGAGGAAGCCCCCTCGAGTACCTCGGGGTAAACTCCGGGCTGTCTCGAAGGATGGGCTACAGACGAGGTGCCCGTACCCACTCTTCGAGACGCGCTCCGGGGGAGCGCTCCTCAGGGTGAGGTCGTGTTGGAGTTCGACATGACCTGCTGAAGAGCTTGAGTCCTATTTCGGCTGCGTCGCCGGCACGCCCAGCGAGAGCATCAGCCGGTTGGCCCAGTTGAAGAACGAGGCCGCGCCGATCAGGTCGGCGATGGCGGCGTCGTCGAGGCCGACGGTGCGCAGGCGTTCGACATGCTCCTTGCCGAAGGTCATCGGCAGGGCCGTCAACGCGACCGAGGCGGCCACGATGGCTTCCCAACGCTCATCGAGTTTGGCCTCGACGCCCTCGTCCAGCAGCCGCTGCACGTCGTCGACGCGCTTCGAGTAGGTCGCGGCGAAGCGGGCATGGACGGAGGCGCAGTATATGCAGCCGTTGAGGCGCGACGTGGCCGCCGCCGCCAGTTCGCGCTCGGCGCGCGGCAGGCCGGCCTCGGGATTGTAGAAGATGTCCTTGTCGGTCCGCGTGCGCGCCTCCAGCACGTCGGGGTCGCGGGCCAGCAGCCGGAAGTAGGGCGACTTCACGCGCGCCGCGTCGACCAGGCTCCTGATGTGATGCTCGGTCATGTCGGCTTCGGCCATGGGTTCGAGCCAGGGCAGCCAGTCGAGCATGTCGCGGGTGAAGACCACCGGCTCGGTGTGCGGCGGCAGCGTCAGGGTCTTGTCGGTGCTCATAGCGTGCTCGCGAGGACGGTCAGGCCGGAAACGACCCGGATCTGGTAGGACAGGAAGGAGACGAGCTGCGAGATCGTCACGATGTCGTTGGTCGACCAGCCGGCGTCGAGCAGCGACTGCAGCGATGGCGCCGACGCATCGCGCGGATGGAACACCAGCATGTGCGTATGCTCGAAGGCGGCCGTCAGGCGAGGCCCGAGCGCGGCGCGTCCGGCATCGCTCACCTTCCAGGTCGGTCCCGGTGCATCCTCGACCGAGAGCGGTCCCTTGGGGAAGCGGCCATAGGGGCCCTTGGCCTTGGCTGCAGCGACTTCCGTCGCCACGGCCGTATGCAAGGTTGCCGGCAGCTTGGCCGCATAGAAGGCATCGGTCCTGGCTTCGCCGTGCAGGCCCGCGACGAAAGCCGCGATGGCATGGCGCTCGTCGGCGCTGACGCCGCCAGGTTCCTTCGGTTCAAACAGGGAAGCGTAGCTCGCCTGCGCGTGCTTGCGCGCCTCGGCCCGCTGGGCGCGAATCGCGTCCAGCTTCGAGCCCGGGGCGATTCCCACCAGGCTGTCGATCACGTCTGTCATGCGACTTGTCTCGTCCCCATTCTGATTTCCGGCGCCCAGCCCAATGCGGGCGCGACCTTCTCGGCCAGCAGCTCGATCGACCGCAGGATATAGGGGTGCGGCGGATCGATCGAGTGAACCTGCATCGTGAGGTCGGTGGCGCGTTCCAGGGTGGAATCGCCCTGCAGCGAGGCGATGACTTCGTCCGGTGTGCCGATATGCACGTCCATGGCCGCGATCAGGTCGCCGACCAGGCTGCCCGAGGTGAAATTGCCGGTGGCAGCCAGCCGGTGGCGCATGCGGGACAGGCCGGTCTCGGCCAGCCGCATCGCCTCCTTGCGATCGTCAGCCACGAAGATGGTGCGGGACGCCAGGATGCGCGGCTCGACGCCCTTGGGCAGGGCTTCGAGATAGGCATCGAGCATCGGATTCTGGATGTCGGCCAGCGAGGCGTGCGGCGCGTCGGGAGACCGTGGCTGGGTGCGCGACAGCATCAGCCCATCGCCCGCCAGCCCGGCCCGCCGCGCGCCCGGGACGGTGAAGGTCGCCTGCCAGACGCGGTCGACCAGGGTCGGACTCGACGGGTAGAGCTTGTCGCCGCCGGGGAGGGCGTCGCCTGACCAGGCGGTCTTCAGCAAAGCGAGGTTGTTGTCGAACAGCACGTGCCGCTTGTCGCTCTCGAGGCCGAAGGCGGTGAAGGCGGTGAGATTGCCGCCCGGGCCGACGCCGACTTCGAGGCGGCCGCCGCTCATCAGGTCGGTGACGGCGGCGTCCTCGGCGACGCGGATCGGCAGTTCCAGCGGCAGCGTGACGATGCCCGTGCCGAGCCGGATTCGCGACGTATGGGCGGCGACGTGGGAGAGAAACACGAACGGGGCGGGCAGTCCGCCTTCGCCCTCGTGGAAATGGTGCTGGGCGATCCAGGCCGAATCGAAGCCGCACTTCTCGGCGTGCTGGATCTGCTGGGTGGCCAGCCGGTAACGCTCGGCTGCGTCCACCTGGTCGAGGAGGCGGGTGAAGAAGCCGAGGCGCTTGATCGGAAACGTCGTCATGGGCTCAACCCCTGCTGCCCGCCCTCGGAACAAAGGAAAAATTATCCTCCGAGCAGTGCGGCCGACGGCAGCAGCTCCTTGCGCTCGACCTTCTTCACGATCTCGGTGAGCCTGGTGTGGGTCGGTGCCTTCACGCCGATGAAGTTGCCGCGCTCGGCGATGTAGCCGTTCATGAACTCGATCTCGGTGCGGCGGCCCTTGATGATGTCCTGGGCCATCGAGGGGCGCTGGATGTCGGCGCGCGGATTGGGATTGGTGTTGGAGCCCGGCCGCAGGATCGCCTCGACCTCGTCGAGCGCGGCCTTGTCGTCCTCGGAAGCACGGGCCAGCAGCTCCGGCTCGAACTTGCCGATCTTCTCGATGTGGTAGCCCAGCGCCTGGCCGACGCGCACCGCCTCGCCGCCCAGCTTGATCGAGAAGCGGCGGACCGCGTCGTTGCGGTCGCAGTCGGTGCCGGTCATGCCGGTGGCGGCCGAGACGCCGTTCTTCATGCCGTTCTGGCAGAGCTTGGACCAGCGCTCGCCCCACAGGTTGGTCGTGGTCTTGGCGCTGTCGATCATGCCGACCATCTCGCGCAGTTCCTCGACCCGCTTGGTGATGCGGCCATGGACCTCGCCGACGCGGAAGACCGTGTGCTTGTCGCCGCCCTTGGAGACGGTGCGGCGGATCTTGCCGGCCTCGTACATGTCGACCGAGATCAGCGAGGCGACCATGCCCACGGTCTTGCCCCAGCCGACGATGCCCGCGATGCGCTCCTCGTTCAGGCAGTTCTGCAGCGACACGATGTAGCCGTCTGGCGCGAGATACTGCTTGATCAGCGCCGTCGCCCATTCGGTGTCATAGGACTTCATCGAGACGAAGGCGATGTCGATCGGCTTCTGGCGCGAGAGGTCCTGCATCTCGGTGAGATGCATGGTCTTGGCCTTGGTGACCGTGAACTTCTCTTCCGGCGTGACGCCGTCGAGTTCGAGCCCGCGCTTGCGGATGATCTCGATGTTCTCCGGCCAGAAATCGATCAGTGTCACGTCGTGGCCGGCATGCGCCAGGTAGCCGCCGACATAACCGCCCAGGGCACCCGTGCCGACGACTGCGATTCTCTTACCCATCCTGATCTCCCTTGAAGCTGTTCGTTAAGGCGCGACGCGCGGTTCCTTGCGCGCGCGGTCGAGATAGCGTTCGGCGTCCTCGGCCAGCAGCAGCCGGTCGGCCATCAGTTCCGTGACCACGGCCTGGACCTTGGCGACATAGTCGGCGCCGTCCTTGTAGCGTTCGGCGATCGAGGGGCGGGGATCACCCGAAGCTTCACGGGCCGCCTTGTCGACGGGGAGCGGCAGGCAGCTCCCGTCGCGGTCGGCGATCTCGCCTTTCGGATAAGGCGGCTTGTATTCGTTCCAGCCGGTGTAGGTGGCGAGCGGTACGGCGATGTCGGGCAAGCGGATGCCTGCGACCTCGTTGCCGTCGGCGTCGACCTTGCTGACCAGCGTGCGATAGACCTTGTCGCCCGCGACGGGCTTCACCCAGTCGCCCGGCGGCGACACGGTGTTGGTGGTGCGCACGATCGCCGCGCCCGGCACTGCGGGAAAGCCGGTCTTGTCCGGCTCGACCAGCGTACCGGCGGCGAGCGTCGGCACCCGGCTGGGCGGCGGCGTCTTTCCGGAAACGACCCATTCGTCGAGCGCGACGAGCAGGGCGCGGATGGCGGGCATCGGATTGTGCGGGTTGCGCGGATTGAGGTTGGGGCCGGGATCGGTCGTCGCGCCGGCGCGACCGCCATGCTGCGTACCGGCAACCATGTAGACGCGCGAATTCTCCGGCAGGGCGATGTCCCTGGTGCCGAGCGGATCGGTGTGCAGCAGGGAGGCGCCCTTCTGCCAGTACTCGGTCGAGGTGTTGGTTTCGATCAGCAGCGGATCGCTGCCGTCGCGCCGGAACAGTGAACCGGTCTTGCCCGTCAGCGGATCGCTCTGCGTCGCCGTCGAGAAGGGAAACTCATTCTCGGGGAAGCCGTGATCCTCGTGCTGGGTGTTGGTGCGCGCCGGCTGGGCGAAGGGCGTGTTGTAGAAGACGCGCCCGACGCCTGCGATGTGGCTGTGGATGCCGTCGAACACGCGGCGGCCCTGTTCGTCGCGATTGAAGCCTTCGGAGATGTGATTGCGAAGGTAACGCCCGGCCTGCGAGAAACCGATTGCCAGCGCGTGCGTCATGGGACGACCGGTGGCCTTCACCGCGTCGGGCGAATGGCGCAGCCAGCTCACCACGTCGCGCGTAGCCGCGAAGCCCAGGCCCTGGACCTTCGGGTTCTTCGCTTCGTAGTGAAATTCGTAGAGGAAGCCCGGCTGGGCCTTGGTGCCGTCGCGCAGTCTGATCGAGCGGGCGTCGATGAACGACCACTGGTTCAACGGCAGTTCGCGCGGCTCGTCGTCGGCGCGTTCTCGTACGGTGAGTCGGGCGCGGGGCTGTTCGAGCGTGGCGGCCTCGTGCGACAGCTTGAAGGCTTCGAGGACGCCGATACGCGTGCCCGAGACCCATTCCTCGCGAACCGTCTGCACGATCGGCTGGCCGTTGTTCGTCGCGACCGGCGCGGTGAGCGCGAGGCCCATATTGGCGCGCGGTGCATCGGGGTCCCAGCCCGACCAGACGATGGTGTAACCGCGGCGCAGCGGAAAGGCGTTGCCGAGATCGGCCAGCGTCTTCGGGTCGTTCACGCCCTGCGGTCCGTCGGCGATGTTGCCGAACAGCATCTTGCGGCCGCGATTGTTCACCTCGTAGAGGATGCGCCCGTTGCCGCGCGAAGAATCCTTGGGTCGCAGGATGAAGACGCTGGTCGCGTATTCGACCTTGCCGGCGGCATTGCGCGGCGCCTTGTCGATCAGGGCGATACCCCGATTGCCGGGCGCCGCCGGATCGACCTCGCCCCTGGCGACGGCGATGACGCGCTCGTAGGCGCCGGCCTCGCCGAACGGCGTGCCGTCGGCGAGGGGCTCGACCTTTTCGATCTCGAGGGAAAGAAGCACTAGGCCCTGGCTTCCGCCTGGACCTCTTCCGCCGGGAAGTTCAGTTCCACGCCGACGCCGTCGGGATCGTAGAGGAAAATCTGCGCCGCGCCGGTCCGTGGCACGATCTGCTCGCGGAACGTCACGTTCTTCGACTGCAGGCGCTTGCGCACGCCGGGCAGGTCGCTGGCGGCGAAGGCGATATGGTCGAAGCGGCCGGTGTCCTCGAACTTCTTCTCGGTGCCGCGCACGACGATGCCCTCACGCGGCTTGCGCTCGCCCAGCAGGTGGACGGTGGCCACGCCACCGGAATAGAGCCAGTAGCCCGGGAAGCCGAGCGGCGGACGGTCGCCGTTCTCGAGGCCGAGCACGTCGCAATAGAAGTCCTTGGTGGCTTCGAGATCCGACGGCTCGATCGTGTAGTGCTGCAGGGGGCCAAGCGGCATGGTTGTCTCCGTGGGTCAGACGAAAGTGAGGTCGGCTTCGGCGCCCATCATCCACGCACCGACGGTCTCGAAATGGGAAAGCCGGCCCTGCAGCTGCTGGGTCACGGTGTGGATGTCGCGGAAGCGGCGCTCCAGCGGATGGTTCTCGAAAATCGCGGTGGCGCCCGCGGCATTGTAGGCGAAGTCGACAGCGTCCTTGGCCTTGTGGATGGCGTTGGTCGCGGCCATGCGGATGGTGATGCGCTGCTCGACGGTGATGGTGTTGCCGGCCGAGAGGTCCTTCCAGATGCCGGCCATCGACTGCAGCAGGAAGGCGCGCGCGGCCCGGAGATTGACCTCGGCCTGGGCGAGGTTGGACTGCACCACCGCGTTATCGCGGATGGGGCTCTTCATCCCGCGCGGCACCTTGTTGCGCGCGACGTCGAGGAAGCAGTCGAGCGCGCCGCGGGCGATGCCGCAGGCCACGCCCGCGAAGCCCACCTGGTAGCAGGTGCCGGCGCCCATCCGGTAGAGCGGGCCGGCCTCACGGCATTCGAGTTCGAACTCGCGGGTGATCGAATGGTCGGCGCGGACGAAGAAGTCGGTGAGGGCGAACTGGTCGCTGGCCGTGCCGCGCAGGCCGACCGTGTTCCAGATGTCCGTCCACTGAACGTCGCCGGTGCGCACCAGCATCGTGCGCTCCTGCTGGCGGCCGTTCGCGTCGAGACGCGGGGAGCCATCGGCCTGGAAGATCGGGCAGTGGGCGCCGAGCCACGTCGCGTGGCGACCGCCCGAGGCGAAGGCCCAGACGCCCGTCACCTTGTAGCCGCCGTCACACTCGACGGCTTTGACCCTGGGACCGGGACCCCAGGCCAGCACGGCACGCGGATCGTCGCCGAAGATCGATCGCGCGACCGGCAGGTCGAGATAGGCGGCCGACATGGCGCAGCCGCCGGCCTGGCTCAGGCACCAGGCGGTCGAGGCGTCACCACGGGCGATCGTCTCGATCACATGGAAGAACGTGACGGGATCGGTCTCGATTCCCTCCGAGGTGCGCGGCAGCAGCAGGCGGAACAGCCGGGCCTCATGGAGCTTGTCGAGCAGCGTCGGCGGCAGCCGGCGCGTCTCCTCGATCTCGTTCGAAGCGGCCTCGACGGCCGCCCGGACGGCCTCGGCACGTGCGATCACGGCGGGGTCGCCGGCGAGATCGGCGGCAGACAGGATCAACGTATCCAAGACCTTCCCCTTCGACGGATGTGTGCGTCAGGCTTTTGCCAGTTCGCGATCGATCCGTTCGATCGACTTGCCCTTGGTTTCCAGCCCGAAGAAATAATAGACCATCCCGGCCCTCAGGAACCAGCAGCCGAGATAGAGGGTTCGCAACGCTACGCCTCGGGTTGCGGCAGCGGCAAGGCCGCGGGGGCGATCCAGTTTGCCCGTCGAAATCCGCCGCTGCATGGCAGCCCCCGCGTTTGGTAAGGAGAGGGGAACGAGGGGAGATTCATCATGCACTGGACCGATCGCCGGAAGCGTTTCCGGGCGCTGCTCGCGGGCGACCGCTGTATTCATCCGGGCTCGGTGTTCGATCCGATTTCGGCACGGATCGCCGAGGATCTGGGCTTCGAGATCGGCATGTTCGCCGGTTCGGTCGCGTCCATGACCGTGCTGGGAGCCCCCGACCTGATCGTCCTCACCTTGAGTGAGTTCGCGGGCCAGGCCTATCGCATCAACCGGGCCGGGAACCTGCCGCTCATGGTCGACGCCGACCACGGCTACGGCAACGCCCTGAACGCCCGCCGCACGGTTGAGGAGCTCGAGACCGCGGGTGTCAGCGGCCTCAGCCTCGAGGATACCGACCTGCCGACGCCGTACGGCACCACGGCACCGCGGCTGATCTCGATCGAGGAAGGCGTCGGAAAGATGAAGGCGGCGCTCGGCGGCCGGCAGGATCCGGATCTTTGCATTGCAGGCCGGACCAGCGCCGTGATGATCACCAGCCTCGACGACGCGATCGCGCGCGGCAAGGCCTACGAGGGGGTGGGCGTCGACGCGCTGTTCTTCGTCGGCGTTCGCACCCGTGCCGAGCTCGACGCGATCTCGGAGGCGACCACACTGCCGATCATCCTGGGTGGCGTGTCGGGGGACCTGACGGATCTCGCCTATCTCAGCGCCCGCCGGGTTCGGATCGCGCTGCAGGGCCACCAGCCCTTCGCGGCGGCGGTGAAGGCGACCTATGAGACGCTGAAAGCGCTGCGCGAGGGCACGCAGCCGTCGAAGCTGCAGGGCGTGGCCAGTCCCGAACTGATGAAGAAGGTCACGCGCGACGCCGACTACGCGCGCTGGACGAAGGATTTCCTGGGCTGAGCGAAGCTCAGCCGGTCGGTACCAAGGTCACGGCGACTCCGTAGGAATGGGAGTCGCCGCCCAGGATGACGCCGCGCAGCGGGCTCACGTCGGAGAAGTCGCGGCCCCAGGCCACGGCGACGTGATCCTCGTGCGCGATCAGGTCATTGGTCGGGTCGAGATGGACCCAGCCGGCCGCCTCGCCGCACCAGACGGCGACCCAGGCATGGCTCGCATCGGCGCCGCGCAGGGCGATCTCCTCCCGCGAATGGATCGTGCGGATGTAGCCGGACACGTAGCCCGCCGCGAGCCCGTGCGCCCGCAGCGCCGCGATCTGGACATGCGCGAAGTCCTGGCAGACGCCGGCCTTGCCCGCAAAGACGTCGCCCAGCGGCGTCGAGATGTCGGTGGCGCCCGGGTGGTACTCGAAATCCGCCTTGATGCGCGAGGTGAGCTCGCGCGCCGCCTCGAGGATCGGGCGTCCGGCGGTGAAGGACTGGGCGCCGTAGTCGCGCAGCGCCTCGACGCTCGGCACGAGAGGCGAATCGTGGATGAATTCGCTCGCTTCCACGGGCACGGGAAAGCCGTCGCCGAACAGCGATTCCCGGATGTCTTCCCAGGCCGGAGTGGAGGCGGCGGGCGGCGGTTCGGGGAAGCTTACATCGACTTCGGCCCGCACCTCGATGTCGAAGCGCGTGTGGGGCTTGTCGATCCGGTAGATGTCGATGAGGTTGCCGAAATGGTCGACATGCTGCACGGCAAGCGCCGGCAGCGGGCTCGTCACGATGCCGATGGCGCTGACCTTCTGGCCGGGAAAATCGCGGGCGCGCAGGTGGGCGATATGGTGCGCCGAGTCGACCGTGCTGGCGTAGGTGTAGGTCGTGCGGTGCGAGAGCAGGTAGTGCACGGCGGTCCTCCCCTCAACTGCCCGAGGAGCCCACGGCCTGCGCCGCCGGCACGTGGGAGAAATAGGCGCGCGTAATGGCCTCGGACAGCCGGTCGAGGTGCTCCTCGGTGTCGGAGGTGACGTCGCGCAGCATGGCGAGCGCCAGTCCTTCGTGGCGCCACGCCTGCTCGTCGCCCCCGAACTGCCGCACGACCGCTTCGAGGTCGATCTCCAGTGATTCCGGCGGCGCGGCGACGGTGACGCCCGAGGCGCGCGCCAGATAGTCGAGATGGCCCTTGATGGCGCGAAGCTGGAACACCAGCCCGCGTGGGTTGGCATCGTCGAGGATCACGAGGTCGAGAACGGGCGCGGGCTGGAGCTGGCCGAGATAGCGCGTCCGATAGGTGATCGTGCTGTCGCACAGTTCGAGCGCGAGACGCATGGAGGCGTCCCAGTCGATCGGCGAGAGGGTGAAGGGGCCAAGTGCGGAGGTGAGGACATGCAGCGCCCGTTCGAGCCGTCGGCCGAGATCGAGGAAGCGCCATCCTGTGCCGCGCGTCATGTTCTCCTGCGCGAGACCCGACAGCGTGGCGACGAACCGCACGATCTCGTCGAGCGCGGCAAGCAGGGGATCGAGGTTGCCGCGTGCTGCCAGCAGGCGCTTGCGGACCTCGATCATCTCGGGCCCGGCGGCGACCGTCATGTCGACCGAGAACCGGTCCCGCATGGTGGCGGTCAGGCGCTGGATGCCGTCGAGCACGGTGGCGAGGCCGCGATCGTCGGTGGCCACAGCCGCCAGCCCCTGCTGGAACAGCGCACTTTCAGGCGGGGCGAGGGCGGATGAGTGATCCATCAGATTGCTCTGGTCGAGCAGACGGCCGAGCAGCCTGAGTTCGACCGCGTCGCGTGGGCCGACGGCGCCTTGCGCCACCCGCGCCGCAGTCGTGCGCAACATGCGCGCATCGTTGTCGAGCCGCTCGATGTAGCGGCCGAGCCAGAAGAGATTGTCGGCGACTCGGCTCTGCAGGTCCGCACTGCTGCGCTCGACGGCGAGCTGATGGAAGCGTCTCGTCGGCGGAAGCTGGACGTCGGCAGCATCCTCGGCAAGGACCCAGACGTCCTTCAGCGTGCCATGCAGGCGGGACAGGGAGCGCAACGCCGTGTCGCCATCGGGCTCCCGCGCCAGGCCGCCCGGCAGCACATGATAGGTATCGTGATCGGCCACCACGAAGGCGCGCAGCACCACGGCCGACGGCACGAGAGACTCGCCGTCCCATCTGGGAGTGAGCGAAGGCGTCATGGGGTATTGCGCGACGAACTGGCCGGGCTGGGCGCGGATGCGCTCGACCAGCGCCTTGCGCTCCGCGGCCTCCAGCATGCCCACGACGATGGGCTCGCGATCCTGGCCGAGGCAGGGGCGCACGATCATGAGATCGAGATTGGCCAGCGCGAAGCTCAGGGCTGTCGGCTCGCCCAGCCACCAGACATCGAGCGACGGTAGTTCCAGCTTCTCGCCCAGCAGCCGTTCGCCCAGCCGCTCCAGGAACGGCATCATGGCGGGCGTCTCGACCACGCCCGAGCCCAGCGCATTGGCGAGCGCGATCTTGCCGCTGCGCGTGGCTTCCACCAGGCCGGTGACGCCCAGTGCCGAATCGGCACGCAGTTCCAGCGGATCGGCGAAGGCGCTGTCGAGGCGGCGCAGCAGCACGTGGACGGGGCGCAGGCCGGCCAGCGTCTTGATCGAGACCTGACCGTCGCGCGCGACGATATCGCCGCCCTCGACCAGAGGGACGCCCAGGACGCGCGAGAGATAGACGTGTTCGAAGTAGGTCGCCGACAGGGATCCCGGCGTCAGCACCGCCATGTTGGGCTGCGTCACGGCGGCCGGTGCGAGCGAACGCAGAGATTCGTGCCAGCGGTCGACGAAGGGCCGCAGATGGCGGACCGGGATGGAGCGAAAGGCTTCCGGCAGGCTGCGCGCCAGCACGCGACGCATTTCGAGCGCGTAGCCCGCACCTGCGGGAAGCTCGGTGTGATCGGCGAGCACGTGCCAGCGCCCGTCGCCCAGGCGCACGAGATCGACCGCGTAGTGGCCGAGATGCTGTTGCGGCGCCACGCCGTCGGTGACCCGTGCCGGACGATGGAAGTGCCGGTTGGCATGTACCAGCATCGGCGGCAGCAGATGCTCCTTCAGCAGCGTTTGGGGCCCGTAGATGTCGGCCAGCACCTTGTCGAGCAGCCGCGCGCGCTGGATCAGGCCGGATTCGATCTGCGCCCATTCGTCAGGCGCGATGACCAGCGGCAGGGGGTCGAACGTCCAGCGCGCCGCGCCGCGATCGTCCAGCAGGTTGACCGTGGCGCCGGACTCTTCGAGCTGGCGGCGCGCGCTCTCGACGCGCTCGCCCAACCCGCCGGGCAGCGAGCGGATGACGCTCAGAATGCCTTGCCAGTGGTAGCGGATCGACTTCTGGCCGGTGACCAGTTCATCGTATGCGCTTGCCGGCGAGGAAGAGAGGCCGCGCAACGATTCCATGGGCCCGAAGGAAATGTGAAACGGTTGTTGGACTGCCTGAGAGGCGGGCGGACTATAGGGCCTATGCCCGCCGCAGGTCGAGCGTCAGCGGATGCTCCGGATTGGCGAGGGGCCGCGGTTCCGGCGTCGTTCCGCCGGTATGCCCGATGGCGAAGAAGCGGGCGCGGCGGCGCGCTTCGGCCTCGTTGGCGTTCACGGGCACGCGGTCGTAGTTGCGCCCCCCCGGATGAGCGACGTGATAGGTGCAGCCGCCGATCGAACGGCCGCTCCAGGTATCGTGGATGTCGAAGGTGAGCGGCGCGTGCACGCCGATGGTCGGGTGCAGCGAGTTGGCCGCCTGCCAGGCGCGATACCGCACGCCGGCGACATACTCGCCAGCCGTGCCGGTGGCGCGCAATGGCAGCCGCCAGCCGTTGCAGGCGATGACGTGCCGCTGGTCGTTGAGGCCGGCGACCTTGACCTGCAGGCGCTCGACCGTCGAATCGACGTAGCGCACCGTGCCGCCGCCGCCGGGCTCCTCGCCCAGGACATGCCAGGGTTCCAGCGCATGCCGCAGCTCGAGTTCGAGACCGCGCTGCGCCACTTCGCCCAGCCGCGGGAAGCGGAACTCGAAATGCGGCGCGAACCATTCCGGGGCGAAGGCGTAACCTGCCTCGCCGAGATCGGACAGCACGTCGTTGAAATCCTGCCAAACGAAATGCGGCAGCATGAAATCGTCGTGCAGGCGCGTGCCCCAGCGGCTGAGCGGCCGCTCGTAGGGGCGGTCCCAGAATTTGGCGACCAGGCCACGCAGCAGCGCCTGTTGCGCAACGCTCATGCGCCAGTGCGGTGGCATCTCGAAGGCGCGCAACTCCAGCAGCCCGCGGCGGCCGGCCGCCGCATCGGGCGTGAACAGTTTGTCGATGCAGAACTCGGTGCGGTGCGCGTTGCCGGTCGCGTCGACCAGCAGGTTGCGGAACACGCGGTCGACCAGCCACGGCGGAGTCTGGCGGCCTGGCGCGATCTGCTTGAAGGCGATCTCCAATTCGTGCAGCGCATCGTTGCGCGCTTCGTCGACGCGCGGATGCTGGCTGGTCGGGCCGATGAACAGGCCCGAGAAGAGATATGACAGCGACGGATGGTTCAGCCAGTAGCCCAGCAGGCTCTTCAGCAGGTCGGGTCGACGCAGCATCGGCGAGTCGGCGGCCGAAGGACCGCCCAGCACGAAGTGGTTGCCGCCGCCGGTGCCGGTGTGGCGACCGTCGATCATGAACTTCTGCGCACCCAGTCGCGTCGTGCGCGCTTCCTCGTAGACGATCTCCGTGCGCTCCACGAGCTCGGTCCAGTTGGCCGAGGGATGGATGTTGACTTCGATCACGCCTGGATCGGGCGTAACGCTGAAATTGAGAACCCGTGAATCGTTGGGCGGCGTATAGCCTTCGAGGAAGATCGGCTGGCCGAGTTCCTCGGCCGTGTCCTCGAGTGCCGTCACGAGGTCGAGATAGTCCTCCATCCGCTCGGTCGGTGGCATGAAGACGTGGAGATGGCCGTCGCGCGGCTCGAAGGCCATCGCGGTGCGCACGACCCCGGCAGCCGAGGAGCCTATGGCCGGGCCTTGTCCCTTGTCCGGTGCCAGCGCCCGTCGCCATGCCTCACGACGGGCCTCGGCATCGCCGGGCTCTTCGGCGACGAGGCCCGGCTCCTGTCGGCGCAGGACCGGCGCGCGCCGGAAGGCATCGAGCGGCGGCAGGTCGGGATGCGGCGCCATCGGATCGGGCTGGACGATGATGTCGGTATCGCCGGGTGTCGCCCACGGCAGGGAATCGAGCGGCAGGCGGTAGCCGATCGCGGAGTCGCCGGGGATCAGGTAGCACTTCTCCGAGCGCAGAAACCACGGTCCACTCTTCCAGCGTGGCGCATGGCCGTGTCCGTTGCCGCGCCCGTTGGCATCGCGGATGACCGGCAGCACATAGCCGACCGAGCTTTCGAGGCCCTTCTCGAAAACCCGTGCGAGGCGCTCGCGCTCCAGCGGATCCTTCACCTTGGCTTCGTCGACCAGGACGTTGCTGGGCAGGCGCCGCTCGCGCCAGAGATAGTACCAGGTGTCCTCGTAGGCGGGGAAAAGGTAGTCCGGATCGAGCTGCAGGCGTTGCGCGAAAGCGAGCGCAAACCGGTGCGCGGCCTCGACGGTGGCGCCGGCCGGCTTGGACTCCTGCGCGTAGAGCTGGGGGTTGCGCCAGATCGGCTCGCCGTCCTTGCGCCAGTAGCAGCCCAGCGCCCAGCGCGGCAGTTGCTCGCCGGGATACCACTTGCCCTGGCCGAAATGCAGCAGCGGTCCGGTCGCGAAGCGCTGGGCGAGCTTGCGGAACAGGACGCCCGCCAGCCGCCGCTTTTCAGGGCCGAGCGCCAGCGTGTTCCATTCCGGCCCGTCCATGTCGTCGACCGAGACGAAGGTCGGCTCGCCGCCCATGGTAAGGCGCACGTCGTGGCGGCCGATGTCGCGCTCGATCGCCTCGCCGACCTTGAGCAGGGTGGCCCACTGTTCCTCGGTGTAGGGCTTGGTGGTGCGCGGCGTCTCGCGCACCCGCGTCACCGTCATCGCGTGCTCGAACTCGACCTCGGCCTTCTCGATCGCGCCCTCGACCGGCGCTGCGCTCGACGGCTCGGGCGTGCAGGCGAGGGGGATGTGTCCTTCCCCGGTGAGCAGGCCGGAGGTCGGGTCGAGCCCGATCCAGCCGGCGCCCGGCAGGTAGACTTCGCACCAGGCATGGAGGTCGGTGAAATCTTGTGTGGGGCCCTCGGGCCCTTCGAGTGGCTTCTCGTCGGCGACCAGCTGGATCAGGTAGCCCGAGGCGAAGCGCGCGGCGAAGCCCAGGTGGCGCAGGATCATGACCAGCAGCCAGCCGGTGTCGCGGCACGAGCCCTTGGCGCGGGCGAGTGTCTCCTCGCAGCTCTGCACGCCCGGTTCCAGGCGAACGATGTAGCCGATCTCCTGCTGCAGCCGGGCATTCAAGCCGACGACGAAGTCGATGGTGCGCTGTTCTTTGCGGTCGACCTTGGCGAGCCAGGCCGAAAGTCTCGGTCCCAGCGGTTCCAGCTTGCGGAACGGGGCGATCTCCTCGGCCAGCGAGGCGTCATAGGCAAAGGGCCAGGTCTCGGCCGAGGGCTCCAGGAAGAAGTCGAACGGGTTGATGACCGACATGTCGGCCACCAGGTCGACCGTGACCTCGAACCGGTCGGTCTTCTCTGGAAACACCAGCCGGGCGAGGTGATTGCCTTGCGGATCCTGCTGCCAGTTGATGAAATGCTGGGCTGGCGTGATCTTCAGCGAATAGGAAAGGACGGGCGTCCGGCTGTGCGGCGCCGGCCGCAGACGCACGATCTGGGGGCCCAGTTCGATGGGACGGTCGTACCGGTAGGTCGTCCTATGATGCAGCGCGACGTGGATGCTCATGACGGCCTGCTGTTTCGCTCCGAGACAGACTAAGCAAGTGACATGCCACTAAGCAAGGAAGTGGCGCTATGCTCCGGGCACGATCTTTTCCGGCATGGCTTGGCGGGGGTGTTCATGACCAGCTATTTCGATCTCACCGGCAAGGTGGCCCTGATCACCGGCGGCAGCCGGGGGCTGGGTTACCAGATGGCGAAGGCCTTCGCCGCACATGGCGCCGATCTCTTCATCACCAGCCGCAAGCTCGAGACCTGCGACAAGGTCGCCGCCGAGATCCGCGCGATGGGCCGCAAGGCCGCGACCCATGCCTGCAACGTCGCCAACTGGCAGGAGCTCGACGGTCTGGTCGACGCCGCCTACGCCGCCTTCGGCAAGGTCGACATCCTGGTGAACAATGCCGGCTCCTCGCCGCTCGCACCCTCGTCGCTCGAAACGTCCGAACAGCTCTTCGACCGTATCGTGGCGCTGAATTTCAAGGCGCCGTTCCGGCTGATGTCGCTGGTCGGCAGCCGCATGGCGGCGGGCGAGGGCGGTTCGATCATCAACGTCTCCAGCGCCGGCGCGCTCCGCCCGCGGCCGCAGATCGCCCCCTATGCCGGCGCCAAGTCGGCGCTCAATGCGCTCACCGAGGCTTTCGCCTTCGAATACGCGCCCAAGGTGCGGGTGAACACCATCTCGCCCGGCCGCTTCCTCACCGATGTCTCCAAGGCGTGGCCGGAAGAGCACAAGGCCAATCCGACGGCGGCGCTGAAGCGCAGCGGCCAGCCGGAAGAAATCGTGACCGCCGCGCTGTACCTTGCGTCGGGCCGGTCGAGCTTCACCACCGGATCGCTGGTCCGGGTCGACGGAGGAATAGCCTGATGAAGATGAAAGCCGGCGTTCTCACCACCTGCGGTGCGCCCCGCCCCTTCGCGAAGTCCAAGCCCATCCACGTGGTCGAGGTCGATCTCGATCCGCCGGGCGAGGGCGAAGTCCTGGTCAAGGTGGGCGGCGGTGGCCTCTGCCACTCCGACCTGTCGCTGATCAACGGCGACCGGCCGCGCCCGGTGCCGATCGTGCTGGGCCACGAAGGCTCCGGCGAGATCGTCGAGGTGGGCGCAGGCGTGCACGACGTGAAGGTCGGCGACCATGTCTGCTTCACCTTCAACGTGAGCTGCGGCCGCTGCCGGCGCTGCCTCGAAGGCCGTCCCTACATCTGCGAGCGCTCGATAAGCCCGCGTGCCGCGGGCCAGCTCCTCTCCGGCCATCACCGCCTGCACATGGACGGCAAGCCGGTGAACCATCACTCGGGCGTCTCCTGCTACGCCGAATATGCCGTTGTCGACCGCGGCTCGATTGTGGTGATCGACCGCAGTTTGCCGCTTGATGTCGCGGCTTTGTTCGGCTGCGCTGTGGTCACGGGCGTCGGTGCTGTGGTGAATACCGCGCAGATCCAACCCGGCAGCAGCGTTGCGGTCGTGGGCCTGGGTGGCGTCGGACTGTCCGGACTGATGGGCGCGGTGCTGGCCGGTGCCGGCAACATCATCGCCATCGACCTTTCCGACGAGAAGCTCGGTCTCGCCCGTCAGCTCGGCGCTACTCATACGGTCAACGCCAAGGATGCCGACCACATCACGCAGGTGCGCGATCTTACCAATGGTGGCGTCGACTATGCCTTCGATTTCGCCGGCACCATCAAGGCGATGGAGACGGCCTACCTCTCGACGCGCTGGGGCGGCACGACGATCACGGCCGGCCTGTCGCCGATCAGCGCCGACTTCGCGTTCAAGCAAAGCGGTCTGGTCAGCGAGGAGAAGACCATCAAGGGCTCCTACATGGGAAGCTGCGTGCCGGTACGCGACATCCCGCGCTTCATCGCGCTCTACCAGCAGGGCAAGCTGCCGGTCGACCGCATGGTCAGCCAGCGCGTCGGCTTCGACGAGCTGAACGTAGGCTTCGACCGCCTGCAGGACGTCGCCACCGTGCGCCAGGTGCTGGTGCCGCACGGCTGACCTGTACGTCGGGAGCTTCGAGTTCGATGTCGCTGACCATCGCCGTCGAAACGCCTTTGCAGGACGACGTCCGCGCGCTGATCGCGGAGCTGAATGCCGTGCTGCTCGAACTGACGCCGCCCGAGCATTGCCATCACCTGACCGTCGAGCAGATGGGTGGGGCCGACACCACCGTCTTCATCGCCCGCGATGGCGGCACGGCCGTCGCCTGCGGGGCGCTGAAGCGGCATGCCGGCGGGGTCGGCGAGGTGAAGCGCATGTACACGCGGCCGAGCCATCGCGGGCGCAAGATCGGCGAGCAGATCGTGGCGCGCATCGAGGCGACGGCGCGATCGGAAGGGTTGAAGCGGCTGGTGCTGGAGACCGGCGATCGTCATCACGCCGCCTGGAAGGTCTACGAGAATGCGGGCTTCGCGCGTTGCGGGCCGGTGCTCGACTATGCCGACGTGAAGTGGTCCGTTTTCTACGACAAGCCGCTCGCGGGCTGAGAGAGCGTGATCAAGCTCTTCCCCCTTCAGAGGGGGAAGTGCCCCGTCATACGGGGCGATGGGGTCATGAGCGTCGCGAAGTCCATGACCCCTCCGTCGGCATAAGACGCCGCCACCTCCCCATTTGAACGGGGAGGAAAAGGCTTCTGCGTCACCGGAAGTTCTAGGTGGCGGGATCGTAGACCTTGTCGAGATCGGCGTCGTCGTAGGCATACTCGGTCGAGCAGAACTCGCACTTCACCGCGACGCGGCCGGTCTTGTCGCGCAGGTCGTCCAGCTCCTCGCGGCGGATCGAGCGGAGCACGCGGTCGATGCGCTCGCGGCTGCAGCG
Source organism: Reyranella humidisoli (assembly GCF_019039055.1). NCBI lineage: Bacteria > Pseudomonadati > Pseudomonadota > Alphaproteobacteria > Hyphomicrobiales > Reyranellaceae > Reyranella > Reyranella humidisoli. Next base: position 1,850,574 of record NZ_JAHOPB010000001.1, read on the forward strand.
GCAGCGCGCGGCGAAGCTCCGGCGCTCGAAGACGCGCGGTTGTTCCTGGTGGAACAGGCGATGCAGGAGCGTCGTGCCGGGCAGCGCCGGATCGAGCATTTCCTTCTCGGTGGCCGAGGCCATCAGGATCACGGCCTTGCGCCAGTCGTCCTCGCGCTGCTCGGCGTCGACGTCGAGGCGGCCGGCGTCGAACTCCGGCATCTGCTGCACCATCAACGCCGAGGCATGCCAGTGGCGGCCGTCGGCGCCATCGCTGCGACGGGAGGTGATCTTGATGCCGGTCGGGAGCTGCTCGGACTGGCGGAAATAGGTGTGGGCACAGTCGGCCAGCGTCGCGCCTTCGAGCGGCACGACGCCCTGGTAGCGTTCGGTGTACTGGCCCTGGTCGACGGTGAAGGTGAGGCGGCCCTGGCCGAAGAGCTTCGGCACGTAGCCGTCCGGTGCGTCCTCGTTGCCGCTGCCGAGCGCGATGGCGAGCTTCCAGGAATCGAACTGCGCGTAGCCCCGTAGCGCACCGTCGCTGGTAAGGTCGGTGACGAGCAGCTTGATCGGCCCGTCGCCGCTGATCTGCAGGGTGAAGATGCCGTCGTACTTCAGCGATGTGGCGAGCATGGCGCACAGCACCATCGATTCGGCCAGCGGTCGCGCCACGGCCAGCGGGTAGCCATGACGCTCGATTACCTCGTCGAGGGCGGGTCCCAGCCGCACCAGCCGGCCGCGCACGCCGAGCGCGTCCAGCTGGAAAGGAAGGACGCGGTCCCAGTCATCGGAAGGAAGTCCTCCCGACGTGGAACTCACGAAAGGCACCAGGCCAGGATGCTCTTCTGCGCGTGCAGCCGGTTCTCGGCCTCGTCGAACACGACCGACTGCGGACCGTCGATCACCTCGGCGGTCACTTCCTCGCCGCGATGCGCGGGGAGGCAGTGCATGAAGATCGCGTCTTTCTTGGCCTGGCTCATCAGGTGCTTGTCGACCTGATAGGAGCGCAGCAGGTTGTGACGTCGCGCGGCACTCGGGCTGTCGGGATCCTCGTCGCCCATCGACACCCAGGTGTCGGTGACGACGCAGTCGGCGCCCTTCACCATCGACTCGGGGTCGTGGCCGATCGAGATGCGGCCCTTCGACTTCTCCGCCCACTGGACCACGTCGGCCGGCGGCGTCAGTTCGGTCGGGCAGGCGATGCGCAGCTCGAAGTCGAACTGCACCGCCGCATGGATCCACGACGTCGCCATATTGTTGCCGTCGCCCGACCAGACCACCGACTTGCCCCGGATCGGGCCGCGATGTTCCTCGTAGGTCATGACGTCGGCCATGAGCTGGCAGGGATGCGTCTTGTCGGTGAGCCCGTTGATCACCGGCACGGTCGCGTACTTCGCCATTTCGAGGAGTTTTTCCTCGACGGTGGTGCGCATCATGATGATGTCGACATAGCGGCTGAGCACGCGCGCGGTGTCGGCAATGGTCTCGCCGCGGCCGAGCTGCGTGTCTGTGCGGCCCAGCATGATCGTCTGGCCGCCGAGTTCGCGCATGCCGACCTCGAACGACACGCGGGTGCGTGTCGAGGGCTTCTCGAAGATCATGGCCAGCGTCTTGCCGGTGAGCGGCTTGTCGTGACCCCCGTTCGACCGTGCCTGCTTCATCGCCTTGCCGTGATCCAGGATCTGGCGAAGCGTCTTGGGATCGACCTGGTCGAGGTCGAGGAAGTGCCTGGGCGTTGTCATGGGCGGCCTACTCGGCGGCCCTGGACGCAGCCTCGAACGACTCCGCGGCCTGGCCGAGGATGGCAATACCCTCGTCGAGCGTCGCCTTGTCGGCAATCAGGGCCGGGAAGACCCGGACCACGTTCTCGCCGGCCGGCGGGACCAGAAGGCCCAGCGACTGCAGCTTGTTCACCATGTCGCCCACGGGGACCGACGGGGCGCACTGAAGGCCCTGCAGGAAGCCCATGCCACGCTGCTCGACGAACACCGTGGGGTGCTTCCGGCAGAGTTCCTCGAGCTTGCCCTTCAGGTATTCGCCGCGCTCGCGCACGCCGTCGATGAAGCCCTTCTCGAGCAGGACGTCGAGCACCGCATTGGCCACGCCGGTGGCCAGCGGATTGCCGCCATAGGTCGAGCCGTGCGTGCCGGGGACCATGCCGACCGCCGCCTTCTCGGTCGCCATGAAGGCACCGATCGGGAAGCCGCCGCCCATGCCCTTGGCGATCGCCGCGACGTCGGGCTTCACGCCCGACCAGTCGTAGCCCCACATCTTGCCGGTCCGGCCGAAGCCCGTGTGGATCTCGTCGTAGAACAGCAGCAGGCCGAACTCGTCGCAGATCGCGCGCAGGTCCTTTAGGAACTGCGTGGTGGTGGCGCGGATACCGCCTTCGCCCTGGATCGGCTCCACCAGGATGCCGGCGGTCTCGTCGTCCACCATGTCGCGCACGACGTTGGTGTTGTTGAGCGGCGCGTGGCGGTAGCCGGGGGCCGGCGGGCCGAAGCCTTCAAGATACTTCTCGTTGCCGGTCGCGGCGAGGGCGTTCAGCAGGCGGCCGTGGAACGCCGCCTGGAAGGCGATAATCTTGTACCGCTGGGGCTGGCCGTTCATGAACTGATACTTGCGGATCAGCTTGATGCCGCCCTCGATGGCTTCCGCGCCGGAATTGCAGAAGAACATCGTGTCGGCGAACGAATTCTCGACCAGCCGCTTGGCCAGCTTCTCGCCATTGCCGACCCGGAACAGGTTCGACGTGTGCCAGAGCTTCGAGCCCTGCTCGGTGAGCGCCTTGACCAGATGCGGATGGCAATGGCCCAGCGCGTTCACGGCGATACCGGAGGTAAAGTCCAAGTAACGTCGGCCGTCCACCGCGTAGAGATAGTTGCCCTCTCCGCGTTCGAACACGACGTCCTTGCGACCGTACGTCGGCATAACAGCCGTAATCACAGCGAGCCTCCTCCAAAAACCAAAAACCCCCGCCGTTGCGACGTTTCCGGAATGGAAATGCCGGCTTTTAGCGAGGGCCGGGCACTATCTTACCGGGGTCCGGGTGTGTCAACTTGGGGCGGACGGCCCGGAAGCACACACCTTGAGGGGTTTTTACCCCTCTGCTACGACACCCGCCTTCCGATGAAATTGCTGCCCACCCGCAATTCCACGCTCGCTCTGCACCGCGCCGGCTTCGCCTCCGTGCCCGCGATGCTCGACTACGCGGCGAAGGGCGAGACCGGGGTGACCTTTTATAATGCCAAGGGCGAGCAGCTTTCGGCCTTGGCGTGGCGCGAAATCCGCGACCGGGCGCACGTCGCCGCGCGCAAGCTCATCGGCGCGGGGTTCGCGCGGGGCGAGCGCATCCTGATCACGGCCGATACCTGGCCGGGCTTCTTCGAGGCCTTCTTCGGCGCGCAGTATGCCGGTCTGCTGCCCGTGCCCGTCTCCATTCCGGTCGGAATCGGCGGCAAGGACGCCTATCTCGACCAGCTTCGCCGTCAGTTCGCCGCGTCCGGGGCTGTCGCCGCGGTCGGCCTCGACGATCTGGCTGGCTATCTCGCGGATGCCGCCGACGAGTTCCCGGCGGTGCGCCTCCATGGCGGGATGGACGTTCTCCACGCGCTGCCGGAAAAGCCGGTCGACCTGCGGCCGCTCGGCGCCGACGATCTCTGCTACATCCAGTTCTCCTCCGGCAGCACCCGCCAACCGCACGGCGTTCAGATTACCCAGCGGGCGCTGATGGCCAATCTCGCCGGCATGGTCGGGCCGGCCGGCCTCGGCGTCGTCGAAGGCGACCGCGCGGTGAGCTGGCTGCCGCTCTATCACGACATGGGCCTGATCGGCTTCCTGATGGCGCCGCTCTCGACCCAGATCTCCATCGACTATCTGACGCCGCGCGACTTCGCGCGCCGGCCGATGCAGTGGCTGAACCTGATCTCGCGCAACCGCGGCACGATCTCCTACAGCCCGAGCTTCGGCTACGATCTCGCGGTCCGGCGGGGTGCCGCCCAGGTGCCGCCCGACCTCGACCTCCGCAGCTGGCGACACGCCGGCATCGGCGGCGACATGGTGCGGGCCGACGTGCTGGAGCGCTTCGCCGCGACGTTCGAGCCGTTCGGCTTCAATCGCAAGGCGTTCATCCCGAGCTACGGAATGGCCGAGGTCTGTCTCGCCATCACCTTCTGTCCGCACGATACGGGCGTGCGCACCGACACCGTCGAGCGCACGGCGCTGGCCGAGGCGCAGCGCGCGGTGCCGGCGGCCGATCCGGCCGACGATCACAAGGCGCGCCGGTTCGTGATCTGCGGCCGCGTCCTGCCGGGCCACAGGATTGAAGTGCGCGATCCCGAGGGCGGGGTGCTGCCCGACCGCGCGGTGGGCCGAATCTTCGTGTCGGGGCCCAGCATCATGCCCGGCTATTTCGGCGAACCCGAAGCCAGCCGCGAGGTTCTGTCCGACGGTTGGCTGGATACCGGCGACCTCGGCTACATGCTGGACGGCGAGATCGTCGTCACCGGCCGCGCCAAGGACCTGATCATCGTCAACGGCCGCAACGTCTGGCCGCAGGACATCGAATGGGCGATCGAGGCCCGGCGCGTGGTGAAAAACGGCGACGCGGCGGCCTTCTCGATCGATACCGGCGGGGGCGAGCGCGTGGTGGTGGCCGTGCTGGCGCGCGTTTCCGGCGACGAGGCGCGGAGCGACCTGGCGCGCGACGTGGCGGGCGCGGTGCGCGAGGCGATCGCGGTCGACTGCGACGTGGCATTGGTGCCACCGACCCTGGGCCTGCCGACCACCTCGTCCGGCAAGCTGTCGCGCGCCCGGACCAAGGCCAACTACCTCGCCGGCCTGTATGCGCCGAAGCCTGCGGCGGCCTGACCTCCTGCGATGAGCAAGCTGGTCGCCGTCACCGGGGCCACCGGCTTCGTCGGACCTCACCTGGTCACCGCCCTCGCGCGTCGTGGCTGGCGGCTGCGGATCCTGGTCCGCCGCTGGACCCCGCTGCCGTCGCTGGCCGGCGTCGACGCCGACCTCATTCTGGGCGACCTCTCCTCCGAGTCGGCGCTCCGTCAGCTCGTTGAGGGGGCGGACGCGGTGGTTCATGCCGCCGGATTGATCAAGGCCAGACGCGAGGCAGATTTTCTGCCGGTGAACCGCGACAGTGCCGCGCTGCTGTCGGCGCTCGCGCCCGACGCTCATATGGTCCTTCTCTCCTCCCTGGCTGCGCGTGAGCCACAGCTTTCTGCCTACGGCGCCAGCAAGCGCGCGGGGGAGGCAGTCGTTGCCACCCGCAGCGGGCCCTGGGCCATCGTCCGGGCCCCAGCGGTCTATGGGCCGGGCGACCGGGAGACCCTCGCTTATTTCCGAGCGGTGAAGTCGGGTTTTGCGCCGCAGCCTCGGCTGCCGTCCGCCCGCCTGTCGCTGATCCATGTCGCCGACCTTGCCGAGGCGCTGGCCCTGACCGTGGAGCGGCCACCTCCCGGCAGCACCTACGAGGTCGACGATGGCCGGGCCTACACCTACGCTGACATGGCAGCGGCGGCCGGCGAAGCGCTGGGCCGCCGGCCGTGGCGGATTTCTGTCCCGCGGGGCGTCATGGCCTGTGTCGCGGGCTGGAACGAATTGCGGCAGACCCTGGGGGCCGGGACCCAGATTCTGACCCGGGGGAAGGTGAACGAGATCTTCCACCCGGACTGGTCGGTCCACGACCGGGGACTGGCTGCAGCGATCGGCCTCCAGCCTCGTTATGACCTGACGTTCGGCTTCCGTGACACGATCTTGTGGTATCGCGCGAAGCACTGGCTATAGGACGTGTGAAACACGGCGTAACAATTTGTCATTTCACTAGGAATCGGTGTTTCTGGCACAACGTGGCCGCCCACCCCCGGGCCCTGGAGAGCGTTTTGCGCACTGCCCATCAAATGATCGTCGAAACCGACGGCATGACCGACACTCTCGAACGCGCCCGCATCAGCGGCCAGTCGCGGGGTGAGGTCATTCGCGAAATCTGCCGTCACCTCGCGCCGTTCCAGACCGGCGAGCGCCCGATCACGGGCGACACGGTGATCGCCAAGGACCTGACCATCGACTCGCTCGCCATCATGGACATGGTGATGGAGCTCGAGGACCATTTCGACATCTCGATTCCCATGAACGTCGTGGCCGAGATCCATACCGTCGACCAGCTCGCGGACACGATCCAGAAGCTCTGCGCCCGGCGTTAGCCATGGGTCTGTTCGATCGCTTTGAGGGCCTCCTCGAGGCCTATCGCGACGTTCGGACGACAGGATACGATCCCTTCCAGATCCGCATGGAGCGGGTCCTGTCGCCGACCGAAGCGATCATCAACGGCCGCAAGACGTTGCTGGTCGGCACCAACAACTATTTCGGCCTGACCTTCGACCCGAGCTGCATGGAAGCCGCCATCGAGGCGATCCGTGCCGAAGGCACGGGCACGACCGGGTCGCGCATCGCCAACGGCAGCTACACCGAGCACGTGGCACTTGAGCAGGAGATCGCCGAGTTCTACGGCAAGAAGCACTGCATGGTCTTCACGACCGGCTACCAGGCCAATCTCGGCTTGATTTCGACCCTCGCGGGCGAGGGCGACCAGCTCCTGATCGACGCCGACAGCCATGCCTCGATCTACGACGCCTGCAAGATGACCCAGGCCGAGGTCGTGCGTTTCAAGCACAACGACCCGTCGAGCCTCGAGGCGCGCCTGCGCCGGCTGGGCGACCGTCCGGGCAACCGCGTGGTCGTGCTGGAAGGCATCTATTCGATGCTGGGCGACAGCGCGCCGCTGCGCGAGTTCATCGACGTCTGCAAGAAGTACAAGGCCTACGTGATCGTCGACGAGGCCCATTCGCTGGGCGCGCTGGGCGACAATGGCCGCGGCCTCTGCGAATCGACCGGCGTGATCGACGACTGCCATTTCATCGTCGGCACCTTCTCCAAGACCCTGGGCGCCATCGGCGGCTACTGCGTCTCGGACGAGCCGGACTTCGACATCCTGCGCGTCACGGTGCGCTCCTACATGTTCACGGCGTCGTTGCCGCCGTCGATCGTGGCCTCGGTGCGCCAGGCGCTGAAGGTGGTGAAGGCCAAGCCCGAGCTGCGCACGCAGCTCTGGTCCAATGTCGCCACGCTCTATGAAGGCCTCGCCGCGAAGGGCTTCAAGCTCGGTCCCCAGCATGGGCCGGTGGTCGGAGTGCACCTGCCCGACCGCATGATCGCCATCGGCTTCTGGCGCGCCATGCTCGATGCCGGCATCTATGTGAACGTCGCCGTGCCGCCCGCGACGCCCAACGGCGTCTCGCTGCTGCGCTGCTCGGTCTGCGCGGTCCACACGAAGGAACAGCTCGATCACATGGTCGAGGTGATGACCGGCATCGCCCGCCAGTTCGGTGTCCTCGAAGACCGCACGCTCCGCGTGGTTGGCGGCGCCCACTAGGGCGCACCCGCCATGTTCACCCTCGCGCATCTGTCCGACCCGCATCTGCCGATGCCGCAGGCGCGCGTCCTCGATCTCCTCGGCAAGCGCGCCACCGGCTATTACAACTGGTGGCGCAATCGCGTTCAGCTCCATCGCCCCGAGGCGCTGGCCGGCATCGTGGTCGACATCAAGGCGCAGAAGCCCGATCACATCGCGCTGACCGGCGACCTCGTGAACATCTCGCTGCCTGACGAATTCGCCCGCGCCTCGACGTGGCTCGAAGGGCTCGGCGCGCCCGAGCAGGTCACGGTCATTCCCGGCAACCATGACGTCTATGTCGCCACCCTGTGGCGCGAGGGGCTGGGCCGCTGGGGCGCCTACATGGCGGGCGACGGCCAGCCGCCGGCCACCGACTTCGGGGTCTTCCCGACCCTGCGCCGGCGCGGCCCGGTCGCGCTGGTGGGGCTGAACAGCGGCCTGCCGAAGCCGCCGCTGCTGGCGACCGGTACGCTGGGCGAGGCGCAGATCGCCGCCGCGGAGAAGCTGCTGGGCGAACTCGGACGCGAGGGGCTTTGTCGCGTCGTGATGATCCATCATCCGCCGCTCACCACCGAATCGCGCTTCAAGCGCCTGACCGATGCCGCCGCTTTCCAGGCGATGATCCGTCGCGTCGGCTGCGAGATCGTGCTGCACGGACACAACCATCGCAGCGAGGTCGCTCGTATCGCGGGGCCGCAGGGCGCGGTGCCGGTGGTCGGCGTCACTTCCGCGTCGGCGGCGCCCGGCAGCAAGTACGGCCGTGCGCGCTATCACCTGATCGGCATCGAGCGCGAGGCTGCGGGTTGGCGCATCACCGTCGACATCCGCGCCCTCAAGGTCGATGTGACGGGCTGCGAGCCCGACGGCAGGCTCGTGTTCAACAGCGGCCTGCCGGCCGCCCTGGCAGCGTGAGACGCCCATGGCTTCGTTCGACGTCATCGTCAGTCCGGTCGACTCGAAGGCCGACCTGAAGGCCTTCATCGCGCTGCCCAGGCGCCTCTATGCCGGCCACAAGGGCTACGTCGCGCCGCTCGACCTCGAGCGCATGGAAGCCTTCACGCCGGGCAAGAACCCGCTGTTCGAGCATGTCGAGGTGCGCTTCTTCCTGGCGCGGCGCGCCGGCAAGGTGGTGGGCCGCATCTCCGCGCAGATCGATCGCGCCCATCTCGAGCGTTACAACGACAGCACCGGAAATTTCGGCTGCCTCGCCGCGGAGGACGATCCCGCGATCTTCACTGCGCTGTTCGCGGCGGCCGAAGCTTGGTTGCGCGACAAGGGCATGATGCGGGCGACCGGCCCGTTCAGCCTCTCGGTCAACGAAGAGGTCGGCCTGCTGGTCCATGGCTTCGACAGTCGACCCGTCCTGATGGTGCCTTACGATCCGCCCTATGCCGGACCGAGGGTCGAGGCTTGCGGCTATGCGAAGGCCAAGGACGTCTTCTCCTACGACTACGACGTCCAGAACGCGCCGGAGACGATCGGCGCCAAGCTGCTGGCGCGCGGCGGCCTCGAGGGCCGGGTCAAGGTGCGCACGGCCAACATGAAGATGTTCGATGCCGAGGTGCGCACGCTCGTCGGGATCTTCAACGACGCCTGGAGCGACAACTGGGGCTTCGTGCCCTTCACCCAGGCCGAGATCGATCATGCCTCCAAGGCGTTTGGTCCGGTGATCGTGCCCGAGCTCGCCGTGTTCGTGGATGTCGACGACGAGAGCGTGGCCTTCATCGTGGCGCTCACCAACCTCTACGAGGCGATCAAGGAGTTCGACGGCAAGCTGGGACCGGTGAAGCTCGCCAAGCTCCTGTGGCGGCTCAAGATCGCCGGCGTGGGCAGCACGCGCGTGCCGCTGATGGGCGTGAAGAAGAAGTTCCGCAATCATCCGCTGCTGGGCGCAGGGCTGGCGATGATCGCGATCGATCACCTGCGGCAGAACGGCAAGCGGCTGGGCAAGACCTCGGCCGAGCTGGGCTGGATTCTCGAAGACAACAAGGCGACCAACAACATCATCCGCTCGGTCGGCGGGGTGCACTACAAGACTCATCGCATCTACGAGAAGGTACTGGCGGGGTGACGGCACCGGCGCCTTCGCAGCCGCCCCAAAGGCCGCCATCTGCTTTCGCGCCGCTCGCCAACCGGTCGTTCCTGGCGATGTGGATCGCCAATCTGATGTCCAATGTCGGCGGCTGGATGCAGACCACGGGCGCCGCCTGGGAGATGACCAGCCTGACGCAGGAGCCGATCTTCGTGGCCCTCCTGGCGGCGGCCGGCACGCTGCCGATGTTCCTGTTCTGCTTCTTCGCCGGCATCCTGGCCGACCGCTTCGACCGCCGGCGCTACATCATCTGCTGCCAGATCTGGATGATGGCCGTGGCCGCAACGATGGCCGTCCTGGCCTATTTCGGCCTGCTCAACCACTGGAACCTGCTGGCGCTGTCGTTCTGCATGGGGCTGGGCAATGCGATGAACGCCCCGGCCTGGCATGCCGTGGTGCCGGAAATCGTCTCCGGTCCGCTGCTGCGGCCCGCCATTGCCTTGAACAGCGCGGGCTTCAACCTCGCGCGTACGATCGGCCCTGTGATCGGCCAGTTGCTGCTCAGCCTGGTCGGAGTCTTCCTCCTCTTCGCCATCAATGCCTTCACGTATGTGGGCGTCATTCTCGCGATGCGGGCCTGGAAGCGGCCGGCCGAGGCGCGCGCCGCCCAGCGCCGGGAATCCCTGGGTGAAGCGGCCCGGGCCGGCATCGCCTTCGTGCGCGGCTCGGCCGAAATGCGGGCGATCTTCGCCCGCGGTGTCTGCTTCTTCGTTCCGGGCATGGCGATGGGCACCTTGCTCCCGGTGATCGGCCGCTTCGAACTGGGCCTCGACGAATTCGAGTTCGGCATCCTCTACGGCGTGTTCGGCATCGGCGCCGTGGCCGCCGCGTTCACCATGCCCATGGTCAATCGCCTGCTCGGGCCCGAACGCGCGACCATCTGGGCCATGGGCATCTCGGCCGCCGCCACGATGATGGCGGCACTGGTCATGACGCCCGTCGTGGTGGGCATCGCCGTCACCATCACGGGGGGCTGCTGGATCACCGTCATCGCCAACAACAGCGCGTCGGTGCAGATGATCCTGCCCAACTACATGCGCGCGCGCGGCATGGCGGTCCATCAGATGGTCTTCTTCGGCGCGCTGGTGCTGGGATCGCTGCTGTGGGGGAAGGTCGCCAACTTCTTCGATGTCCGCACGGCCCTCGTCGCCTCGGCCGCGACGCTCGTGCCGTTCACCGTGCTCGCCGCCTCGATCAAGATCCATGGGGCGTCGACGCCGCGCGTCTGACGCCGTCCTGTGATTTTTCCACCACAAGAGACGTGGAAGTTTCCGAGGCGGGGCAGATTCTTCTTGTAACCATGTCGATTAGTTGTAGATAGCACCCGTACAAGACGCCCAACGCACGTGCCGCTGGCCCTCTGTGGTTACGCAACGACGGAAAGTGTTCTTTTTGGCAGTGCCGGTTTCGAGCCGGGTCCGGGAAGGAGCTTCTGAAATGGTTGCTTACCGCGCGGGGCGCGTTCCCCGCTATTATGTCATTTGCCCGACCCTCGCTCGGGCCTCCTTCCTCGCTCAGCCGCATAAACGGATTTTAGCTCAGTCGAGTATCGGCTGACGTATCGCGCCACGTCTGGCGCCGTACGTCGTAGTTCGATCCCTTTCCGACAGACTGACTATCCTACGGGGAACCCCCCAGCGATGACCGAGCGTATTTTCCGTTACCTCCGCGAGCAGCAGCCCGAGACGCCGTGCCTGGTGATCGACCTCGACGTGGTCGAAGGCAACTTCCGGCGCATGCGCGAGCTGCTGCCGACGGCGCACATCTTCTATGCCGTGAAGGCGAACCCGGCCGCACAGGTGCTGGCTCGCCTGGCCACGGCCGGCTCCAAGTTCGACACGGCGAGCCGCGGCGAGATCGAGATGATCCAGGCGACCGGCGTCTCGATGGACCGCGTCTCCTTCGGCAACACGATCAAGAAGGAAAAGGACATCGCCTGGGCCTACCAGCAGGGCGTGCGCCTGTTCGCCTTCGACAGCGAGGCGGAGCTGCAGAAGCTCGCCCGCGTGGCGCCGGGCGCCCGCGTATTCTGCCGCGTGCTGGTCGATTGCGGCGGCGCCGAGTGGCCGCTCAGCAAGAAGTTCGGCTGCGCGCCGGAGATGGCCAAGGACCTGCTGCGCAAGGCCAAGGACTGGGGCCTCGATGCCTACGGCATCTCCTTCCATGTCGGCAGCCAGCAGACCGACCTCGACCAGTGGGACAAGGCGCTGGCCCAGGTCTCGCAGATGTTCTTCGCGCTCGCCGAAGAGGGCGTGGACCTGCGCATGGTCAACCTGGGCGGCGGCTTCCCCGCACGTTACCGGGCGGAAGTGAGCGGCATCGACGCCTATTGCGAGGCGGTGACCCGCGCGCTGGTGCGCCACTTCGGCAACCGCATGCCCGAGGTCATCATCGAGCCGGGTCGCTCCATGGTGGGCGACGCCGGCGTGATCCAGAGCGAGGTCGTGCTGGTCTCGCGCAAGGCGGCGGGCGACCGCAAGCGTTGGGTCTACCTCGACATCGGCAAGTTCTCCGGCCTGGCCGAGACGATGGACGAGAGCATCAAGTACCGGCTGCGCACGTCGGGCGAGGGCACGCGCATGGGTCCCGTGGTGCTCGCGGGTCCGACCTGCGACTCTGCCGACATCCTCTATGAGAAGACGGAGTACAAAATGCCTCTGTCCCTCAAGCCGGGCGACAAGGTCGAGATCCTCTCGACCGGCGCCTACACGACGACCTACTCCTCGGTCGCGTTCAACGGCTTCGCGCCGCTCAGGGCGGTCTGCATCTGAACTGACACAATTCGGGCGTACGGAACGACGGGGCCTTGAGAAAGGCCCCGTTGCTGTTTTTACTGACGGCTCGCGAAAGGAACGGGGACGCTGAAATGGCGAAAAAGACTGCTCGCAAGGCCTCCGCTAAAAAGTACCTCGATTTCCACGGCCGCATGGTCATGGTGGGCTTCGGCTCGATCGGCCAGGGCGTGCTGCCGCTGATCCTGCGCCACATCAACATCAAGCCCGAACAGATCACCATCATCACCGACGACATGCGCGGCGGCGAGAAGGAGGCCGAGCGCTTCGGTATCGAGTTCGTCGAGAAGCGCCTCACCGAATCGAACCTGCGCTCGACCCTGGACAACCGGCTGGGCCAGGGCGACTTCCTGGTCAACCTCTCGGTCGAGGTCGCCTCGACGGCGCTGATCGAGCTCTGCCAGAAGAAGGGCGTCCTCTACCTCGACACCTGCATCGAGCCGTGGCCGGGTGGCTACTCCGACCCCAACCTCTCGGTCTCGCGGCGCTCGAACTATGCGCTGCGGGACACGATGCTGAAGCTGAAGTCGCGCCACAAGGGCGGGACGACGGCCGTGGTCGCGCACGGCGCCAACCCGGGACTGGTCTCGCACTTCGCCAAGCAGGCGCTGGTAAACCTGGCACGCGACACCGGCGTGAAGACGGCTGTGCCGACCACGCGCGAGGGCTGGGGCAAGCTCGCCCAGCGCCTGGGCGTGAAGGTGATCCACATCGCCGAGCGCGACACGCAGGTCTCGCCCAAGCCGAAGGAAGTGGGCGAGTTCGTCAACACCTGGTCGATCGACGGCTTCGTCTCCGAGGGCGGCCAGCCCGCCGAGATGGGCTGGGGCACGCATGAGAAGACGCTGCCGCCCGACGGCAAGCGCCACACGTTCGGCTGCGATGCGGCGATCTACCTGAACCGTCCGGGCCTGCTCACCCAGGTGCGCACCTGGACTCCCATCGAGGGGCCGTTCCACGGCTACATCATCACGCACAACGAATCGATCTCGATCGCCGACTACCTGACCGTGCACGACGGCAAGAAAGCGGTCTATCGCCCGACCGTGCACTACGCCTATCACCCGTGCGACCAGGCGATCATGTCGATGCATGAACTGGCGGGAAAGAACCTGAAGCAGCAGAAGCGCCAGCGCCTGATCGTCGACGAGGTGACGTCGGGCCGCGACGAGCTCGGCGTGCTGCTGATGGGCCACAAGAAGGGCGCCTACTGGTACGGCTCGCAGATCGACATCGACGAAGCGCGCAAGCTCGTGCCCTACAACAACGCGACCTCGATCCAGGTCGTGGCGCCGGTGCTCTCGGGCATCATCTGGGCGCTGGAGAACCCCAACGAGGGCATCGTCGAGGCCGACGAGATGGACTTCCAGCGCAACCTCGAGATCTGCATGCCCTATCTCGGCCCGGTCGTCGGCAAGTACAGCGACTGGACCCCGCTGCAGGGCCGCGGCGAACTCTTCCCCGAGGACCTCGACAAATCCGATCCCTGGCAGTTCAAAAACTTCCGGGTGGTTTGATCAGTCATTGCTTTATTGGTCGTTTCCACATGGGAACGAACGACGCGTAGGGTTTGCCTGAGTTTGGGATGCGCAAGCTGGCCCGAAGCCTTCTCGCCGCCGTATGCTTCGTTGCTGCTGTTACATGGTGGACTTCGTGAGGCTCGGCGCTAGCTGGTTGGGCCAGCACGACGGTGCGCAGAGTTCGCTTGGGTTGGAGATGCGAGTCATACCGGCTCGCGCCCGCGCAGAATGCGACCGTATCGGGGTATTGGCGGCTTTCTCTTTTTACGTCGTAGAGATACAAGATCGCCAATATTCTCGGGGCCTGCCAAAGCCTCGAACCCGCGAGTTTGCGTACGTATCAGCATAGTTGATTCTGTGTTGAGACATGCTGATCGAAGCCCGTCAATCGCACTTGGGAGTTTGAAATGACGCAGCCAACCGTTGCTCAGTATGCGCTCGCGCGCCTCGCACAGCTCGGCATAGATCGCATTTTTGGCGTTCCAGGCGACTATGCGTTCGCGATTGACGATGCTGCGGAACAAGTGCCGGGCCTCAGCTGGGTAGCTTGTGCAAACGAGCTGAATGCGTCCTACGCTGCCGACGGCTATGCCCGAGTGCGGGGGGCGGCCATGCTGTCGACGACCTACGGGGTCGGGGAGCTGTCGGCCATCAATGGTGTAATGGGGTGTAAAGCGCACCGAGTTCCCGTATTTCACCTTGTCGGGATGCCGAGTGAACGCATCCAGCGGCTCGGCTTGGTGACCCACCACAACCTTGGCGATACCGTCTACGATCGATTCCAGGCCATCTCCGGTGCGGCATGCTGCGTGAGTGCGGTGCTGGATCCCGACAACTGCATCGACGAGATGGAACGGGTGATCCGCGAAGCTTTGCGCCAGAGCATGCCTGCTTACATCGTGATTTCGGAAGTGCACGGCGGCATGCCGGTTGTCGGCCAGCCCGTAAAGGGGAAGCCTCTCGCCGAGATCAAGCGCCAGCGCAGTGTTGACGTCGAGCTCGACGCTGCCGTCGAAACCATCCTGTCGCGTCTCGCGGCGGCACGTAAGCCCGTCGCGGTCGTCACGGCCCTCGTGGCACGTTACGGCCTGCGGGATCAAGCCATGGAGTTCATTCGCAAATCGAACCTTCCGGTCGTCATCATGCCGAACGACAAGGGAACCATCGACGAGGCGATGCAGCAGTATAGCGGCCTCTACGCGGGCGGATGGTCGAGCTCGCAGGAGGTTTGCGATTTCGTGCGCGACGCGGACCTGCTGCTCGATATCGGCGGCATGGTTCTCACGGAGTTGAATACCGGGCTGTGGACGGACATGCCGAACGCGGATCGGGTGATCTCCATCCAGGACAACTGGGTCAAAGCCGGAAGCAAGGTCTTCCTGAATGCGGCGATCGATGACGTTCTGGCTGTGCTCGTCAAGAAAGTGCCGACGCGAAAAGAGAGTGGCGCCCTGAACGTGGAAAAGTTCCCGCTGGCGGGAGCTGCAAGTGACAAGCTCTCCTCCACGTCCTTCTATCCGCGCCTGCAGCGGCGTCTCCGTAAAGGGGACACGGTCGTCGTCGAAACCGGAACCTGTATGACGCATCTCAACAAGATGCTGCTCCCGGAAGGCGTGACCGCCGAGGGGCAGGGCCTATGGGGTTCGATTGGCTGGGGAACGCCGGCCTGCCTTGGCGTGGCGATGGGCAAGCAGTCAGGGCGCACCTGGCTCGTGACCGGCGATGGCTCGCACCAACTGACGCTGAACGAAATCGGCGTCATGGGGCGCTATGGAATCAAGCCGGTCATTTTCGTGCTCAACAATGGCATCTACGGCGTCGAGGACGTAATCAGCGAGCGAGGCCATGCCTATGACGATCTCGCGCCGGTGAACTACCACCTGTTGCCCCAGGCCTTCGGATGCAAGGGCTGGTTGATCGCGAAGGTCGAAACCGTGGCCGATTTGGATGCGGTGCTTGAGAAGATCGAGTCGCATCCGGGCGCCTGCTATGTCGAAGTGATGATCCCGAACGAGGAGAGCCAACCCCTTCCGGGTTCGGTGATCGACAGTGGCTACAAGCTCCGGACACCCAAAGCCGGTTAACGCCAGAGGATCGCGAAGAGAATTCTCGCTGTTCTTGGTTCGAGAATGAGAAGCTGTCTGGATCGTCGTCCAGACGGGCCCGGATGAAGGGTGTGAGCATCATCCTGGCGAAGTATACAAGGAGAGAGCCGCCTTTCGAATGGCGCTGGCGTTCGGCCGGGATTTATTGAGCAACCCAAAGCGTGGCAAAGCCTCTCGTTCAGCTGGCTTTTCAACTTCAAGTGTTTGCGAGGAGACGCTCGTAATGTTGCCTGAGGAATCGTTGGTCGAGATACTACGGACGACGAGCCTCGGCCTCGTCGGCCTGATTGCCATTCTGGGACTGAATGCATTCTCTATTCGCCGCATATCGCTGCGCTTCGAGCTGGCCAGTCGTCGGAACCTGGTCAATCACAAATACAATAGGGTGTTCGCAAATTTCTTCGTTTCCGTGGTGCTTCTCGCACTGGTGCAGTTGGGAGCGATTGTGATCTGGGCAATCCTGTTGCAGCTGTTCGATGTGGTTGGCTCGCCAACAAGGGCTCTCCTGTTTGCGGGAAGTTGTTACACGACCATCGGCATTCTTTCTGATATCGCTTCGGAAGGGTGGAAGTTGCTGGCGGTGTTCATTGCGATCTCGGGCATCTTCTCCTTCGCCCTGAGTACGGCCACCGTGCTCAACATGACGCCGCTGTATCGTCGCGCCTGGTTTGCCAAGCATGCCAAGAGGATCGCAATGGTCATGGCGGCCAGTAAGATCACCCTGACCGAGTCAGACGACGACAAGCAGTTGCAAATCGCGCTTCGTCATGCAGCAGAAAGATGAAGACATTGCAGGTCGTGGCGCCGGTGCTCTCGGGCATCGTCGAGGCCGACGAGATGGACTTCCAGCGCAACCTCGAGATCTGCATGCCCTATCTCGGCCCAGTCGTCGGCAAGTACAGCGACTGGACCCCGCTGCAGGGCCGCGGCGAACTCTTCCCCGAGGACCTCGACAAATCCGACCCGTGGCAGTTCAAGAACTTCCCGGTGGTGTGAGAGGCAGAGCGAACCCGGGAGAAATCCTCCGGACGCGTCCGGTCGGTCACAAGCGCCGCCGCCGATGATCCCCATCCGTGACTCGAGCCCGTTGCCTTGAGGGCCGGTCCGCTTCGCTCGTGGTTCGGCCGGGGCATCCTCGTCGTGCTGGCGCTCGGGGGAATGGCGGGCTTCGCGGCGCTGGGCGTGTGGCAGCTCGAGCGTCGTGCCTGGAAGCTGGAACTGATCGACCGGGTCGAGCGGCGCATCCACGCCGAGCCAGCGCCGGTGCCCGGGCCCGAGGCGTGGCCGTCCGTCGATGCGGCCGGGTACGCCTATCATCGGGTCCGCCTCTCGGGCCGGTATCTGCACGACAGCGAGACTCTCGTGCAGGCCGTGACCGAACTCGGCGCCGGCTACTGGGTGCTGACGCCGATGGTCACGCTGCAAGGCACGACGGTTCTCGTCAATCGCGGCTTCGTCGCCGGCGACCGCCGCGATCCCGGCGGGTCCGCGGCCGGCAATCCCGCGCAAGAAACCCAGGTGACGGGGCTGCTGCGCATCACCGAACCCGGCGGCGGATTCCTGCGCCGCAACGATCCCGCGGCGGGACGCTGGTACTCGCGCGACGTCACGGCCATCGCGGCGGCCCGCGGGCTGGCCGATGTCGCGCCGTACTTCGTCGATGCCGACGCATCGTCCGACGCGCCGGGCGGTCCCCGGGGCGGACTGACGGTCGTCGCGTTCACCAATCATCACCTGATCTACGCGCTGACCTGGTTCGTCCTGGCGATCATGGCGGGCGGCGCGGGCCTGTTCATGCTGCTTCCCGAAAGGCGTCGGTGAAGGCTCGATGCGCCTTGTATCGCGGGCGACGCTGACGCGGCCTGGCCGTCAGCGAAACCGGACGGGAAGCTGGATGACGACACCGGCGAAGACCTGGAAAGCCGCCACGCCCGGGCCATTCTGGATCACCGAATATTGCGGCTCGACGAAGGTGTTGAGGCTGGCGCCATTGGGAAGCTCGAACACGCGTCCCAGTCCCAGCCCGACCGGCACCACGGCGTTCTTGCCGAGGGCGAACGACGCGATCCCCGTCGAGCGCAGATAGAACCGGTCGGGAAGGTTGAAGAACAGCAGCGGCTGTGCCGTCACGGTCTGCAGGCTGCCGTCGAGGGTCTGCTGCCACGAGGCGAGGATCGTCGTCAGGCCCCACGAATGGGGCGCGCTCACGACCGCCTCCACGCCGGCCTGCCATTTCCCGGTGCCGAGAGCGGGAGAACTCGCCGTCGGCACGACCAGCAGCGGGCCGATGCCCGTCTTCACGGTGCCGAAATAGTGGACGGCCAGGTTGAAGATCGTGAAGTCGCCCACGCCGTTCACCGCCCTCTCCGGATCCCACGAGCTGGCCACCACGGGCATCGACGCGCGCATCATCTGGTCGACGCCGAACGAGGCGTGCGGCAGGACGAAGCGGAAGTATCCCTGGTCGGCCCCGCTCGCCGGCCGATCCGTGAGCACGGGCTGGGCGTAGTTGTGGAACTCGAACGCCATCTTGGGCGTCAGCGGATCGTTCGAGGTGTTCTGCAGGTTTTCCACGCTCGCTTGCGCCATGGCTTGCGTCGCGACCAGGAACAGGCTGAGCTTCGCCAGCAGGAAAGCCCAGGTCCGGATCAGCCCGGACCTCGCGCGGCAGGCGGAAGACGAGCAGAGGAGCATGCCTGGCATGATCGCATCATTCGAACACCAGTTCATCTTCATCAAGACCCGGAAGACCGCCGGCACGGCCATCGAACTGGTGCTCAGCAGCCTCTGCGGCGCGGCCGACATCATCACGCCGATCCATCCCGACGACGAGAAGATCCGCCAGGCGCACGGCTGGAGGGGGCCGCAGAATTTCCGCATCGGGCCCGGACCGGCGAACGCCCCCGAGGGCATCCTCGATCGCGGCGACGAGGCGGACTACCGGGAGATGATGAAGGGGCGGCACGCGGACAACGAATACTACAACCACATGCCGGCAAGCCTGGCGCGCCGGATGCTCGGCGAGGCGTTCTGGCGGAAGGCCCACAAGTGGACGATCGAACGGCACCCCTACGAGAAGGCGGTCTCGCAGGCCTACTTCAAGATGTGGTTCATGGGGCGGCCCGCCGGCGACTTCCAGCCGGTCCTAGAGGACCTGATCGCAAACGAAGAGATCGACAATCGCGATCTCTACACGATCGACGGCAAGATCGCCCTCGACGAGATCATCCGGCAGGAGGACCTGCCCGGGTCGTTCCAGGCCGTGCTGGCGAAGTCCGGGCTGCGGTTCGACGGCCCGCTGCCGCGGGCGAAGACGGTGCAGCGCGCCGACCGCCGGCCTGCGGCGGAAATCCTGAACGACCGGCAGAAGAAGGCGATCTACGAATCGTGCCGCGAGACGTTCGAGCTGATGGGATACGAGCGGTGAGCCCGTCCCTGGCTAACGCCGGATCGAAACCAGCGGCAGGTCGAAGGGGGCGCTGGCGCCCTTGATGTTGTCCGGCAGCGGCGTGTAGGGCGCGCCGGCGCGCACGCCGGCCAGCACGCCGTTGTCGAACTCCGGTTCGCCGCTCGAACTGATGACGGTCGCGTCGAGCAGGCGCCCGTCGCGGGCGATGACGATCCGCACGACGGTCACGCCCTGACGCTTCTGGGTGTTCGACTGGTAGCGGAAGCCCACGATCTTGCGCAGGACCTGGGCCAGGTAATTGTCCGCGACGCGGGCGCGCGCATAGGCGTCCGCGGGATTGACGAAGGTGTGCTGCGAGGGCGGCTCGGCCGTGGATCCGGACGGCGGCCGCTTCGCCGGCGCGGTCGACAGCGGCGACGGCTTCAGCTCGGGCTTCGGTGCCGGCGGCGGCGGTCGCGGCGGCGTTGCGAGCGCCTGCTGCTGCGGCATCGGCTTGGGCGTCGGCTCGGGTTCGGCCTGCTTCGGCGGCTGGGGCTGCGGCGCGGGCGGCGGTGGCGGCGTCGGGGCCTTCTTCAGCCCCTGCTCGGTCGGGGGCTCCGGCGGGGGCTTGTCGGCCGGCGCCGGCTGGGGCGCCGGGGTCGGCACAGGCGGCGGCTGGACCCGCGCCTCGACCGGCGGCGTCGGCTGCGTAGGTGTCGGCGGGGGCGCCGCGACTTCCGGCTCCGGCCGGAGCATCGTCTCTTCCTTGCTCTCCGGCGGCGGCGGTGGCGCCAACGCTTCCTTCGACACCTGGTCGGTGGGCGGCACCTGGGTCGGCTTGTCCGCCGTGACGGGCGCCGGCGGGCGGATGACCGGGAAGTTGGGCGGCAGGGTCTGCGGAAGCGGGACCTGCTGCGGCTGTGCCGCGGGCGGCTGGGGTTGCGGAGGCGGCGGCGGCGGTTCGGGCGGCTTCGGCTCCTCGAAGGTGACGTTGATCGCCTCCTCGACCGGCGGCGTCGGAGGCTTCTGTTGCGACAGCCACCACAACACCGCGACCACGAGCACATGCAGCAGGATCGCCAGCGCGAGCGCGACGGGCGACATGCGGCTTGAACGTTGGAAGGAGGCGCTTACGGCGTGGGCCACGGGGCGTTCTACAGCTTTTCGCCGGAGACTTGGCTCCCCGACTCGAAGGACGCCGGGAAGGGGAAGGAGGAGGAACGCAGTCTAGAGCAAAAGCAGCGCCTCTTCTTGTCCGCTATCCCCTTGAGATCACGGATGAATTTCTGTGGAATTCGCGCGGCCCTACGCGACCCACATCCACAGTGCGGTCCTGTCGCGGGCTCCCTGCACGGTCAGCGTTTCGCCCGGCCGCATCTCGAGGGGGGCGGGCAGGGGCTGGAACATCACGCCCCAGCATGAGGAAGCCCCCGGAGAGGGTCTGTTCTCGTAGACCCCGTCGGCATCCATGCGAAGCCAGATCCACTGGACGATGCCGTTCACGGCACCGCCCGAGCTGGTCAGCGCGACAGACGCCCGATGGTTGTCGAAGGGTCCGCCGGACCCGAAGTCGAAGGCGAAGAGATCGGCGGGCTCGCTCCTGAGTTCGAGCGTCTCGTTGCCGGCCGCGAGATCGATCCGCCCGTCGAAGACATTCATCGGTGACAGATCGAACCCCTGGACCGACGCGAGTTGCCGCTTGGCGAGTTTGCCGTAGTACGCCAGGGCGATGCGGACGGCGCCATGCGAGGGAATGATCGTGGCATCCGGCCGCGTCAGTCGGCCGACGGCGTCTTCCATGCATCCCAGGACGTCTTCGCCCAGCAGGTCGTTGGTGACGATCTCCGAGACAAGGATGTCGGCGGGCTCGGCCAGGTCGGCGCCGACCGCGAGCTGACGGGAATGCTTGCCGACGATGCTGATGCGATCGGCGTAGCCGTTGTGCTCGACGATTTCGGCCGCCACGCCGGCCATGGCCCTGTTCATCTCGCAGCTTACGACCGTGGTGGCGCCGGCGCGTGCGGCCATCATCGCGAGGAGGCCCGAGCCTGCGCCGATGTCGAGGACCCGCGAGCCGGCGCGCACGGCTCGTCGCAGCGCCGCATCGTAGGCAGCGTTCCGGACCTCGTCGGCCAGGATCGCGCGGTGCCATTCCGGCACGCTTCGACTGAGGACGAGCTTCACGATCCGTTCGACTTCGGGATCGTCGGGTGCGAGTTCACGGGCCCTGTTCGCGAGATCGACGGCACGCTGCATCTCGCCGCCGGAGAGCAGCAGCTTCGCCAGCTGCGCCATGCGGGCCGGTTCCGTGGCGAGACGCTCGGCGATCTCCGGGGCCGAGAGGTGCTTCAGCAGTTCAGCGGAAGAAGACAAAGGTCAGCACCACGAAGAGCGGCAGGAGGATGGCACTGGACCAGGCCATGTAGCCGAAGAAGCTCGGCATGCGGATGCCGGCTTCCTCGACGACCGCCTTGACCATGAAGTTGGGCGCATTGCCGATATAGCTGTTGGCGCCCATGAACACCGCCCCGCAGGAAATCGCCGCCAGCGTGCTGGCGAGGGCGCCCATCAGCACCCCGGCATCGCCGCCCGCCAGGTTGAAGAAGACGAGATAGGTTGGCGCATTGTCGAGGAAGCTGGAGAGGATGCCCGTCAGCCAGAAGTACCAGATGTCGTTGGGTTGCCCGTCGGGGTTCGTCACCAGCGCCACCAGCGGCGCCAGCGCCCCGTCTTTGCCGGCCTTGAGGATGGCGATCGCCGGCGCGATGGTGATGAAGATGCCGGCGAACAGCTTGGCGACTTCCAGCATGGGGCCCCAGCTGAAACCGTTGTCGCTGCGGGACTTCCGCGAGGTCAGGCGCAGCGACAGGAAGCAGATCGCCACCAGGGCCAGGTCGCGCAGGACGTTCTGCAATTCGAGCGTGACGTGAAAGACCGTGAAATGGATGTCGGGATTCCAGGTCCCGCTTGTCAGCACGGCGCCCACGATCATCGCAAGCAGGATAATGTTGATGCCACCCTCGATCCGCACCGGCGTTTCCGGGGTGGGGTCGCGTCGGGGTCGGCCTTCCTTGCGGTACCAGTAGCTGTCGATCGCGTAAAACAGCGCCAGAAGCACGATGGCGCAGACCAGCATCTCGCTGAACAGATGAGTCGTCGTCCAGAAAAAGCTGACGCCTTTCAGGAAGCCGAGGAACAGCGGCGGATCGCCGAGCGGCGTCAGCGCGCCGCCGATGTTCGACACCAGGAAGATGAAGAACACGAAGACGTGGATCTTGTGCCGCCGGTCGTCGTTGGCGCGGATCATCGGACGGATCAGCAGCATCGAGGCGCCGGTCGTGCCCATCCAGCCCGCGAGCACGGTCCCGATCGCCAGCAGGGCCGTGTTCATCGACGGCGAGCCGTGCAGGTTGCCCTTGATGTGGATGCCGCCGGTCACGGTGAACAGCGCCAGCAGCAGCACGATGAAGGGAATGTAGTCGAGCAGCAGCAGGTGGATGATCTCGTAGACGGCGCTGGGCACGCCATGGATCATGGCGAAGGGAATGACGATCAGGGCCGCCCAGACTGCGGACACCTTGCCGAAATGGTGATGCCAGAAGCTCGGCGCCGCCAGCGGCAGGATGGCGATCGACAGCAGGATTCCGACGAACGGGATCAGCCAGGTGAGACCGAGATGGCGTCCGTCGATCGCCGGCGCATCGGTGCCGGCCGCGAATGCCGGCAGTGCGAGGCCGAGCGTCAGTGCGCCGGCAAGGAGATCGCGAATCTTCATCAGACCATGTAGGTTGCTGTGACGCCGCCGTCGACGGTGAGCGTGTGTCCGTTGACGTAGCTCGCGGCAGGGGAGGCGAGGAAGATCGCGGCGCCCGCGATCTCGGAGGGATCGGCCCAGCGCCTGGCCGGACAACGCAGGCGCATGCGTTCCCCGGCGGTCGAGGCGATCAGCGCCTCGTTGGTCTCGGTGGCGAAGAAGCCCGGGGAGATCGTGTTCGAGGTGATGCCCTTGTCGCCGAGCTCGGCCGCGAGGGCGCGGGCCAGGCCGGCAAGTCCCGCCTTGGCCGCGATGTAGGACGAGGCGCCGGGCGCCGCGAGTGTGGCGGCGATCGACGTCACGAGGATCAGCCTGCCCCAGCCCCGGTCGACCATGCCCGGTACGACCAGCCGGATCAGCGCCTGTCCGGCCGACAGGTCGGTGTCGACCAGCCGGGCGAAATCGTTGGTGTCGATCTGGGAGAAGGGACGGCGGTCCCGCTCGCCGACGTTGTGGATCAGGATGTCGATGGGGCCGGCGCCGGCGAGTGCCAGTTGCATGGCCGTGCGGTCGGCCATCTCGAACACAACGCCGTCGGTTGCCCGCCCGGCCGCCCGCAGTTCGGCCAGCCGCGGCGCCAGGCGCGCGTGCGAGCGGCCGTGCAGCAGCACGCGGGCGCCGGCCTCGGCCAGTCCCTTGGCCATTTCCCAGCCCAGGCCGCGGGCCGAGCCGGTGACGAGCGCGGTACGGCCATCCAGTCGGAACTTGTCGGGAAAAGTGGTCATGCGGATCGGGCGGGACAGGGAGTGGACATTCGGCTATTGCGACAGCCGAGTTAGCTTCGGATTCCCAAATGCTGCAACTGCCTAAAGTCGTCGGTCATCGCGGGGCCATGGCCTATGCGCCGGAAAATACGCTGGATTCCTTCCGCGAGGCTCATCGCCGGGGGGCCACCTGGGTCGAGATCGACGTCAAGCTGACGAAGGAGGGCGTGCCCATCGTCATGCACGATTCGTCGCTCAAGCGGACGACCGGGGTCGACCGGCTCGCCTCGGAGATGACCGCGGCGGAATTGCCGCCGTCGGTGCCGACCTTCGAGCAGGCGATCGCCTGCTTTGCCGAATTGGGCCTCGGCTGCAACGTCGAGATCAAGCCGTGCGAGGGCCGCGAGGCCGAGACGGCGCGCGTCACGGTCGCGACCCTTCGCAAGCTGTGGCCGGCAAAGCTGCCGGCGCCGCTCCTGTCGAGCTTCAGGGACGCCTCGCTCGCCGCCGCCCGCGAGACGGCGCCCGAGTTCGCGCGCGCCCTGCTGATCGACGAGGTGAAGGACGACTGGCAGGTCCGGGCCGAGGCGGTGTCGGCGGTCGGCATCAACACCAACGGAAAGCGGCTGACCGCCGTGCGGGCGGTCGAGATCCGCAAGGCCGGCTACCTGCTCAGCGTCTACACGATCAACGACGGGGACGTGGCGCGTGCGCTTGTCGGCATGGGCGTGCAGTGCGTCATCAGCGACGCGCCGGACGTGATCCTGGCCGCCCTCGCCTAGGTCCGACCATTTGGGGGTTGCGCTCGGTGCGCAGTCTTGGTGTTCTGTCATCAGACTGAAACAAATAAGACACACGGCAGTCTTGCCGCCCGCCGATACAACGGCGGAGTTTCATCGGGAGGTTTGTTCGATATGACACGGATTCTGCTTTCGTCCGTCGCGGCTGCGGCGGTTCTGGTAAGCGCACAGGGAGCCCTGGCGCAGACCGAAATCCAGTTCTGGCACGCCATGGGCGGCAATCTGGGCGATACGGTCAACGCACTGGCCGACGGCTTCAACAAGTCCCAGACCGAGTACAAGGTGAACCCGGTCTACAAGGGCTCCTATACCGAGACCCTGACGGCGGCGATCGCGGCTTTCCGCGCCAAGCAGGCGCCGCACATCGTGCAGGTGTTCGAGGTCGGCACCGCGAACATGATGGCCGCCAAGGGCGCCGTCTATCCGGTCTACCAGCTCATGGCCGACGCCAAGGAGCCGTTCGACCCCAAGGCCTATATCGGCCCGGTCTATGGCTATTACTCCACACCGGACGGCAAGCTGCTGTCGATGCCGTTCAACTCCTCGACGCCGGTGCTCTACTGGAACAAGGAGCTGCTGCAGAAGGCGGGTCTCGACCCGAACAAGCCGCCGAAGACCTGGCCGGAGCTGGGCGAGATGGCGAAGAAGGCCGTTGCGGCCGGCGCCAAGTGCGGCTTCACCCCGCAGTGGCAGACCTGGACGATGATCGAGAACTACGGCGCCTGGCACAACCTGCCCTACGCGACCAAGGACAACGGCTTCGGCGGCACCGACATCGAGCTGAAGTTCAACGACGCTCCGCGCGTCAAGTTCATCCAGATGCTGGCCGACTGGGGCAAGGACAAGACCTTCGTCTATGGCGGCCGCGAGGGTAAGTCGACGGCGCTGTTCACCGCCGGCGACTGCGTCTTCCACATCGCCTCGTCGGGCTCTGCGGCGGGTATCGAGAAGGCGCTGGGCGGTGCGTCCAAGTTCGGCATCGGCATGATGCCCTACTCGCCCGACGTTGCGCCCAAGCCGCAGAACTCGATCATCGGCGGCGCCACCCTGTGGGTGCTGCAGGGCCGTCCGGCGGCCGAATACAAGGGCGTCGCCAAGTTCATGAACTATCTCGCCAGCACCCCGGTGCAGGCGAAGTGGCATCAGGAGACGGGTTACGTGCCGATCACGACCGCCGCCGCCGAAGCGACTGAAAAGGAAGGCTTCTACAAGAAGTTTCCGGGTCGCGAGGTGGCCGTCCAGGAGCTGACGCTCAATCCGCCGACGGCCAACTCGAAGGGCCTGCGCATCGGCAACTTCGTGCAGATCCGCGACATCGTCGACGGCGAGCTCGAGAACGTGTGGTCGGGCAAGAAGGACGCCAAGACCGCGCTCGACGACGCCGTGAAGGCGGGCAACGAGCAGCTCAAGCGCTTCGAAGCGGCCAACAAGTAGGGTTGGCCTTGTCTGTGAACTTCTTCATGTTCCTCTCCCCCGTCAGGGGGAGAGGTTAGGTGAGGGGGGTACAGGAAGTGCGTCGCCCCCTCACCCAGCCTCTCCCCCTAGCGGGGGAGAGGAGATTTGAAAGCGGGGCGCGTCTCTGAGCCATGGAAAAGCGCGTCACCTTCAACGAGCGTTGGCTGCCCTACCTTCTGGTGGGACCGCAGATCCTCATCACGCTGGTCTTCTTCTTCTGGCCGTCCGGCCAGGCGATCTACCAGTCGGTGCTGATCGAGGACGCCTTCGGCGGCAACACCAAGTTCGTCTTCCTCGACAACTTCATCCACCTCTTCAACGATCCGGGCTACTACCACTCCGCGCGGCTGACCATCGTGTTCAGCTTCCTGGTCGCTGCCATCGGGCTCGCGCTCTCGTTGCTGCTGGCGGTGATGGCGGACCGGGTCGTCCGCGGCGCCAGCGGCTACAAGGCCTTTCTCGTCTGGCCCTATGCGGTGGCGCCGGCCGTCGCCGGCGTCCTGTGGGGGTTCCTGTTCAATCCCTCGGTCGGCATCGTCGCCTGGATGCTCCAGGGCATCGGCATCGAATTCAACTACGTGATCAACGGCAACCAGGCGCTCCTGCTGGTGGTCATCGCCGCGGTGTGGAACCAGATCAGCTACAATTTCCTGTTCTTCCTGGCCGGGCTGCAGTCGATCCCGAAGTCGCTGATCGAGGCAGCGGCGATCGATGGCGCGGGCCCCGGCCGGCGCTTCTGGGACATCATCTTCCCGCTGCTGTCGCCGGTCGGCTTCTTCCTTCTCGTCGTCAACATCATCTATGCCTTCTTCGGCACCTTCGGCGTCGTCGATTCGCTGACCAAGGGCGGACCGGGCAAGTCCACGGAAATCCTGGTGTTCAAGGTCTTCAACGACGGCTTCCGCGGCCAGGATCTCGGCGGTTCCTCGGCGCAGTCGGTGATCCTGATGGTCGTGGTCATCGCGCTCACTTTCGTGCAGTTCCGCTTCATCGAGCGTCGGGTGCACTACTGATGCCCATACTCACATGGTAGAGAACCGGCCCTTCCTCACGATGCTGAGCCACTTCATCGTCCTTGTCGGCCTGGCGGTCATCGCCTTTCCGGTGTGGATGACCTTCGTCGCCTCGACGCACAGCCAGCAGACCATGCTGCAGTCGCCGATCCCGCTGCTGCCCGGCCCCCATCTGATCGAGAACTACACAAAGGTCCTGACCGAGGGCTATGGCCGGGTCGGCAGCACGCCCGTGATGATGACGCTGACCAACAGCCTGATCATGGCGCTGGGCGTGGCCATCGGGAAGATCGCCATCTCCATCATCTCGGCCTTCGCCATCGTCTATTTCCGTTTCCCCGGCCGGATGTATTTCTTCTGGGCGATCTTCGTCACCCTCATGCTGCCCGTTGAAGTGCGCATCGTGCCGACCTATGGGGTCGTCGCCTCGCTCGGCATGCTCGATTCCTATTCGGGCCTCATCATTCCGCTGATCGCCTCGGCAACGGCGACGTTCCTGTTCCGCCAGTTCTTCCTGAGCGTGCCGGACGAGCTTACCGAGGCCGCGCGAGTCGACGGGGCCTCGCCCATGCGCTTCTTCTGGGACATCCTGCTGCCGATGAGCCGGACCTCGATCGCGGCGCTGTTCGTGATCCAGTTCATCTACGGCTGGAACCAGTATCTCTGGCCGCTGCTGATCACGACCAAGGAAAGTTATTACACCGTGGTCATGACCGTCTCGCGGCAGGCCAACGTGGTCGATTCGGTGCCGAGCTGGAACCTGCTGATGGCCATGGCGATGCTCGCCATGCTGCCGCCGGTCCTGGTGGTCGTATTCATGCAGCGCCAGTTCGTGCGCGGCCTTGTCGAGACGGAGAAGTAGGGCCATGGCGCAAGTCCACCTGCGCGGCGTGAGGAAGAGCTACGACAAGCTCGAGGTCATCCACGGCGTCGACATCGAGGTCGCCGATGGCGAGTTCATCGTCATCGTCGGCCCCTCCGGCTGCGGCAAGTCCACCCTGCTGCGCATGGTGGCGGGCCTGGAGCGCATCACCGGCGGCACGATCGCCATCGGCGACCGCGTCGTGAACGAGCTGGAACCCAAGGATCGCGACATCGCGATGGTGTTCCAGAACTACGCGCTCTACCCGCATTTCAGCGTTTACGAGAACATGGCCTATGGCCTGAAGATCCGCGGCCTGTCCAAGGCCGAGATCGACCAGCGGGTGCAGAAGGCCGCGAAGATCCTCGAACTGGGAACTTTCCTGCAGAGAAGGCCGCGCCAGCTCTCGGGAGGCCAGCGCCAGCGCGTCGCCATGGGCCGCGCCATCGTGCGCGAACCGGCGGTCTTCCTGTTCGACGAGCCGCTCTCCAACCTCGACGCCAAGTTGCGTGTTCAGATGCGGCTCGAGATCAAGCGGCTTCAACGAGAACTGGACGTCACCTCGATCTACGTGACGCACGACCAGGTCGAGGCGATGACGCTCGCCGACCGACTGATCGTCATGAACGCCGGCGTCGCCGACCAGATCGGCACGCCGATGGACGTCTACGAGCGGCCGGCCTCTGTCTTCGTGGCGGGCTTCATCGGCTCGCCGGCGATGAACTTCCTGGCCGGCAAGGTCTCCGCGGGAAGCCGGGCCATCGAACTCGCCGGCACCGGCGCGGTGCATGTGACACTGCCGATCGCCCTTGCCACCACGGCCGCCGACGGCACGCCCGTCGCGGTCGGCATCCGGCCCGAGCACCTGCATCCGGCGGCGGACGGCCCTCTTGAGTTCGAGATCGAGCTGGCCGAGCCGCTGGGCGCCGACACGCTGCTGCACGGCCGGTTCGGCGAGGCGCGCGAGGTCGTCACGGTGCGGCAGGGCGGCCACGTCCTGGCGAAGCCTGGCGAGAAGCGCCGCTTCAAGGCCGGACCAGAGCATATCCACCTGTTCGACTCCCAGACCGGCAAGCGCATCGCCGACGCGACATGACGCTCCGGGCGCGCATCGAGCATGAAGGGCGTCCGCGCGTCGGCGTCCTCGACGGCGAAACGATTCGCCTCCACGAGGGCACGATCTTCGAGCCCGGCGCGGCGACCGGCGAAGAGGTCGCGGCAGCCGACGCACGCTGGCTGACGCCGACCGAGCCCACCAAGATGGTGGCGCTGTGGAACAACTTCCGGGCCGCCGCCGAGAAGAACGGCTGGGCGATCCCGGCCGAGCCGCTCACCTTCCTCAAGGCGCCGAACAGCTTCGCCGCGCACGGCCAGCCGATTCCGGTGCCGAAATCCTATGACGGCCGCGTCGCCTATGAGGGCGAGCTGGGCATCGTCATCGGCAAGGCCTGCTCCGGCGTGTCAGTGGAAGAGGCCGCTTCGCATATCCTTGGCTACACCTGCGTGAACGACGTCACGGCGATGGAACTGCTCAACCGCGACCCGTCGTTCGCGCAATGGACGCGGGCCAAGAACTTCGACGGGTTCGGGGTGTTCGGCCCGGTGGTCGCGACCGGCCTCGACCCGCAGTCGCTCACGGTGCGCACGCTGGTGAACGGACGCGAGCGGCAGAACTACCGGGTCGACGACATGATCTTCCCGCCCGCCGAGCTGGTCAGCCGCATCTCGCAGGACATGACGCTGGTGCCCGGCGACGTCATCGCCTGCGGCACGTCGCTCGGCGTGCTGCCGATGAAGGCCGGCACCGTCGTCGAGATCGCCATCGACGGCATCGGCACGCTGCGCAGCCAATACGGTTAGCGTCCTTCGGGACAAGATAGAATCACGTCGGGCTTCAACAACGGCCTCACCGCTGAGGAGCGGTCCGTAGGACCGCGTCTCGAAGGGTGGGCACACGCACCTCGCTTGTTGCCCATCCTTCGAGACGCCGTGCTTCGCACGGCTGCTCAGGGTGAGGTGAGTGGCTCAATTCGAGACGGAAAAACGCTAGTTCCCCGGCCCTGCGAGCGCGCGGCGCACGGCGGGGGCGAGCAGCCTGCCCGCGGCCGCGTGTCCCGCCGCGTTCCAGTGTCCGTCCTGGGGAAAATAGAGTGCCGCGCCGCCAAGCTCGCGCAGCGCGGCAGCCAACTCGACCGGCTCGGCGCCGTGACGCCGCAGCATCGTCGCGAACCGCGTGGCGGGCAGGGTGACGTCGATGCCGGGCGGCGGCGCCGAGCCCATCCAGCCCAGGTGGCTCCACTGCGTGCCGCCCACCTCCACGCTGGCGGGGATGAGGAAGGGCACGTAGGAGATGCCGGCCTGGCGCAGCAGGCGCGCGGTTTCGCCGATCAGCGCGTCGGTCTCGGCCCAGAGCGTTGCGTCGCGCGTCGAGTCGGGCCGCATATAGTCGACCCAGTCGGCCGCCCGTTCGCGCAGGTCGCGGTTCAGCACCGCACGGGCCACGAAGGCCACGAGCTGCGAGCCCAGCGGCGGCCGCTCCAGCCAGTCCGACCGGAACTTCAGCACGCCCTGCGGATCGACATGGATCTTGGGGTCCAGCACCGCCCGCAGGCTGCCGTCGGCGTTGCGTTCCAGCTGGTGGTTGAACAGCGACCGCACATGCATCCAGTAGAAGCCCTGCACGACCACCGCGGGCCGGTGCCGCTCGATCAGTTGCCGCATCAGGAGGAGCTGCTGGTCGAACGTGTACATCCAGTGGCCGGCGTTGACGGTGCGGACGCCGCCGAGCTGTTTGCCGATCAGGTCGGTGTAGCGCTCGGTCTCGCTGACACCCCAGCCGAAGGTGAAGGAATCGCCGATGAACAGCACTGTCGGCGCCGG
This sequence comes from Reyranella humidisoli, assembly GCF_019039055.1. Lineage (NCBI taxonomy): Bacteria > Pseudomonadati > Pseudomonadota > Alphaproteobacteria > Hyphomicrobiales > Reyranellaceae > Reyranella > Reyranella humidisoli. The sequence goes on from NZ_JAHOPB010000001.1 coordinate 1,881,443, forward strand.
GCCCGCCGGTATCGGCCCGCTGCGCAGGCCTTCGTCGTTGGTGCGGATACGCATCTCGAATTCCGGCGCCCGATAGCTGAGCTGCACGTCCGGCTTGTAGCGCCAGATCGTGACCGGGTCGGCGTGGCACATCGGGAGCTGGTCGTCCTGGTCGGTACGGTCGGCGCCCGCCAGCAGGCGCACGCCGAGTTCCGCGGCGCCCAGTACCAACGCGATGGCCACAAGGTTGAAGGCGAGAACCGCCGCCCAGCGTTTTGTCTTCGGCCCGGTCATGATGCCGGTCGATTATTCACGGTTGCCGTCCTCACATGCACTGCAAATGTGCGCCTTGGCGGGGATCGCCAAGGTCGATAAGACGGGGCGATGCTTGCGTTCATCGCCGACGCGTACTCGATGGCCTATGGGCTGGTGAACTCGCTGCTCATCCGGCTGATGTATCCGGCTGGCGCCTGCTTTCTCTATCTGTTGCCCGAGCTGCTGCTGCCGCGCACCCGCAATTCGCTACAGTCCTACCGGCGGGCCGCCACCTTCCTGGTGGTTGCGATCGCCATCAACACCGTCGTGCTCAAGGCCATGGAGGGCAGCGCTGGCTTCCTCGACGTGAAGCCGCTCGCCTTCCTCGACCTTCGGCCGCTCACGGAATCGGACTCCCTCCCGCTCAAGGTCGCGGGATGGCTGATCGCGGCGCTCGGCATCGCGATGGTCGGAAACGTCTTCTATTACTGGATGCATCGCGCGCAGCATCGTTTCGGCTGGATGTGGCGATTCCACAAGGTCCATCATTCCATCACCGAGATGAGCGCGACCGCGAGCTATCACCATGTCGCCGAGGACCTGTTCCAGTTCGCCGCCGTCACCATGCCCCTGTCGGTCCTGCTCGGCGTCGCCTCGGGGCCCGTGCCGTGGCTGGTCATCGTACTGGCCAACACGCATTCCTACTTCATCCACTCATCGGCCCGCCTGAACATCGGCCCGCTGCGTTACGTGGTCTGCGACAACCGCTTCCATCGCATCCATCACTCTCGCGAACCGCAGCATATCAACCACAACTTCGGCACCTCGACGCCGCTGTGGGACATGCTGTTCGGAACGGCCTATTTCCCGCGCGCCGATGAATGGCCGGCGGTCGGGCTCGACGATACTGCCGAGCCGCGCACCATCCGTGACTTCCTGTTGATGCCCTTCCGGCGTTGAGACGCCGCCCCATGGCGTCGACAGACAGGTTCCGATATCACACCCGGACCTGCCCGTTCCCGCGATGATAATGAGTGATCGAACCACAATACCGACCTTGAGCCGGCCCTGGCTGCGCGTGCTGCAGGCCCTCGGCCTCGTCGCCTGCATCGGTCTCGTGCTCTGGCCGCAGCTCGACTGGTCGTTCGAGGCGGCCACCCGATATCGCGGCGACGAAGCCTCGGACTGGAAGGCCACGAACGTCTGGCTGGAAAGCGCCGAGTGTGCCCGCGAGAGCGGAGCCTGGCTGGTGATCTGCGAGCAGGGCAGGCTGGTCCCGATTTCGGACCGGGCACTCGCGGACGATCCGGGCCATGCGCTGGTTCTGGCGCTCTGGGCGCTCGCGGCCGATCGCTCCATCCTCGTGATCGACGTTGCGCATCTGAACCTCGTCATCAATCTTGTCGGTCTGCTCCTGCTTGCGGGCCTTCTGATGGTGCTCGGATCGTACGTGTCTGCCGTCGTGCTGCTGCTCTTAGGTCCGTATGTCTTCCTCGAATGGTTCGGGACGTCACCCCACTGGGCGTTCATCGGGCTTACGGCCATGCAGCCGATCCTGCCCCTGGCGCTGATTGCGCGCTGGCGGCGCTGGGTGCCGCCTGTTGCGGGCACCGGCCTCATCCTTTTGGGCGTCCTTACCCTGGCTTTCGCTTCCCTCGTCCGGGAGGCCATCGCCCAGATGACACTCGTCGTTACCCTGGGCACCCTTGCCTGGATCGCAGTGGCTTCCCGGGCCGACAAGCGACGAGTCGCTGGCCTGCTCGTCCTTGCGCTGGTCACAGTGCTGGCATCGCAAGCGGCACGCCTGACGGTGGCTGTTCGAGACCGGATGCATCCCGTGGAGCCGGCGGAACTGGTGGCGACGCACGGCCTGGCGCACACGCTGTACATCGGTCTCGGCACGGTGCCGAACAAGTTCGGCATCCGGTATGACGATGCCGTGGGCCGGGAAGCCGCCGCGCGGGTGGCGCCTGATGTGAAGTATCTATCCAAGGATTACTTCCGGCTGATGTGGTCGCTCTACTTCGCGCGATGGGCAGACGACCCGATCGAAGTGATGCGCATCTACATGGAGAAATCCTGGTCGATCCTGAGGAACAGGATACCGGACTACTTTCCGCCGCCCTGGCTGTTCCTGCCGCTTGTCCTGATGGTTCATTTTGTTTCGAACGGCCGGGCTGCAAGTTGTGGCACGCCGGCGTGCGGCATGCGTCTCGCCATCAATCTGGTCTGTCTGTCGTTTGTCGGCCTGTTCTTCGTGCAGGCCGTCTTGGCCTATCCCACGCGATTCTATGCGGCGCCCATCGGAGCTTTCATGATCGTGATGCTGGGTGTCGCCCTCGAGAATCTCGCGCACTTCCTGTGGCGGCAGGGAGTGCCCGCGCTCCGTTACTTCAACTCGAACGGATAGATCACTTTCCAGTCGTTCTTCATGTCGACGATGGTCCAGCTGCGGCGCAGGGCCTCGTCCCAGGCCTTGTCGAGCTGACCGACCAGCGAGGGGCGGTCATAGGCATACTCGCGGACGGCGTCGGTATGGTGCACCAGGCCCATGAAACGGGCGCCGCTGCCGGCCGCCGTCCATTCCAGCATCTGCTGGTCGCCGTCGGAGTTGCCGAAGGCGAAGACAGGGCGACGGCCGATGTACTGGTTGATGCCCACGGCCTTGCCGGGGCCGTCGTCGATGAACATGACCTTCGGTTCCTTCATCAGGACGGGGCTGCCGTCCGGCCGAAGTTCGTACCGGGTGACGCCCGACGAGCCCACGACCTGTTCCGGCGGGATGCCGTAGACGCGTTCCGTCCAGGGCCGCATGAACTCGATGCCGCCGCCGGAGACGATGTACGTCTTGAACTGATGGGCCCGGAGCAGCGCCAGCAACTCGATCATCGGCTGATAGACGAGATCCGTATAGGGACGGTTGAAGCGGGGATGGCGCGCGGTGGCCAGCCAGTCGAGGACGGTCTTGGTGAAGGCCTCGGTGGTCAGCCCGCTATGGGTGGCCGCCATGATCTCGATGAAGCCCTTCTCGCCCAGCGCCGCCAGGGCGGCCCGGTCGTCCGCGAGCACGGATCTGAACGGCTCCTGCGTGCGCCATTCCGGATGGCGCGGCGCCAGGGCCTTCACGCGGTCGAGCGCGAAGGCGATCTGGAAATAGATGGGCTGCTCGGTCCACAGCGTGCCGTCGTTGTCGAAGCAGGCGATGCGCTCGGGAACCGGCACCCAGTCGCGCCCGCCGGACAGGGTCGTGCGCGCGATGAAGTCGAGGATCGCGCGTTTCGTCGGTCCGTCGTTCCATGAGGGCAGGAGGTCGCCCTGCGCGAAGCCCGGCCGTGCCGTTGCGGCAAGGCTCGTCGCGGCCATACCCAACAGTAAAGTCCGGCGTCTCATGAAAGCCCCCGAGGTTTTCGCCATTCTACTTCGTCAGTTTTTCGGAGGCGACACGGATGCGGCCACTGCGGCGTGCCTTGTCGAGTGCCTCGTGATCCCGCTCGGTCTGCCGCGCATAGGCCAGCGAAAACCGGGCGAGGGCGTCGTCGAGGGCGGTGCTGTTGCCGCAATAGCCCGCGATCGCGGCGGCATCGCCCGACTTCGCATGGGCCAGCGCCAGCGCCCAGCCGCACAGCGCACAGTATTCGCTGAAGGTTTTCACCCCCTTGGTGTTTCCTTCGACCATCTCGATCCCGCCTTTCATGTCGGCGAGCTGACGGACGTAGAAGTGCCGGTCGTTCAGCTGCCCCCAGCCGAGGAAGATGTCGGGCGATCCCTGGATCATGCGCTGGCCCACCACGACACGGCGTCCTTCGTTCTCGAAGGGCATCCGATAGTCGGAGTAGGCCGCCAGCACGGACGTCTGTGCCTGCTTCACCTGCAGGAACAGCGGATCGTCGCTGTCGTTGCCCATGAGCAGCACGACCCAGCAGCCGGTTCCGACACTCCCCACGCCGACGACCTTGCGCGCGACGTCGACGATGCGATAGCGCGACAGGAGGCGGCGACGGTCGTAGGTCAACGACTCCAGATATGAAGCGAGCATCGCATCCAGTGCCTGTTCGATGGGAATCCCGCCTTCGGTGTGGGTCTCGCGCACCACGAGAGGGATGGACTCGACGATACGATGCTCTCCATCGACCACTTCGGCGAGCTTGCCGAGGACCCGCTGGTGTCCCTTGCTGCGGGCCTTGCCGATCAGCTTCCGGGCATTCTTGCGGGCCGTGGGTGACAGGCTCGCCAGAACAGCGTGCTCGTCGATCCGGTCATACCAGGTGGCGAGGTGCCCCATCTCGGCATAGCGGGCCATCCGCACGCGGTAGGAACGCACGGTTTCCACCGCCGCCTCGGCCGCCTGGTGCTTGTCGCCGCCCATGAAGCGCACGGCGACGGCGGCACTGGCCGCCAGGCGCTTGAGGTCCCATTCCCAAGGGCCGGGAAACACCTCGTCGAAGTCGTTGATGGCGAAGACCAGGTCGCGCTCGGCGGAGCCGAAGACGCCGAAGTTGGCGACGTGCATGTCGCCGCAGGCGTTCACCTGCAGGCCGGTGGTGGGCGTGGTGGCGAGGTCGGAGGCCATCACGGCCGCCGAGCCGCGCAGGAAGGCGAAGGGCGAGGCCAGCATGCGTGCAAAGCGCACCGGCACGAGCTTCTGGGCACGGCTGAGATTCTGCGCCTCAAGGATGGCGACGGGGTCGGGCCGGTCGGCGTTCTTTCGAAACTGGGCGTGGCTCTCGCGCGGCACGGACTCGCGCAACCTCTTCCCGGCTGCCTTGCGTTCGGCCACGGATTGACGCGGCGCGGTGAAGCGGCCGAGGGTCTCGCCAGCGAACGCCGCGTTCGGGTGTTCAAGGGCCGGATCGCTCTTCGGTCGCTCGTGTGGCGTGGTCATTGTGGGCCTCCCAGGCAGCTTTGCGTAGCGCATGGGATACTAGTCTATCCTCGGATGCGCGAAGTACACGAGGTCGATACGGATTGCGTATGGATCGGGTATCGCGACCGGCCCGACCGGCCTAGAATTCCCGATCAACCAAGGAGAGACGGGGATGGACGCCAAAGTCAGGACCACCCGGGGGCGCGGCCGGCTCTACGACAGCGTGCTCGACACGATCGGCGACACGCCGTGCATCAGGATCAACGCGCTGGCCCCCAAGGGCGTCACCATCTACGTGAAGGCCGAGGCCTTCAACCCCGGCGGATCGGTCAAGGACCGTCTGGCCGTCAACATCATCGAGGCGGCCGAGCGCAACGGCACCTTGAAGCCCGGTCAGACCGTGGTCGAGGCGACCAGCGGCAATACCGGCATCGGCCTCGCCATGGTCTGCGCCCAGAAGGGCTATCCGCTGGTGGTCACCATGGCCGACAGCTTCTCGATCGAGCGGCGCAAGCTGATGCGCATGCTGGGCGCCAGGGTCGTGCTCACGCCGCGCGCCCAGAAGGGCTTCGGCATGTACCAGAAGGCCGTCGAACTCGCGAAGGCCAACGGCTGGTTCCTCGCGCACCAGTTCGAGACCGAGGCCAACGCCGAAATCCACGAGGCCACGACGGCGCGCGAGATCCTGGCCGACTTCAAGGGCCAGCGGCTCGACTATTTCGTGAGCGGCTATGGCACCGGCGGCACGGTGACGGGCGTGGCCCGCGTGCTGCGCAAGGAACGGCCGGAGACGAAGATCATCCTGACCGAGCCGGCCAACGCCCAGCTCCTCGGCAGCGGCAAGGCGCAGGAGCGCGGCGCCGACGGCTCACCCGCCGTAAGTCATCCGGCTTTCGAACCGCATCCCATCCAGGGTTGGACGCCGGACTTCATCCCGCTGGTCCTGCAGGAGTCGGTCGACCGCAAGTTCTACGATGAGCTTGTGCCGATCGCCGGTGCCGAGGGGATCAAATGCGCCAAGGCGCTGGCACAGAAGGAAGGCATCTTCACCGGCATCTCCGGCGGCTCCACCTTCGCCGTTTCCCTGCAGGTCGCTGCGAAGGCTGCGCCCGGCTCGGTCATCCTCTGCATGCTGCCCGACACCGGCGAACGCTATCTCACGACGCCGCTGTTCGACGGCATCATCGACGACATGGACGAGGCCGAGATCGCCATCTCGAAATCCACGCCCGGCTATCAGATGGGGTAGGGCGCCAGAAGAGAAGGATCCCTCGCTAGGCTCGGGATGACACCATTGTTGAAGTTGGCGCAGATGCGCCAATGCAGCAAACCGGTGTCATCCTGAGCGTAGCGACGGATCCTACCTTGTTCGATTGCGTCACTCGCGATTGGTGAACCGCGCATTGCCCAGGCCGGTGCCGATCGTCATCACGCCCCAGTGCTCGACGTCCTTCATGTTCGGCACTTCGCTCAGCCCCTGGACGACCGCGTCGTTGTGGATCTGGATGAAGATATCGTGGGCACCGATCTTGGGGAGGTGTGCCGAGAGCGCGGCGGCGAGGTTGAAGGACTTGCCCTCCCAGTTGCCGGGCAGGTTCTGCCCACCCTTGAGGATGAAGCCGTGCTCGTCGATCAGGCCGGGGCAGCCGATTCCCATGAAGGGTGCGAGCTTCATCTTCTCCTCGCCCGCGCGGTCGATCAGCTTGGCGAGCATGGCGGCAATCTTCTCGACCGCCTCGTCGCGCCCGGGCTTGTCGTCGGCGTGGCGCCAGACCTGGCGCTTCCACACGTCGGCTTCTTCGATCTCGCCGCGCTTGCCCGAATTGAGTTCGACAACGCCCACCCGCACGTTGGTGCCGCCGATGTCGACGGCGAGGATGGCATCGTGCCCTGCCATCACCCAGCTTGGGGCGAGATGTACGGCACCAATCAGGCCCGCTTCGTCGGGATCGTTCTGGATCGCCGCGAGCTCGATTTTGATGCCATCGGCCGCCAGCATGATGCTGGTCCGTCCCATCGCCAGCTCTCCGATCCGGCTGCCGATCATGCCGCCTCCGATCACGATGCGCTGCGTGTCCTTCCACGTGTCCAATCGGAGGAAGCGGCGAATCACGGTCGCCAGTTCGCCGGCGAACTCCTCCACGACGGTGTGGACGAGGCCCGCTGACACCGGGTCGCCGCTGGACAGCATCTTGTCGAGCTTCGATTTCGAGATTTCCTCCATCGGCACGTCGCCGAACGGATCCTCTCCGCGCTCCTTCAGACGGTCTCGCCAATCGGCCAGGATGGCGTGAAAGGCGCGGCGACTGGCGCGATCGCCGACGAAGCCTTCTTCATCGCGCAATTCTTCATTGTAGGTATCCACCGTGACGGCCGGCAGGACACGGCCGCCATGGACGAGAACTGCGGGCGGCGTAATCGTCTCTTCGGGGAGCGTCGTATCCTGGGCTTTCGTCATGGCGCTCATGCGCGTCTCCCTGTGAGGCCCCATGAACGGGCGGTGCAGGTCAAAAGTTCCCCTGCGACCGGAAAGCACGGCAACACAGGGGCAGGTCGGACGTTGTGGCCGCGATGAAACTTTTCAAATGCCAGAGCTGCCAGCAGATCCTGTATTTCGAGAACGATGTCTGCGTGAAATGCGGGCACAGGCTCGGATACGTCCCCGAGGCCGCAACCCTCTCGGCGCTGGAGCCGAACGGCGACCTGTGGCGCGCCCTGGTGTCGCCGGACGTGCTGTACCGCTTCTGCGCCAATGCCCAGCAGGCCACCTGCAACTGGCTTGTCGATTCGACATCGCCGGAAGCGTTCTGCCTGTCCTGCCGGCACAACAGGACGATCCCTGACCTGACCGTCGCCGACAACCTCGCCAACTGGCAGAAGATCGAGATCGCCAAGCACCGGATGTTCTATTCGTTGCTGCGGTTCAAGCTGCCGGCCCCGACCAAGGCCGAATCGCCGGAAGCGGGGCTTGCCTTCGACTTCCTGGCAGAGCTTCCGGATCCCAATGCACCCAAGGTCATGACCGGCCACGACAACGGCCTGATCACCCTGGCGCTGGCCGAGGCCGACGACGCCTGCCGCGAGCAGAATCGCGTCGCCATGCATGAGCCGTATCGCACGCTGATCGGCCACTTCCGGCACGAGATCGGGCACTACTACTGGGACCGGCTGGTGCGTGACGGCGGCCAGCTCGACGCCTGCCGCGCAATCTTCGGCGACGACAGTCATGACTACGGTCAGGCGCTGCAGAACCACTATGCCAATGGCGCGCCCCCCGACTGGCAGGAAAGCTTCGTGAGTCAGTACGCGACCTCGCACCCGTGGGAGGATTTCGCCGAGACCTGGGCGCACTACCTCCACATCGTCGATACGCTGGAGATCGCGCGCGCCTTCGGCCTGTCGACCCAGCCGCTTCTGGCCAAAGGCGAGGAGCTGGATGCCAGCGTCGACTTCGATCCCTATCGCGCCACCGAGATCGGCCAGCTCATCGACAGCTGGCTGCCATTGTCGCTGGCGCTCAACAGCCTCAACCGCGCCATGGGCCAGCCCGACCTCTATCCTTTCGTGCTGTCACCGCCAGCGATCGAGAAATTGGGCTTCATTCACAAGCTCGTGCACGGCGCCAACGTTGCGGCCGCGCCCGCGGTTTAGGGTCTTTCCGATCGACGCAGAATCAAGTTCCTCCCCATTCAAATGGGGAGGTGGCGGCGTCTTACGCCGTCGGAGGGGGCATTGCTTTGCGCCACCCATGACCCCATCGCCCCGTATGACGGGGCACTTCCCCATCTGAATGGGGAAGTAATTGATCTTTGATAGCCAAGTCCAAGCCGGAAAGATTCTAGCCCGCGTCAGCGGTGCTTCTGCTGGCGATAGTGATCGGCCAGCGCGTCGCGGCCGAAATCGGCGGCGAGGTCGCGCCACACCGCATGGACGTGGTTGGCACCGTTCTGCGTGTTGTCGTGCTCGATCAGGGTCATGGGGCCGTGGACCCGGAAGTAGTGCGCCTCGCCTGGTGTCACTGACCCCGCCCAGGCGAAACGGAAGGTCGCGAGACCCTGCTGCATCACGCGCTGTTTCTGCTGGGCCAGAAGATCGGCGGCGAGCGTGCCGAGGAAACGGTCCATCAGCGCCTCGACCAGGGTGCGCTGCGCGCCGGTCATCTCACCCAGCAACAAGCCCTTTGGGCTACCGAGATCCTGCTCGCGCTGCGGGCTCGCCACGATCTCGCCGAACGAGCGGTTGGCGATGGTCGCGGCCTGTCGTTGCTGTTCGTTGAGGCCGGCCATGATCTGGCGGGCAATGTCTTCGGAGGCGCCGAGCAGGCGGAAGCCGCGATTGGGGCCGTCGCGCACCGTGGCAGGATGGGCGCCTGTGAAGATCGGCGTCACCGAGACATGGCCGGCGGCGGGCAGGGCCACGTTCAGCGAGAGGTGATGGCCTTCGAAGCGCCAGCCCCAGGGGAAGCGGCCGGGCGTGCCGAACACCGAGACGTAATAGCGGGCGGGGTCGCGAAAGCTGCCCTGCTGCTCGCGCAGCACGCCTTCGAGCAGGCGCACGCCGTCGAGTAGTTCGAGTCCGCGCTGGTTCAGCACCGAGGCGAACAGCGCGCGGGCCGCGTCGGCCTGGTTCTGCCGCATCTCGCCCAGAGCGAGACCCGGGCGGCTGCGCGGGATGTAGTGCCAGTCGAGGCGATTGGCCGAGTCGAAAGCGATCATCGCCTTCTGGCGCTGGCCCTCGTCGAGCGAGATCAGGAAGCGATTGGCGGCGTCGGCGATGCGCTGCGCGGCGTCGACCGTCTGGGCGCTGGCGGCACCGAACGGCAGCAGAGCGGCCACCGCCAGCACGGTCCGCCGCGTGGGCGGGCCGTGGTGGTGATGATGGTGGTGAGGCTCCTCGTCGTGCGGATGCCAGCCGTCGTGCGGCATGGCCGGTCCGTCAGGTCGAGGTCTTCGGGTATTTCAGCGTGCAGCCATAGGCGCGGGTCGAGGAGTCGGCGACCTTCTGGCCGGCCTGCACCTGGCCCAGCGCGACGCGGACGTACTGCGTGGCCTTGGGGATGTCGGCGGCGCTGGACGACGGGATCGAGTCGATGCCGCCCTTGTAGACCAGCGTGCCGTTGGCATCGATGATGTACATGTGCGGCGTCACCGTCGCGCCGTAAGCGCGCGCGACCTTGCTCTGCGGGTCGAGCAGCACGGCGGCCGGCGCGGCGTTGCGGCTCCTGGTGAGGTCGTTCGCCTGCTGCGCGGTGACATGGCCCTGCTCGCCGGTGGCGGAGGAGGCGACGGTCAGCCAGACGACGCCCTTGGCGGCGGCCTCGCGCTGCTGGTCCTGCATGTTGTTGGCGTTGTAGTGCTTGCGCACATAGGGGCAGTCGTGATTCGTCGTCTCGAGCACGACGATCTTGCCCTTGAGGTCGGCCAGCGACCAGGTCTTGCCGTTGCTGTCGACGGCGCTGAACTGAGGTGCGGGCTTGCCCACATCGGGGCTCGTCGTGGCGAAGGCGGCGGCCGGAGCGATGGCGATCGCGGCGCTGCCGAGCAGCAGGGTACGACGGGGGACATTCAGCTTCGACATGGTGCCTCCTAACGTTTGGCTTGCTGGATCGACGACAGTTCCGAGAGGATCAGCGACTCGGTGAGGACCTGCGGCAGGATCTTCGGTCGATCCGCGCCCGGTGCCCAGAACAGGTAGAGCGGTACGCCCGCCCGGCCGAGTTCCTTCAGGACGCCCGTGATCTCGGCATCACGGTTGGTCCAGTCGCCCTTGAGCTTGACGACGCCCGCCTGCTCGAAGGCCTTGCGGACGGCCGGCACTTCGAGTGCGACGCGCTCGTTCACAAGGCAGGTGATGCACCAGGCGGCGGTGAAGTCGACGAACACCGGCTTGCCGGCGGCAACGGCCTCGGCCATCCGGGCACGCGAAAAACGCTCCCAGCCCTCGAAGCTGACGCCGGCACTGGCAGCGCCCGACGCCGAGGCGGCGGTCGCGGGACTGTCGTCGATCTTCAGCGTCGCGGCGAAGGCCAGCAGCACGGCGGCGGCGGCGAGGCCGCGCCGTACCCAGGTGCCCGCCGGGGCGCCGCTGCCGATCCGCAGCAGCCAGATGGCGAAGGCGATCAGGATCATGCCGCCCAGCGCATAGAGCACGCCATCGGCGCCGGTCTGCTGGGTCAGCACCCAGATCATCCAGACGGCCGAGGCATACATCGGGAAAGCGAGGAACTGACGCAGCCGGTCCATCCACGCGCCCGGCCGCGGCATAAGCCGCTGCAGCGCGGGCGTCATCGACAAAGCGAGATAGGGGAGGGCCAGACCGAGGCCCATCGCCAGCAGCACCGCCACGGTGGCGGGCGCGGGCTGGCTGAGGGCAAAGCCCAGGGCCGCTGCCATGAACGGCGCGGTGCAGGGCGTCGCCACGATCACCGCCAGCACGCCGGTGAAGAAGGCGCCGGTCGTGCCGCCGCGCGAGACCAGACCCTGGCCGACGCCGGCCAGCCGCCCGCCGACCTCGAACACGCCGGAGAGGTTCAGGCCGACCACGAAGAACAGATAGGCGATCAGCAGCGAGAAGACCGGCGACTGGAACTGGAAGCCCCAGTTCACCTCGCCGGCAGCCGAGCGGATCGCGATGACCACGCCGGCCATGGCGGCGAAGGAGATCAGGACACCTGCGGTATAGGCGATGCCGTCGCGCCGCATGACGCTCTGCTCGTGACCCGCGAGGCGCGCGAAGGCCGCGGCTTTCATGGCCAGCACCGGGAACACGCAGGGCATCAGGTTCAGGATCAGGCCGCCCAGCAGCGCGAACAGCAGCGCCTGCACCAGCGAGATTTCTTCCGCTCCCACAGCGTTCGCCAGCGACGCCGTGGCCGTCGGCACGAAGGCGGGGTCGAGCCTGGCCGAGAGATCGAAGGCCTGCTTCACGCTGCCGTCGGCAGTCTTCTCCGTCAGGACCAGCGTACCGGCGAGTTCGGCCGGCATTGCCGTCTTGGCGTCGCCCTTCTTCAGCGGAATGCGGATGCCCTTGGCGGTGACCGTGGCGTTCTGCTTCGCCATGGTGGCGACGGGGCCCCACTCGGCCGGGAAGAAATAGATATCGCTGATCGCGCCGGCTTTCAGGCCCTTCGCCTCGACCAGCAGGGTCGGATCGCCGGCCTTCGACACGCCGTAGCGCGCGGGCCACGGGCTCTGCGTCGGCAGCGCGCGGCGCGCCTGCTCAAACAGGGTCCGCGTCTCCGGCGAGGCCGGCGTCGCGGCGGCACCCGACGGCAGCACCAGCTCGAACCGGCCTTCCTCGGGAATGCAGACGTCTTCGCAGACCAGCCAATTGGCTTCCGCCGCGAGGGTGAGCGGCCCCGAGAGATTGGCCGGCGGCGTGATGCGCACCAGCAGGACGGACTCGTCCTTGAAGCCGTAGTTGGTGATGCCGCCGATATCGAAGCGAGACGGCGCCGGCCAGACGATCGGATCGGCCCTGACGCCTTCGGGCAGCTTCCAGGCGATTTCCGTGGGTAGGCCCGATTCGCCCGGATTCTTCCAGTAGGTGTGCCACTTCGGCCGGATGGTCTGGCGCAGGCCGACCCAGAAGGGCTCGCCTGGCTTCACCGTCGCCACTTCGGCCACGAGCTCGGAACGCACATGGTCGGTCTGTACGACAGACTGCGCAAAAGCCGGGCTTGCCAGCAGAACGAGCAGGAAGGCGAGGAAACGTCCCATCGCTTTCCTAAGTGACCCCGGCCCGTGGCGCTGGCAAGGCAATCCGGATCAAGCCGTCGTGATATTTTGCCCGATATCCAGCGAACGTCTAAGGTCTTGGTTACACTGGAGAAATTCATGTTGCGACTGGATGAAGGGCGACTGCTCGGTGCTCTGGACGAGCTGGCGTCCATCGGCGCCATCGAAGGCGGGGGCTGCGCGCGTCTGGCGCTCACCGACGAAGACCGGCTCGGCCGCGATCTCGTCGTGGGCTGGATGAAGGCGCTGGGCCTCGCGGTGACGGTCGATGCCATCGGCAACGTGATCGGCGTGCGCGCCGGTCGCGAGAACCTCGCGCCCATCATGACCGGGAGCCATATCGACACGGTTCGCACCGGCGGGCGCTACGACGGCAATTACGGCGTGCTCGCGGGGCTCGAGGTCGTGCGCGCGCTGAACGAGGCCGGCGTGACGACGCGCCGGCCGATCGCCGTCGCCTTCTTCACCAACGAAGAGGGCGCGCGCTTCCAGCCCGACATGATGGGCAGTCTCGTCTATGTCGGCGGCATCGGGCTCAACGAGGCCTATGTCGCAGCCGACAAGGACGGCGCCTCGGTCGGCGACGAGCTGCGCCGCATCGGCTATCTCGGGCCGGTGAAGCCCGGTGCGTTGAAGCCGCATGCCTTCGTCGAGCTACATATCGAGCAGGGCCCGATCCTCGACGAGGAGAAGGTTCAGATCGGCGTCGTCGAGAGCGTGCAGGGCATCTCGTGGACCGAATACACCGTGACCGGCATCTCGAACCATGCCGGCACCACGCCGATGCGCCTGCGTCGCGACGCCGGCTATCTCGCGGCCTCGGTCAATCTCTTCGCGCGCAAGCTCGCCTGGGAGATGGGCGGCGACCAGGTGGCCACGGTGGGCTCGCTGGCGCTGCGGCCCAACCTCATCAACGTCGTGCCCAATCGCGCGATCTTCTCGGTCGACCTGCGCAACACCGACGAGGCGAAGCTCAAGGAGGCCGAGGCCAGGGTCGCCGCCCATATCGCGGAGGTCGCCGCGGCCGAGCGGGTCGAGGTCGAGGCGAAGGTGCTGGCACGCTTCGAGCCGGTGATTTTCGATGCGGGCCTGGTCGACCGGGTCGAGCACCATGCGAGGGCGCTGTCGCTCAGCACGCGCCGGATGCCCTCGGGCGCCGGCCACGACGCGCAGATGATGCAGCGCGTCTGTCCGACAGCGATGATCTTCGTGCCGTCTGTGGCGGGCCTCAGCCACAATGTGAAGGAACATACCGAAGCGGCCGATCTCGCCGCCGGGGCGCAGGTGCTGCTCAACGTGATGCTGGAGCTCGCCGGCACATAGCTTCTGTACGGCGAGCGGCGGGCCCGGATGATCGCCGTTCTCAATTGTCTGACAACTTCATGGCCGCTAGCATCCCCTCGATGGCCGACAAGCAGCCCGCCAACAATCTTGCCGAGCAGGTGATGGCGCGGCTCAGCGCCGACATCCGCGGAGGCCGGCTGGCGCCCGGCGCGCGCCTTCCGACCGAGCAGGAACTGACCACGGAATTCGGCGTGAGCCGCACCGTCGTGCGCGAGGCGGTCGCCGCTCTGCGGGCCGATGGGCTGGTGGTGACGCGCCGCGGCTCCGGAGCCTACGTCGCTGATCCGGCGGCGGGCCCGTTTCGAATCGTCCCGCCCCGCGCGACCTCGCTGCCCGACATCATCAACGTCATGGAGTTGCGGCTGGCCGTCGAGGTGCAGGCCGCGGCCCTGGCGGCCGAGCGCGCCAGCCGCAAGCAACTCGCGTCGATTGAGGCGGCGTGGCGCGCCATCGAGGCCGCCCTGCAGCGTGGCGAGGGCGCCGTTGCCGAGGACTTCGCCTTTCACCGCGCCATCGCCGAAGCCACCGGCAACGATCAGTTTCCGCGCTTCCTCGCCTATCTCGGCAACCATGTGATCCCGCGCCAGAGCGTGCGGCTCGAAGTCGATACACCGGCCGAGCGCCGCCTCTATCTCGAACGCATCCAGCTCGAACACACGCGCATCGTGACGGCGCTCTCCGACGGCGATCCGGTCGAGGCGCGGCGCGCGATGCGCGACCATCTCACGCGCTCCCTCGAGCGCTATCGCAAACTGGCAGGAGGAAAGAAGAATGGCCGACGCTAGGAACGCCCGGCGCCGCATCGTCCTCACCGGCGCCGCCGGCGGCATCGGCACCATGACCCGGCCGCTGCTGGCGAAGCTCTATCCAGGGCTGGTGCTGAGCGACCGGGTCAAGCCTGCGGACCTGCAGCCGGGCGAGACCTTCGTCGCCGCCGATCTCACCCGGCCCGACGAGGTGGCCGCGGTGCTGAAGGACGCCGACGGCGTCATCCATCTCGGCGGCCATTCGGTCGAGGGCACCTGGGACCAGATCCTGCAGGCCAATATCGTCGGCTGCTACAATGTCTTCGAAGCGGCGCGGGAGGCCGGCGTGAAGCGCCTGATCTTCGCCTCGTCCAACCACGCGATCGGCTTCTATCCGCGCAGCAAGCGCATCGGCACCGACCTCACGGTCAAGCCTGACAGCCGCTACGGTGTCAGCAAGGTGTTCGGCGAGGCGCTGGGTTCGCTCTATTCCGACAAGCACGGGATCGGCGTGACCTGCTTCCGCATCGGCAATGTCGGCCCGATGCCGCTCGACGTGCGACGCCTCTCGATCTGGATCTCACCGCGCGATCTCGTGCAGCTTTTCCAGATCGGCCTCGATCATCCCGATCTCCGCTACGAGATCTTCTACGGTGCGTCGGACAATGCAGCGGGCTGGTGGGACAATTCGCGGGCCCAGCAGCTCGGCTATCGTCCGCAGGACAAGGCCGAGGATCACCGCGTCCACGCCGAGGCCGAGCAGGCAAAGATCGGACCAGATCCGGTCGGCGATCTCTTCCAGGGTGGCACTTTTTGCTCGGCTGAATTCACCAACGACGTGAAGCGCATCGGTTCCTAGACGCTATACTCGTCGGCGAAGAGGTGACGATGACTCGTTTTCTGACTGTCGGTGCGGCGCAGATGGGGCCCATCCAGCGCAGCCATACCCGCCGCGACGTGGTCGAGCGGCTGATCGCCCATCTGCGCGAAGCCAGGCGCATGGGCTGCGATCTCGTGGTGTTTCCCGAGCTCACGCTTACGACCTTCTTCCCGCGCTGGTGGATGAAGGACCAGGCCGAGATCGATTCCTTCTTCGAGCAGGAGATGCCGTCGAACGAGACGGCGGCGCTGTTCAACGAGGCGAAGCGGCTCGATATGGGTTTCTGTCTCGGCTATGCGGAGCTCGCCAACGAGGACGGGCGCATCAGGCGCTTCAACACCTCGATCCTGGTCGAGCGCGACGGCCGCATCGTGGCCAAGTACCGCAAGGTCCATCTGCCGGGTCATGCCGGGCACGAGCCCGAGCGTCCGTTCCAGCATCTCGAGAAGCGCTACTTCGAGGTCGGCAATCTCGGCTTTCCCGTCGTCAAGGCGTTCGGCGCCAACATGGGCATGTGCATCTGCAACGATCGCCGCTGGCCCGAGACCTATCGCGTCATGGGCCTGCAGAATGTCGAAATGGTGCTGCTGGGCTACAATACGCCGCTGCACAACGCGCCGTCACCCGATCACGACGAGCATTCCTGGTTCCACAACCAGCTCTCCATGCAGGCCGGCGCCTACCAGAACGGCACCTGGGTGGTCGGCGTCGCCAAGGGCGGCACCGAGGAGGGCGTACCCTCGCTCGCCGACAGCATGATCGTGGCGCCCTCGGGCAAGGTGGTCGCGCGCGCGGGCGGCGACGGCGACGAGCTTGTCGTCCATCGCTGCGACCTCGATGCCGGCAAGAGCTACAAGACGACGACCTTCAACTTCGCCGTCCACCGCCAGCCCGACCAGTACCGCATGATCGTCGAACGCAAGGGCGCGCAGGACCCAGTTTGATGAAAAGCGAAGGATCCCTCACTGCGTTCGGGATGACAAAAATAGTGTCATCCCGAACGCAGTGAGGGATCCTTGGCGTTGCGCCGCCGTAACGCCTTGCGCCGTCTTCACGATCTGCCTAGGTGACCTTGCGCCCGGCGGGGACGACCCCGCCTTCGAGGGGCAAGCGTCGGGACGACCCGGCTTCTTGCAAAGGGTGCGTCCGATGGCTTGGTTCATTCTTCTGATTGCCGGTCTCTGCGAGATCGGTTGGGCGATCGGCCTCAAATATACCGACGGTTTCACGCGGTTGGCGCCGTCGGTCCTCACCGGTGCGGCGATGGTCGTGAGCGTGGTCCTGCTCGGCATTGCGCTCAAGACGCTGCCGGTCGGAACCGGCTACGCGGTATGGACGGGCATCGGCGCCGTCGGCACGGCAATCCTCGGAATCTTCCTGTTTGGCGAAGCGACCGACCTGCCGCGCCTCGCCTCGATCGGCCTGATCGTGGCGGGGATCATCGGATTGAAGCTGACCAGCGCGGCTTGAGTCTCAGACGACTTCGCTTTTCGCGAAGTTGCCATAACTGCGGTCCGGCGTGCCGCGGAACAGCGACATATGCGTGTGGGTGGCCACGAACGGGTCGCCCACCGCCTTGCGTCCCATGACGGTGGTGGTGCGGCCCGGCCGGTCGAAGCGGTCGCCGTTGGGATGGAAGCCGTAGGACTGCCACACGCCCATGCCGACGGCGGTCAGCCGGTCGGCCGAGACGATGGCCTCGATCTTCGACAGGTCGTAGCGGAACTCGCGGATCGTGCCCCACACGTTGCGCCACTGCTTCTGCTCGGCCAGCTCGCGACCATGCATGAAGTCGGTGAAGGTGCCGAAGGCGATCATGTCGTCGGCGAAGATCGGCCGCGCGCCCTCGTAGTCGACGTCGCGGCAGTGCCTCGACAGCGTGTCGAACCACTGGCGCACGGCGGCGAGATCGTCGGCGGTGACGGGGGTACGAAGGTTCATCGCAAGTCTCTCCTAGAGTCCGAAACGCTGCCAGTGCGCCCGCTCTTCCAGGGCGGCGAGCGTAGCGGGTCCGATCATGTCGATGCCGCCGCCGAGCCCACCTTGCAGGCCGAAGCGCGACAGCAAGCGGCGACGCGGACCGATGACGGGCAAGCGCACCTTGTCGCCGTATCGTTGCTGCAAGGTCGCGCGCAACTCGCCGAACCCGTCTACCAGGCCGAGGTCGATGCCGCGCCGCGCCGTCCAGAACTCGCCGCTGAAAAGGGTGTTCTCGTCGCCTTTGAGGAGCCTGCCGCGCCGCTCGCGGACCCAGTCTTTGAAGCCGTCGTGGATCTCCGCCTGGAGGCGCTTGAGACGCACGACATCCTCCGGCTGCTCCGGGCGAAAGGGATCGAGCATCGACTTGTTCTCGCCCGACGTATGGACGCGGCGCTCCACGCCGATGCGCGTCATCAGGTCCTGGAAGCCGAAGCCCGAGCTGATGACGCCGATCGAACCGACGATGGAACTGGGATCTGCGATGATCTCGTCGGCGGCGCAGGCCAGCCAGTAGCCGCCGGAGGCGGCCACGTCCTCGACGAAGGCGATGACGGGCAGGCCCTTTTCGCGGGCGTGCAGCCGGATGCGCTGCGCGATCAGAGCCGACTGGACGGGCGAGCCGCCCGGCGAGTTGAGCGCCAGGGCGACGGCCCGGGCGCCGCGCGTCTCGAAGGCCCGCCTGAGCAGCGGCGCGACCGATTCAATCGACAGGCTGCGGCCTCCCAGCAGGCCGCCGTTGGCGATGACGCCGGAGAGGCGAACGACGGGCACGACCGACCCGCGGCGAAAACGATTCCTGACCCAATCCAACATGGCGGGCACTGTCGCGGCGCCGCCTCTAGAAGGCAAGCGGCCGGCCGTGGCGCAGGATCGCCTCGGCCTCGTCGGTGTAGCCGCCCTCAGGCCGGTGCAGCACCAGCGGTTCGGCCTCCCGCCGGCGCAGGCCCGACCCGCGGCGGGCACGGACCAGCACGCGCGCGGCCGGCGGCAGGCGCTTCACGGTGACATCGCCCCAGCCAAGTCTGGCCAGGATTGCGACGATCTCCTCCAGCCGATCGCTGCGATGTATGGCGAGCAGGGTTCCTGCAGGTTTCAGCGCCCCGGCGGCCACCGTCAGCCACCGGACGAGGTCCGCGCTCGATTCGACGGTCGCCAGGGCCTTGCTGCGATCGGGGGACGGATCGGCGACGGCAGCGGCCAGATAGGGCGGGTTGGTCGTGACATGGTCGAACAGGCCAAGGCCGTCCGGGAGCGGCGCCGCCAGATCGTGAACGAGCGTTCTCACGCGGTCCCCGGCATGGTTGAGTGCAACATTACGCTCGGCCAATGCGGCCAGCTCCGACTGCAACTCTATACCGGTTATCTGGCAGTCCGGCACACGCGCCGCGATGCAAAGGCCGACGGCGCCGACGCCGGCTCCCAGATCGAGCACGCTCTCGCCGGCCTTCGCTTCGGCGGCCGCCGCGAGCAGCACCGCATCCACCGCGATCCGGTATCCGCGTCGGGGCTGCAAGAGTTTGACGCGGCCGCCCATTACCGTGTTTTCGGTCGGCGCGGATTCCATGCTACTCATCTGCTTCGATAACATGTCGCAATAACAGGCTTCATCGGAGAGTTGGTCTCCCGTCATGGCAACCGTCGTCTCCCTCGAAGGCAAGCGCAAGTCGCCCAGCCTCGAACCGCTATTGGCGTTGTGCACCGACGACATGGCGCGGGTCGATCGCGAGATCGTCGCGCGCATGCGGTCGCAGGTCCCGCTGATCCCCGAACTCGCCAACCATCTGGTCGGCGCCGGCGGCAAGCGCATGCGCCCGTTGCTGACGGTCGCCGCGGCGCGGCTGTGCGGCTACAGCGAAGCCAGCGATCGTCACATCAAGCTCGCGACCTGCGTCGAATTCATCCATTCCGCCACGCTGCTGCACGACGACGTCGTCGATGTGAGCGCGCTGCGCCGCGGCAAGCCCACCGCCAACACGGTGTACGGCGACAAGGCCTCGGTGCTGGTCGGCGATTTCCTGTTCACGCGAGCCTTCGAGCTGATGGTCGAGGTCGGTTCGCTCGATGTCCTCGGCGTGCTGTCCAATGCCTCCTCGACGATCGCCGAGGGCGAGGTGCTGCAGCTCGTCAGCCAGCGCGACATCAGTACGCCTGAGGCGACCTATCTCGAGATCATCAAGGCGAAGACCGCCAAACTCTTTGCCGCAGCGGCCGAGGTCGGTGCCATGGTGGCCGGCCGCAACGGCCCCGAGCGCGTGGCGCTGCAGAGTTTCGGCATGAATCTCGGCATCGCCTTCCAGCTCGTTGACGATGCGCTCGATTACTCGGGTCGCGAGGCCAAGCTCGGCAAGTCGGTCGGCGACGACTTCCGCGAGGGCAAGATCACCCTGCCGGTGATCCTGGCCTTCCTGCGCGGCGGCGCCGTCGATCGCGAATTCTGGAAGCGCACGATCGAGAAGCTCGACCAGCGTCCCGGGGACCTCGAACAGGCGTACAGCCTGATCGAGCGCCATGGCGCGCTGGCCGACACGCTGGAGCGGGCGCGCCACTATGGCGCCATGGCACGCGACGCGCTGGGCCTGTTTCCCGGCACGCCGCTCAAGGCCGCGCTGCTCGAAGCGGTCGATTTCGCCATCGATCGCGCGCACTAAAGCGCCTTCGGCGAAGCTGAAGGCGCTGGCGGGCGGCAGCGCTTGTAATCAAGCGCGAGAGCCCGCACGGAACGTACAAAGACGAAGATGCCAGCCAAAAGCTGGTGTGTTCTAATCCGGCATGCCCGTCCGCCACGTCCTCGCCATCGACCAGGGTACGACCAGCACCCGCGCCATCGTGTTCGACGACACGGGACGCCCCGTGGCCTCGGCGCAAAAGGAACTACCCCAGATCTTCCCGAAGTCCGGCTGGGTGGAGCACGACCCGGAAGAGATCTGG
The DNA here is from genome assembly GCF_019039055.1 of Reyranella humidisoli. NCBI lineage: Bacteria > Pseudomonadati > Pseudomonadota > Alphaproteobacteria > Hyphomicrobiales > Reyranellaceae > Reyranella > Reyranella humidisoli. Next base: position 1,902,155 of record NZ_JAHOPB010000001.1, read on the forward strand.
TCGGCGACGGTCGAAGTCTGCCGCGGAGCGCTCGCCAAGGCGAAACTCGATCCGAAGGCGCTGGCGGGCATCGGCATCACCAACCAGCGCGAGACGACGATCGTCTGGGACCGCGCTACCGGCAAGCCGATCCATAACGCCATCGTCTGGCAGGATCGTCGCACCGCCGATCGCTGCACCGTTCTGAAGAATGACGGTCACGAGAAGCTCTTCACCGACCGCACCGGCCTGCTGCTCGATCCGTATTTCTCGGGAACGAAGATCGCCTGGATCCTCGACCATGTCGCCGGCGCCCGCGCCGCGGCGGAGAAGGGCGCGCTTGCGGCCGGCACCATCGAATGCTTCCTGCTGTGGCGCCTGACCGGCGGCAAGGTGCATGCGAGCGATGCCACCAATGCCAGCCGCTCTCTGCTGCTCGACATCCGCAAGGGCACCTGGGACGCCGAGCTGATGAAGATCCTCGGCGTGCCGGCCTCGATGCTGCCCAAGGTGGTCGACTGTTCGGGCGAGCTGGGTGTCGCCGATGCGAAGATCCTGGGTGCAGCGGTGCCCATTCTCGGTATGGCGGGCGACCAGCAGGCCGCCACCGTAGGACAGGCCTGCATCAAGCCCGGCATGGTGAAGGCGACCTACGGCACCGGCTGCTTCGCGCTGCTCAATACCGGCAGTATCGCTGTGCATTCGCGGCATCGGTTGCTCACGACGATCGCTTATCAACTCGACGGCCGGCGTACCTATGCGCTCGAGGGCAGCATCTTCATCGCGGGTGCAGCCGTGCAGTGGCTGCGGGACGGCCTGAAGCTCATCGAGAAGTCCTCGGACGTGGAGAAGGTCGCCGCCGCGGCCCGGGATGGTCATGGCGTCTACATGGTGCCGGCCTTCGTCGGCCTCGGCGCGCCGCATTGGGATCCCGAGGCGCGCGCCGCGATCCTCGGCCTGACGCGCGATTCGGGGCCCGGCGAGATCGCCGCGGCCACGCTCGATTCGGTCTGCTACCAGACCCGCGACCTGCTGGAGGCGATGCGCGGCGACGGCGCCCAGATCGACGAGCTGCGGGTCGATGGCGGCATGGTGGTGAACGATCCGCTGATGCAGCGGCTGGCCGACACGGTGGGCACGCCCGTCGAACGACCGGAAGTGACCGAGACGACGGCCCTGGGCGCGGCGTTCCTCGCGGGCCTTGCGGCCGGCCTGTGGCCCTCGCTGGAGGCCCTGTCCGAGACCTGGGTGCTCGACCGGGCTTTCAAACCGGCCGAGGACAGCGCCGCCCGCGACCGGCGCTATGCCGGCTGGAAGGACGCGGTTCGCCGGGTCCGCAGCGGCTGAGCCGCGCTGAATTCCCGATTGCTGGTAGGGGGCGTGGCCATTAGGTTGCGCCCGCCATGAAGACCTGCGCCAATCCCGTCTACTGCAGCATCGACACCACCGATCTTGCGCATGCCACCCGGCTGATCCAGAGCATCGCCGGTGGGCCGAAGCCGGCCGTCGGTGGCATCAAGCTCGGCCTCGAATTCTTCCTGGCCCATGGCGCGCCGGGTGTGCGCTACGCCTTCCCGATGCCGGTCCGCGCGACCGGCGTGGGCTTCTTCCTCGATCTCAAGCTGCACGACATTCCCAACACGGTGGCCGGCGGCATCCGCGCCGTGGTCGAACTCGCGCCGACCTTCATCACGATCCATGCGGGCGGCGGTCGCGAGATGATGAAGGCGGCGGTCGACGAGGCGGGTGCGCAGGCGGCCAAGCAGAACGTCGCGAGGCCGAGGCTGCTGGGCGTCACCGTGCTCACGTCGCTAGACCGGTCCGATCTCGAGGCGACCGGCGTCAACGCCGATCCGTCGGACCAGGTGGTGCGCCTTGCGGCTCTCGCCCAGGAAAGCGGCCTCGACGGCGTAATCTGCTCGCCGCTCGAGATCGAAGCGCTGCGCAAGCGCTGCGGTCCCGACTTCGTGCTGATGGTGCCGGGCATTCGCCCCGTCGGCAGTGCCGCCAACGACCAGAAGCGGGCGATGACGCCGCGCCAGGCGGTCGATCTCGGCGCCACCAACCTCGTCGTCGGCCGGCCGATCTATCAGTCAGCCGATCCGCGCGCCGCCGCCGAAGCGATCGCGCGCGAGGCCGGCGTCAACGACCTGTGATGGTCGGGCCGTGACCGTCGAAGCCAAGATCTGCGGACTGTCGACGCCCGAAACGGTCGATGCGGCCGTCGAGGCCGGCGCGAGTCTCGTGGGCTTCGTCACCTTTCCGCGTTCGCCGCGCCACGTCGAATCGCTCGATCTGCTCGCGGCGCTCGGCAAGCGCGTGCCGCGCTCCGTGATCCGTGTCGGCCTGTTCGTCGATGCCGACGATGCGCTGATCGATGCGCGCCTGGCGACGGGCGCGATCGACATGCTGCAGCTTCACGGGTCGGAGACGCCCGAGCGGATCGCCTCCCTCAAGGCGCGGACGGGCAAGCCGGTGATGAAGGCCATCAAGGTCGCGGTGCCGGCCGACGTCGATCGCGGCATCGCCGCCTATGCCGGCGTTGCCGATCGCCTGATGTTCGACGCGGCCGATGGCACGCTGCCCGGCGGCAACGCAACGGCGTTCGACTGGTCGATCCTGTCGGGGCGCATCGTCCCGGTGCCGTGGTTCCTCGCCGGCGGGCTCACGCCGGCCAATGTCGCCGACGCCGTGCGCGTGACCGGTGCGCCCGCCGTCGACGTTTCTTCTGGTGTGGAATCGAGCCGCGGTGTGAAATCGATTGAACTTATCCGCGCCTTCGTGGGCGCAGTAAAAGCGTTGTAAGGAGCAGGCGGCATGAAGATCGAAGAGCGGCTGAAGGAACTCGGCATCGAGTTGCCCGTGCCGACCACGCCGTTGGGCAGCTACGTCAATGCCGTGCGCACCGGCAACCTGCTCTACATGGCGGGCAAGGGGCCGGGCCTGCCGGGCAAGCCGCTGCCGGTGGGCAAGGTGGGGCGCGACTTCTCGCTCGAACAGGCCAATCGCCTCGCGCGCGACACCGGCCTCAGCATCCTCGGCGCCCTCAAGGCCGAACTGGGCGACCTCGATCGTGTGAAGCGGATCGTCAAGGTGCTGGGCATGGTCAACGCCACGTCGGAATACGGCAGCCATCCCGAAGTCATCAACGGCTGCTCCGATCTCTTCGTCGAAGTGTTCGGCGAGAAAGGTCGCCATGCCCGCTCGGCAGTCGGCATGGGCTCGCTGCCGCGCGGCATCCCGGTCGAGATCGAGGTGATCATCGAGATCGAGGACGATGCTCCGCCGCCGCGGGTCGCCGCCGCACGGCCGGCCGCAAAGCCCAAGGCTGCGCCGAAGGTAAAGGCTGCCAAGAAGAAGAAAATCTAGGGCTTTTGACCGACCCCAGCCGGGACTGCTAAGCCGGCCGCTCCCGACAGGAAGACCAATGCCCAGCGCACCCAACAGTTTCCGCACCGGCCCCGACGAGCGTGGGCATTTCGGCATTTTCGGCGGCCGCTACGTCGCCGAGACGCTGATGCCGCTGATCCTCGATCTGGAGAAGGCCTACAGCGCGGCCAAGGCCGATCCGTCGTTTCAGAACGAGCTCGACTATCTGCTCGAGCACTATGCCGGCCGCCCCAGCCCGCTCTACTACGCCAAGCGCCTGACCGAGAAGCTGGGCGGCGCCAAGATCTACTTCAAGCGCGACGAGCTGAACCATACGGGCAGCCACAAGATCAACAACGTGCTGGGCCAGGTCCTGATGGCCAAGCGCATGGGCAAGACGCGGGTCATCGCCGAGACGGGCGCCGGCCAGCACGGCGTCGCCACCGCCACCGCCTGCGCGCTGTTCGATATTCCCTGCGTGGTCTTCATGGGCGCCGTCGACGTCGACCGGCAGGCGCCCAACGTCGTGCGCATGAACATGCTGGGCGCCGAGGTGCGCGCCGTGACCGCGGGTTCGGCCACCCTCAAGGACGCCATGAACGAGGCGCTGCGCGACTGGGTGGCGACCTGCGAGAACACGTTCTACTGCATCGGCACCGTGGCGGGCCCGCATCCCTATCCGGCGATGGTGCGGGATTTCCAGTGCGTCATCGGCAACGAGACTCGCGTGCAGATGATGAAGGCCGAGGGCCGTTTGCCCGACACGCTGGTGGCGTGCATCGGCGGCGGCTCGAACGCCATGGGCCTGTTCCATCCGTTCCTCGACGACAAGGGGGTTCGCCTCGTCGGCGTCGAGGCGGGCGGCAAGGGTGTGGAGACCGGCGAACATGCCGCGTCGCTCACGGGTGGCCGCCCGGGCGTGCTGCACGGCAACCGGACCTACCTCCTGCAGGACAAGGAAGGCCAGATCACCGAGGCGCATTCGATTTCCGCCGGTCTGGACTATCCCGGCATCGGGCCCGAGCATTCCTGGCTGAAGGAAGCGGGCCGCATCGAGTATGTGTCGGCCACCGACAACGAGGCGCTCGCGGCCTTCCAGATGCTGTGCAAGCTGGAGGGCATCATTCCCGCGCTCGAGCCGGCCCACGCTCTGGGGCATGTGATCAAGCTCGCGCCCACCTTGCCGAAGGACAATCTGCTGGTGATGAATCTCTGCGGACGCGGCGACAAGGATGTCTTTGCCGTTGCCGAACGCCTTGGGATGAAGATCTGACCATGAGCCGCATTGCAAAGCGCTTCGCCCGGCTCAAGGCCGACAAACGTGCCGGTCTCGTCACCTATGTCACCGCCGGCGATCCCAACCTCGACGTCAGCTACCAGATCCTGAAGGGCCTGCCCGCGGCAGGCGCCGATCTCATCGAACTCGGCATGCCCTTCACCGACCCGATGGCCGACGGCCCGTCGATCCAGCTCGCGGGCCAGCGCGCCCTGAAGGCCGGCATCACCGTCGATGCGACCTTCGACATGGTGCGTCGCTTTCGCAAGGAAACCGGCGACAACGACACGCCGATCCTGCTGATGGGCTACTACAATCTCGTCTACCAGCGCGGCCCCGAGCGCTTCTGCAAGGATGCCGCCGCCGCCGGTGTCGACGGTTTCATCCTGGTCGACCTGCCGCCGGAAGAGGCCGACGAACTCAAGCCCTATGCGGTCGCGGCCGGCATCGACACGGTGCTGCTGACGGCCCCCACCACCGACGACGAGCGCCTGCCGGCGGTTCTGAAGTACTCCTCCGGTTTCGTCTATTTCGTCTCGGTGCTCGGCATCACCGGCACCAGTTCGGCGACGGAAGAAGCGGTGCGCACCCATGTCGAGCGGATCAAGCGCCACACCGAATTGCCGATCGGCGTGGGCTTCGGCATCCGCACCCCGGATCAGGCCGCTGCCATCGCGCGTCACGCCGATGCCGCGGTCGTGGGCTCGGCCATCGTCGAGCGCGTGAAGGCGGGCCTCGACGACGAGGGCAAGGCCAAGCCCGATCTCGTCCCCGGCGTGTTCGCCTACATCAAGGCCCTGGCCGACGGCGTGCGCGGCGTGCGGAAGGCCTGAAGCACTCCTGTCATCCTGAGCGAAGCGAAGGATCTCATGCCGGCCAAGGAGTCCTTCGGTCGCTTCGCCTGGTCGTTCGCTGCGCTCAGGACGACAGCCAATCCCTGACCCGTCCTAATCTTCGAAGTTGAGATCGGCGACGTAAGGGTTGGTCTTGCGTTCCCAGCCGAAGGTCGAGGTCTGGCCGTGGCCGGGTACGAAGGTGATGTCGTCGCCGAACGGCCACAGGCGGTGGCGGATCGAATCGAGGAGCTGGTCGTGGTTGCCGCGCGGAAAATCGGTGCGGCCGATCGAGCCCCTGAACAGCACGTCGCCGACGAACGCGACCTTGGACGGCTTGTTCACGAAGACGACGTGTCCGGGCGTATGACCCGGGCAGTGCACCACGTCGAAGGTGACGTTGCCGAGGCTCACCGTCTCGCCGTGCGTCAGCCAGCGGTCGGGCACGAACGGCTTGTAGACCGGGAAATTGTACTTCCTGCCGGAGTCGGGCAGGCCCTCGATCAGGAACAGGTCGTCCTCGTGCGGGCCCTCGATCTTCACGCCGTAATGCTCGGCCATGGTGCCGGCGGCCGAGGCGTGGTCGACATGGCCGTGGGTCAGCAGGACTTTCGTCACCTTTATGCCCTGCTGGTCGATCGCCTGTTTCAGCATGTCGAAGTCGCCGCCGGGATCCACGGCGGTTCCCTCCATGGTTTCATCGCACCAGACGATGGAGCAATTCTGCTGAAACGGGGTGACGGGGGCGATCATGACCTTGAGCATCCCTCCGATCTAATGCCTCCCGCGGGCCGTTGGAAGGGCGTATGCTCGTATCCCCTCCGGCTTCGATGGCAATGAACGTGCGTCTTCTGTTCTGCATTCTGGGCCTGTTCGCCCTGTCGCTGGCCTCCGCCCGGGCCCAGATCGCCACGGTCGCCTCGCCGACCGGACCGGTTCCCGCGGGCCCTTATGTCGTCGTCGACGTGGCGACCGGCGAGGCCCTCATGGACCGCAATGCCGGCGCGCTGTGGTATCCGGCATCGCTCACCAAGATCATGACGATCTACATCGTCTTCGAGGAATTGAAGGCTGGCCGGCTGCAGCTCGCCGCGACGCTTCCCTTCTCGGAGAATGCGCGGAAGAAACCGGCCTCCCATCTCGGCCTGGCGCCGGGGCACACCATCACGGTGGAGCAGGGTATCCAGGCGCTGGTCGCCCGCTCCGCGAACGATGTCGCCACCGCCTTCGGCGAGCAGATCTCCGGCTCGGAGCCGGCTTTCGCCCAGCGCATGACCGAGACCGCAAAGCGCCTGGGCATGACGGCCACGACCTTTCGCAACGCCAACGGCTGGCCCGATCCGGGGCAGGTGACGACGGCGCGCGACATGGCCATCCTGGCGCTCGCGCTCATCAAGGACTTCCCCGAGTATTACGGCTACTTCCGTACCAAGGATTTCATGCTGGGCAAGCAGCGCATCGGGCCCGGCGTGAAGTTCCTCGATCTCTATTCGCCCTATGCCGATGGCCTCAAGACCGGCTTCATCTGCGCCTCGGGCTTCAACATCGTGGGCAGCGCGGTGCGCGACGGCCGGCGGCTGGTCGCCGTGGCCTTCGGCTTCCGCCGCTCCGACCTGCGCGACGAGTTCCTGGTCCGGCTGTTCGACGAGGCCTATGCGCTCAAGACCGGCGGCAGCCGCCAGAAGATCTGGCAGCTGCGCAACGGCGAGGGCGGCCCGGCGACCGTGCTGCCCTACGGCGAATGCGGCACGATCCGCTACGACATGCCGGGCGATGCGGTCTGGCTGGGGACGTTCGGCGACTGGCGCAGCGCCAAGACCGCGTTCGATGCCGGACAGGCGAGACTCTTGGCGATGGGCGTCGCTCAGGCCGGGAAGGAATGGATCCTGCCGGTCGCGTCGAACCAGGTGACGAAACAGGCGGCCATCATCGCCGATCTGCAGCCCGAGGCGGCGCAGAAGCTCTGTGCCGAGTACCAGGCCCGGAAATCCTTCTGCGTCGTGAAGAAACCTTCGGACATGGCGGCCCCCTTTAGCGGGTTCTGGCGCTGACCTTGGCCCGTCCCCTCATTCGTGCGATACCGCGCCCATGAACTGGCTGACCAATTTCGTCCGGCCCAAGCTGCGTGCGTTGGTCGCGCGCAAGGAAACGCCGGACAATCTCTGGGTTAAGTGCCCCAAGTGCGAACAGATGCTGTTCACGCGCGACTGGGAAGCCAACCAGGAGGTCTGCAATCACTGCGGCCACCACATGCGGCTGCGGCCGCTGAAGCGGCTGCCGTTCCTCTTCGACGAGGGCAAGTACGAGCTGCATCCGCTGCCGCGCGTCAATGCCGATCCGCTCAAGTTTCGCGACACCAAGCGCTACGACGCGCGCCTGAAGGAAGCCCAGGCCAAGGCCGAGGGCTCGACCGACGCGCTGGTCGTGGCGAGCGGCCTGATGGGCAGCCGCCTCTCGATCCTGGCGCTGCTCGACTTCGGCTTCATGGGCGGCTCGATGGGCACGGCCGTGGGCGAGGGCCTCGTCATGGCGGCCGACCTCGCGGTCGCGCGCAAGGCGCCGCTGATCGTCTTTTCGGCCTCGGGCGGCGCGCGCATGCAGGAGGGCATCCTGTCGCTGATGCAGCTCACGCGCACGACGATCGCGGTGCGCAAGGTCAAGGAAGCGGGACTGCCTTACATCGTGGTGCTGACCGATCCCACGACCGGCGGCGTCTCGGCCTCGTTCGCCATGCTGGGCGACGTCCATATCGCCGAGCCCGACGCGATCATCGGCTTTGCCGGTCCTCGCGTGATCCAGGACACGATCCGCCAGGAACTGCCGCCGGGCTTCCAGCGTTCCGAATATCTGCTGGAGCACGGGATGGTCGATGCCGTCGTGCATCGCCACAAGTTGCGCGAGACCCTGATCCGCATGGTCTCGCTGTTCATGGATCCGCTCGTCGTCGAAAACCGCCCGCTCGCGGTCTCGACTGCACGCTGAATGGATCGCTGACGTGACCGCGAACGATCCGATCGTTCAGCGTCTGATGAGCCACCATCCCAGGGTCATCACCCTCGGACTGGAGCGCATCGAGAGGCTGCTGAAGCGGCTGGGATCGCCGGAAACGAAGTTGCCGCCGCTGGTCCATGTCGCCGGCACCAACGGCAAGGGCTCGCTCGTTGCCTATCTGCGCGCCATGGCCGAAGCCGCGGGCTATCGCGTCCACGTCTATACCTCGCCGCATCTCGTGCGCTTCAACGAGCGCATCCGCGTCGCCAGCGAGTTGATCGAGGACGACGTGCTCGACGAGCTGCTGACCGAGTGCGAGGAGGCCAACGGCGACACGCCGATCTCCTTCTTCGACATCACCACGGCGCTCGCGTTCCTGGCCTTCTCGCGCGTGCCGGCCGAACTCGGCATCATCGAGGTCGGCATGGGCGGCCGCTTCGACAGCACCAACGTGATCGAGCCCGTTCTGTCGGCCATCACGCCGGTCGGTTACGACCATACGGGCTTTCTCGGCGACAAGCTCGAAGGCATCGCCTGGGAGAAGGCCGGCATCCTGAAGCGCGCGACGCCTGCGGTGATCGGCCGTCAGCGGGAGATCAGTGCGCAGGTCATCGAGACCGAGGCGGCCAAGCTCGCGGCGCCCCTGTTCCGCATGGGCCGCGAGTGGCAGGTGATCCCGCAGGAGGCGGGTTTCCGCTACGAAAGCGATCTGCTCACGCTCGACCTGCCGGCGCCGGCACTGATCGGCGCGCACCAGATCGACAACGCGGCGACCGCGATCGCCTGCATCGAGCGGCTGCGGGCGGCGCGCTTCGACATCGGCGATACCGCAATTCGCACGGGGCTCGCATCGGTCGAATGGCCGGCTCGCCTGCAGCGTCTCACGACGGGCCCGCTGTCGAGCTCGCTGCCGCCCGGCTGCGAGCTGTGGCTCGACGGCGGCCACAACGAGGATTGCGGCATCGTGCTCGGCCGGATGGCGGCGGAGTGGGCGAAGGAACCGGCGGCGCTGCCGCTGTATCTGATCTTCGCCATGCAGACCACCAAGGACGCGTCGGGCTTCCTGCGGCCGCTGGCGCGCTACGCCACGGCGGCACGCGCGATCCCGTTTCCCGAAGGTCATGCCGCCTACACGCCACAGGAGGCCTGTGCGAAGGCCGCCGATGTCGGGCTCGATTGCGCGCCCGCAAACGACATCGGCGCGGCGCTGGAAGACCTGTTGGCCACCCAGCCCGCGCCGATGCGCATTCTCATCTGCGGCTCGCTTTACGTCGCGGGCGAGGTCCTCGTCCGCAACGGCTGAGCCGGTACTGGATCAGACGACGGTGTTGATCCAGCTCACCAGCTTCTGCTTCGGCTCGGCGCCGATCTTGGTGGCGGCGACCTGGCCGTTCTTGAACAGCAGCAGGGTCGGGATCGAACGCACGCCGTAGCGCGTCGGCACCATCGGGTTCTCGTCGATGTTGACCTTCACCACCTTGAGCTTGCCGTCCATCTCCTTGGAGATGTCTTCGAGCGACGGGCCGATCATGCGGCACGGACCGCACCACTCGGCCCAGAAGTCGACGAGGACGGGCGTGTCTGACTTCAGGACTTCCTGCTCGAAGGAAGCATCGGTTGCTTTAACGGTCATCGTGGGTTCTCCCAAAAACACTACAGGCCGGTCGGAGGGACCGGCGCCGCCCTTGCCCCAGAAGCTAGGAACGCACGCCCCCGGAGTCAAGATGTAGCGGCATAAGGCATTGATTTATCTAGGGTTTCTGCAGAAATCTCCATCAGGCGCGGGGCCGCGGTCCACAGCAGGAAAGCCCGGACCGTGCGGCCCGGATAAATCTGCTGGAGCAGCGACCGATAGAGCGCGAGCTGGCGGCGATAGGCCAGTGCCACGTCGGCGGCTGAGTCGGGCGGCGGGCGGTTGGTCTTGTAGTCGACGATCAGGACTTCCGTTGCCGATACGGCCAGCCGGTCGACCTGGCCGCTCACCGTGAAGGTGCCGCGCGCCGTCTTCACCGTGCCGATCAACGGCACTTCGGCGCGCGATCCCTGGGCGAACAGCGCGGCATGAGCAGGCGTTTCGGTGACGGACAGTGCCTCCGCGGCCCAGCTCTCCACGTCCTCCGGCGGGAGCTCGTGCGCGGGCTGGGCGAGGAAGCGGCGGGCCGCGTCGCTGCGCGCCGACGACGGCAGGCCGGGGAGGTGTCGCAGCAGATCGTGCAACAGCAGGCCGCGCCGCCAGCGCTTTGGATCGTCGGCGATCAGCGGACTGTAGGCCCGCGGTTCGGCCGCGGCCTCGTCGGGCAGCGGCTGCGACGGTGCGAGCGGCGCCGGCGGATCGGGCTCCTCGGGCGCCGGCTGGCTCCACCAGTCCGGCAACGGCGCCTCGTCGGCGATCGGCAGTTCGGGTTGCTCCGTCTCGATAATCCGGCCCTGGTTGATCAGCTCGTAGCCATCGCCCTCCCAGCCATCGACTCCGAGAGCCGCGGTGAAGTCGAAGGGCCGCGCGACGGCACGCGCGCGCGCATGCAGCTCGTCGTCGCTGTCTGCCGCCTCGCTGCTGGCCCGCAGGCCGGTCTCGATGCGTTCGTACCAGCAGCCGCGGTCGGGCTTGCGCGAGCCGACCCAGCCGCCGACATAGAGCCGGTCCTCGGCGCGGGTCATGGCGACGTAGAGCAGCCGGTTCTGTTCCTCCAGCGCGCGGTCGCGGGCCTCGCTGCGCCAGGCGCGCGCCGCTTCGTTGGCGTCGTCGGTGCGCGGCAGCCAGAGACGGGCCTCGCCCTCGGCACCCGCCAGCAACCGCTCCGAATCGCGCGGCACGCGCGTCGTGTCGGGCAGGTAGACGATCGGCGCCTGCAGGCCCTTCGATGCGTGTACGGTCAGGATGCGCAGCTCGCGCCGCCGGTTCTGGTCGAGGTCGCGCTTGATCTCGCCGCCGCCGGTCTCGAACCAGCGCAGGAAGCCCTGCAGCGAGCCGCCTTCGATGCCCTGGTATTGCAGCGCGCGCGCCAGCAGTTCGTCGATCGGATCGGAGGCTTCGCGACCGAGTCGCTCCAGCAACCGGCGACGACCACCTTCCGGCCCGAGCACGCGGGCGAAGAAGTCGAACGGCGTTTCGTAGTCGGCGCGACGCAGCCAGTCGGACAGGGCCGCGTAGGCCGCGGCGAACGGCGCTTCGGCACGACGCTCGCGCAGAGCGCGCCACAGATGGCTGGTGCGCTTCCAGGCCAGGGTGAAAAGCTGTTCTTCCTGCAGGCCGATCAACGGCGACTTGAGGAGAGCGGCGAGGTTGAGGTCGTCCTGCGGCAGCAGGACAAAGCGCGCCATCGCCAGAAGATCCTGAATGGCGAGTTCCTGGCCGAGGTTCAGCCGGTCGACGCCCGCCACCTCGACACCCTCGCGCTTCAGCGCGCGCACCAGCGCGTTCACGAACTCGTTGCGTCGTCGCACCAGCACCATGAAGTGGCCGGCATGCAGCTTCTCGCCATCGCGCGCGCGTCGCTCCGTGCCGATCAGGCCCTTGGCATGCACGGCGATCAGCTGGGCCAGCCGCTGGTGGGGCAGGGCGGGCCCACCGCCGCTGCCGGCGCCCACGATATCCGTCGTGTCGGCCTTGTCTTCGCTGCCGACGACCAGCGGCCACAGTTCGACCCTGCCGGGCTCGTTCTTGCGGCTGGGCAGATGGATCACGTCGCCCGGCTCGGCGACACCCTTCGCTGCCTCGATCTCACCGAACACCCAGTCCACCGCATCGAGCACGGCCGGCGTCGAGCGGAACGAAACGTTGAGTTCGACCGGCACGAACATGCGGTCGGCGACGCGGCTGCGTTCGTCGAACCACTCGCGCATCTCCTTCAGCTTGCGCGGATCGGCGCGCTGGAAGCCGAAGATCGATTGCTTGGTGTCGCCGACAGCGAAAATGGTGCGGCTGCGGCCGACCGCGCCGTCGCCCACGAAGAATTCCTCGGTGAGCCGGCGGATCACCTCCCACTGATCGGGATTGGTGTCCTGCGCCTCGTCGACCAGCACGTGGTCGATGCCGCCGTCGAGCTTGAAGAGCACCCAGGCGGCGCTCTCCGCGCTTTCAAGCAGGCGGCGCGTGGCCACGATCAGATCGTCGTAGTCGAGCACGGCGCGGCGGCGCTTGGCGCGGGTATAGCGATCGGTGATGTCGAGGCCGAGGCGCAGAAGGGCAAGCGTGCGCTCGACGAGCGCCGCGCCGTTGATGCGGTCGAGGACCTCCGCCAGCCGCTTGGCTTCGCGCAGCAGCACATCCTCGATACCGAGCATCTCGGCAATCGCGGCCTTGGTCGCGAGTCGCGCCAGGATCTCGCCCTTGGCGGTGAAGAAGGCCCCTGCGTAGTCGGTCAGCATCGCCGGCCGGTCGGTCGAGGCCAGCCATTCCGCCATCACGGCACTGCGCACCTTGTCCTGCTTGCCGCCCTTGGCGAGCGCGCGGGCGGCCTCGCCGAGCGCGGCCGCGTCGAACGCCGCGTCCAGGCAAGCATTGCCGGTCAGGCTCTCGGCCGTATCGTCGACCCCGCAGCCCATCTCCTTCGCCAGTCGTACGCGGACCCTTTGAAGACCAGCCTCGTCGCCGATGCGGGCGAGCAGCCAAGCCCGCTCGCTCAGCAGCCTCGTCATCAGTTCGGCGTATTCCGCGATCGAGACTTTGCCGGCGACGGACGCCAAGGCGGCAGCCAGTGCTGGAGGCGCATCGAGCCGGGCCAGCGCTTCCATCTGCTCGTCCTGCACGCGGCGCAGGATGGTCTGGGCTTCGGCCTCGTCCAGAATCTCGAAGCCCGGTGCGACGCCGGCCTCGAGCGGGAAACGCTTCAGCAGCGCCTGGCAGAAGGCATGGATGGTCAGGATGTTGATGCCGCCCGGCGCATCGAGCACGCGGGCGAACAGGCGGCGTGCAACCACGCGCTCGGTGGCGGTGGGCGCACGGTCGATCAGCTTGGCGATGCCGTCGTCCAGCTTTGCGTCATCGCCCAGCGCCCAGCGGCCGAGCTGGTGCGCCAGCCGGTTGCGCATCTCAGCGGCGGCCGCCTTGGTGAAGGTGAGGCAGAGGATGCGCTCGGGCTTCACGCCATCCAGCAGCAGCCGCGTCACGCGATCGGTCAGCACCTTCGTCTTGCCGGTACCGGCATTGGCCTCGACCCACGCCGAATGATCGGGCGTGGTCGCGCGTCGCTGCGCGTTCGTCGCGATGGCAAGGGCGTCGAGCACGTCGCTCATTCGTCGCCTCCGCCCGCCGTCGACCATTCGGCGACCCGTTCGAGATGGGCGTAGTCGTTGAAGTGCGGGCCGTAGGCGGGCCAAGGCAGCGCGGGATAGGGCGTGTCGGGATTGGCGAAGTGCTCGGCCATTTTCTCGACCAGCACCATCATCTTCGCCACGAGCTCGTCGCTACCCTTGATCTCCGACACCTTGCCACCGTCGCCCAATCCATTGGCCTGCCAGTAGGACAGGTGCACCGTCTCGGCCTTGCCGGTGATCTTCTCGAAACCGCCGCGCTCGGCCATCGCCGCCTCAAGCAGAAGCTGCGGCGCGAACAGCGCGTCGAGCTCGTCCTTGGTCGGCACGCGGCCGGTCTTGTAGTCGATGATCTCCCAGTCGCCGTGCCCGAGCTTGTCGACCCGATCGGCGCGCGCTTCGATGCGCAACGGGTGCGAAGCAGGTCCGACGGTCATCGCGGCGTTGCTCTCGCTGGTCAGGAGCCTGGTGCCGTTGGCGCGACGCGCATTCTCATGGGCAACGAACCAGCGGGCGAGCCGCTGGAAGCGCGGCCACCAGAAGGCGCGCTCCGCCGGCGCGGTCAGGAGATCGGCGAGATGCTTTTCGCCCAACTCTTCGAATTCGCGTACGGCGTCGGGCGGCAGGATGCCTGACGGATGGGCGCGCAAGAATTCGTCGAGTGCGTCGTGCAGGGCGTTGCCGCGATCAGCCGCGCCCAATTCCGCTTCCAGTGGATCGAGTGCCTGCAGTCCCAGGATGCGCCGCGCGTAGAGGCCGTAGGGATCGCGCCGCCACTGCTCCACGCTGGAGACTGAAAGACGCGTGGGTCGCGCCTCGATGGGTGGGCGCGGCTCGGGCCGCAGCCAGGGCGCGTAGTTGTCGGGCCGATCGATCGCTTCGGCCCAGGCGACGAAGCTGCGCCGCCCGCGCAGGATATATTCCGGTACCGGCGCGTTGCCGCCGGGCTCATAGCCGAACAGGGCATCGAGGCGCGCCAGCCAGCGCGACGGCACCGTCGGCGCGCCGCCTTCGCGCTCGGCGCGCGTCAGCAACACCCTCTCGGCGCCCAGGGCTGCCACGAAATCATGTGCCGACAGGCCGATGCGCCGCTCGGGCTGCTGCAGGCCGAGCGCCGCCCGCATCGGTCGATTGATCCACGGGCCGGTCTCGACCGACGGCGGCCACGTGCCTTCGTTCAGGCCACCCAGCACGAGAAGATCGGCGCGCTGCAATCGTGCTTCGAGGGGACCCCAAATGAACAGGCGCGGGTGACGCCCGAAGGCGGGCCGGATGGTCTCGGGCTCGAGCATCGCGGCGAACAGGCCGGGCCACTCGCCTGAAGCGATGGCGGGCGTGCCTGTCCACGCCGTGCGCAGACGGCCGAGCACGTCGGCCAGCGCACTGCCGGCGTTGCCCGACCAAAGCGTCACGGTTGGCGAGAGCTTCTCCGCCGCGGCGACGGTTGCATCGATCAGTGCGTCGGGCGTGGCGTCGCTCTGCATCAGAGCGACGAGCGCCGAGGTAGCTTCATCGAGCTGATCGAGCAGCGTCTGCACGGCCGTGCGGTCGGCGGGATCGCCGAATTTCGCCTCGGCGACGCGCGCGCGAATTGCTGTCAGTCCCGCCGCCGGTTTGAGGCCGCGCAGGCATTTGCGATCGAGGCGTCGCGTCGCGTCCAGCACGAAGGCGCGGTCTTGGCCCAGGGTACACAGCGGATGCTTGAGCAAAGCCAGCAGTTCGACCGGCGCGAAGCCTGCGTCGACCGTGGCGATCAACGCGTGCAGGAGACCGGCAGGGGGCGTGTCGACAAGCGAGGCGCCGGCTGAATCGTCGACGTCGATCTGCCAGCGCTTCAGCTCGGCGGTGACGCGTCGCGCAAGCTCGCGATCAGGCGTCACGAGGGCCGCCGTGCGCGTCGGCGTGTCGAGGACGCTGCGCAAGGCTAGCGCCACGACCAGCGCTTCCTGATGCGGCGTAGCGCAGTCGGCGCGGGTCAGGTGCTCCAGCGAAGCGGCTTCGGGCTTGACCCAGGATTCGCTGGTCTCCGCCGGTCGCATCAACTCGCTGAGAAGGAAATGACGGGCCGAGCCGCCGACGGCACCGGGCCATTCGGCCACGTCGGCGCGTGTCCGTCCGAGCGCGCCCAGCAACTCGTGCAGGCCGTATTGCGGATGCGACGGATCGAGCACGTTCCAGCTCGCCTCGTCCATGTCGCGGTCGAGACCGGGCAGGACCACGGCGCCTTGCGGCAGCTCGGCGATCGTTGCGAGCAGCTCGCGCGTCGCAGGTTGCGAGCCGGTCGAGCCCGCCGCGATCACCGGCGTCGAGGGTGGGTTTGCGCGCCAGCGTGTGGCCTGGTTGCGAATGGCCAGCGTGCGTCGCTCGATGGCATCGATCCGCCCACGTTCGGTCAGAAGCTGCGGCCAGGCCTCACCGACGATCGCGAGAAAACGCAGCGTGCGCTGCCAATGGCTCGCGAAGTTGCCTTCGACCAGCCCTTCGAGTTGATCGAACGACACGCCTTCGATGGCGAGTTCGTCGAGCAACAGGCCAAGCTCACGCGCGAGCTTCAGCGCCTGCGCCGCCGACTGTGCGATGGGATGTCCCTGGTCGTCCTTGAAGGCTGCCACGAACTGGGCGAGCAGCGCCTCGCGCTCCGCCGTGTCGATGGCGGGTGGCAGCGTCAGCGCGTCACCATCACCGGAGGCGATTTCCCATTCGCCGTCATCGACGTCGCCCAGCGGCGCCATGCGCGGCAGGATCGTGGGCGTGCCGTCGGCGGCGCGCAGGAAGGCTTCACGCAAGGCGCGCACCGAGCGTCGCGTCGGCAGTAGGATCAGCACATCCGCGAGAGAAAGCGGATCGCCGCCGTGCTCGGCCAGCACCACCCGCGCCAGCTCGTCGGCGAAACGGCGTTCGGTGCCGATGGTGAAGAGGCCCTTCATCCCAGCACGCGTTCGGCTTCGGCGAGCGCGGCCGGCGTGCCGATATGGAACCAGTCGCCGTCATGCACGACGCCGTAGAGGCGGCCCGCCTGTTGCGAGCGGGTCCACAGCTTCAGCAGCGAGAAGGGACCTTCCGGCGATCCGTTGAACAGGCGCGAGTCGCAGACCGATATGCTGGCAAAGAGATACGGTGCGGTCTCGGCCGAGCCGCGATGGCGGGCGCGACCGTCGGGTTCGAGATAGTAGTCGCCGCGATCCTTCTCTTCGCGGCCGATGGCCTTTGCCAGCGGATGCAGCAGCAGCAGCGCGTCCATGCGGTTGGGATCCCACTTTTCGGCAAGGCGGCCCAGCATCGATTCCGGCCCGTCGCGCCACAGACCGTCGCCGTTCAGCACGAAGAAGGGCGCGTTGCCGAGCAAGGGCAGTGCGTTGCGGACGCTGCCGCCGGTCTCCAGCAACCGGTCCTCGCGAATGATGCGGGCTCGGCCGCCGATCCGCTCGGCAATCTGGTTACCCAGATGATGCACGTTGACGACGACGTTCTGCACGCCGCTGCGATCCAGCCGGTCCATCGTGCGCTCCAGCATCGACCGGCCGGCGACGGGAATGAGCGGCTTGGGAATCGAATCGGTCAGCGGCCGCATGCGCTCGCCGCGGCCGGCCGCCAAAATCATCGCGCTCCTGATCATGTGTCGGCTCCGATGCGTCGCAGTTCGGGGGGCAACAGACGATCGACCCACGCGCGCAGCGGCATCAGTGCTTCGTGCTCCAGCGAGCGTTCGAACATGCGCCAGACCCGCGGCAGGTATTGCAGATAGTCAGGCTTGCCGTCGCGTCGCAGCAGGCGGACGAAAACGCCGATGATGCGGGCATGGCGCTGTGCGGCCATCAGGGCGAAGCCGGTGCGGAAGCCGGCGGCATCGGCAATGCCGGCCTCGCCGATGTAGCGGTCCAGGCACGCGGCATGAACCGCCGGCGCCACGTCGCGGCGGGCGTCCTCGATCAGGGAAACGAGATCGTAGGAGGGGTGGCCGCGCTGGGCGTCCTGGAAATCGAGCAGGCCGCACGCCTTCACGCCCGGCCGCGCGGGCAGCCACAGGAGATTGTCCTTGTGATAGTCGCGCAGCAGCAGCGTCTCGGTCGTGGCGGGCAGGGCCGCCAGGCATTCGCGCCATGCCGCGACGTAGCGCGCCGTCTCCTCGGGGGGAGTGGGCCGGCCGGTCGCTTCCGGCAGGTACCATTCGGGCAGCAGCAGCGCCGCCTCGATCAACGCTTCGCCGGCATAGGCGCCGAGGCCCGGCATCAGGCTGCGTTCGCCTGCACGATAGAGTGCGACAAGCACGTCGGTGGCGCGGCTGTAGAGTTCGCCCTCGTCGCCGCCGGCCTTCAGGACCCGCGCGTAGGTGTCGTCGCCGAAATCCTCCAGCAACAGGAAGCCGTGCTCGACATCCTCGGCGAGGATTTCCGGCGCGCTGAGGCCGAGCCCGATGAGGTGCCGGGCGATCTGCACGAACGGTCGCACATCCTCCTGCGGCGGTGGCGCATCCATCACGACCGCCGAGCCGCGCGGGCGGCTCAGCCTGAAATACTTCCGGAACGAGGCGTCGCCCGCCAGCAGCCGTTCGCCGGCATCGCCCCAGCCGGCGCGGCTCACGAACTCGGCGCGCAGCAGGTCGCGTTCAGTCTTCGCCAAAACGGGAGTCTCCTTGCAGGGTCGCGATCCGACCTTCGCCCACGACGGACAGGCTTATGGTGAGCCGCTCGCGCGGCAGCAGCTTGCCCAGCCGCTCCGGCCATTCGACCAGGGCCACGCCATCGATGCGCGCCTCTTCCCAGCCCAGCTCGAAGACCTGTTCGGGCTCTTCCAGGCGATAGAGGTCGAAATGCCAGAAACTGCCGCGGCTGGTCTCGTAGACCTCGACCAGGGTGAAGGTCGGGCTGGGCACGATCAGCGTGGGCTCGCCCGCGGCGGCGCGCAGGATCGCGCGGGCCAGGGTGGTCTTGCCGGCGCCGAGCCCGCCTTCGAGCGCCACGACGTCGCGCGGCCGCAGGCGGGCGGCCAGGCTCGCGCCCAGCCGCTCGGTCGCGGCCTCGTCGGGAAGGGGCAAAGAAAAAGTCGGCATCTTGCGATGCCGACTTCTTAGCATGAGCCGCTGTGGGCCGTTGCCGGCCGCTTAGTAGCGGTAGAGGTCGCCCTTGAACGGGCCGGCCTCGGGCACGCCGATATACTTGGCCTGGTCGGGGCGCAGCTTGGTCAGCTTGGCGCCGACCTTCTCGAGGTGGAGCGCCGCGACCTTCTCGTCCAGGAACTTCGGCAGCGTGTAGACCTGCTTCTCGTACTTGGTCGGGTTGGTCCACAGCTCGATCTGGGCCAGCGTCTGGTTCGAGAACGAGGCCGACATCACGAAGCTCGGGTGGCCCGTGGCGTTGCCCAGGTTCACCAGGCGGCCTTCCGACAGCACGATGATGCGCTTGCCGTCGGGGAACTCGACCTCGTCGACCTGCGGCTTCACGTTGTGCCACTTGAAGTTACGCAAGCTCGCGATCTGGATCTCGCTGTCGAAGTGGCCGATGTTGCAGATGATGGCGCGATGCTTCATCGCCTTCATGTGCTCGAGCGTCAGCACGTCGACGTTGCCGGTGGCGGTGACGAAGATGTCGGCCTTGGGCGCCGCCTCTTCCATCGTCACGACCTCGTAGCCTTCCATCGCCGCCTGCAGGGCGCAGATCGGATCGACTTCGGACACCATCACGCGGCAGCCGGCCTGGCGCAGCGAGGCGGCCGAGCCCTTGCCCACGTCGCCGAAGCCCGCGACCATCGCCACCTTGCCCGACATCATCACGTCGGTGCCGCGGCGGATGCCGTCGACCAGCGATTCACGACAGCCGTAGAGATTGTCGAACTTCGACTTGGT
Organism: Reyranella humidisoli; assembly: GCF_019039055.1. NCBI lineage: Bacteria > Pseudomonadati > Pseudomonadota > Alphaproteobacteria > Hyphomicrobiales > Reyranellaceae > Reyranella > Reyranella humidisoli. The sequence goes on from NZ_JAHOPB010000001.1 coordinate 1,921,698, forward strand.
GACCGAGTCGTTGACGTTGATGGCCGGCCACAGGAGCTTGCCTTCCTTCGCCATGTTGTAGAGGCGATGGACGCCCGTGGTCGTCTCCTCGGTGACGCCGCGGATCGAGGCGCCGAGCTTGGCGTACCAGCCGGGCTTTTCCTTGTTGGTCTTGAGGATCGCCTTGTAGAGGACTTCCTCTTCCTCGTTGGTCGGCTTGGAGACCAGCGAGGGATCCTTCTCCGCGCGCGCGCCGAGATGGACCAGCAGGGTGGCGTCGCCGCCATCGTCGAGGATCATGTTCGGCTCGCCGCCGTCATGCCATTCGAAGATCTTGTGGGTGTAGTCCCAGTATTCCTCGAGGCTCTCGCCCTTGATGGCGAAGACCGGCGTGCCGGCCTTGGCGATCGCGGCGGCGGCATGGTCCTGCGTCGAGTAGATGTTGCACGAGGCCCAGCGGACGTCGGCACCCAGCGCCTTCAGCGTCTCGATCAGAACGCCGGTCTGGATGGTCATGTGCAACGAGCCCGCGATGCGCGCGCCCTTCAGCGGCTTCTTCGGGCCGTATTCCTTGCGGATCGACATGAGGCCCGGCATCTCGGTCTCGGCCATGTCGAGTTCCTTGCGGCCCCAGTCGGCGAGTCCGATATCCTTGACGATGTAGTCGGCCATTTGGCGCTCCTTGGCTGTGCCGGTTCCGGCATGCGGCGAATTGCGAAAGCGGGCGTGTTCTATCAGCGGCGCGGAACAGCCTCAACGCGCCGGATCAACATATAAGCAATAATTTATGTCGATATGCCCGAGTCTTTATGCCGGGCATCGCCGCTGCTCAATCCTCGCCGAATTTTCCTTCGACGAGCGCCGAAATGGCGGCCATGGCGTCCGCTGCCTGCCGGCCGGAGCACACCACCTCGACGCTGCTGCCGATCCCGGCGGCGAGCATCATCAGGCCCATGATCGAAAGGCCGGAGACTTCCTGCCCCTTGAAGGAGACGCGCACGACCGCGTCGAACTGGCCCGCCGTTCGGACGAACTTGGCGGCCGCCCGGGCATGCAGTCCACGCTTGTTGCCGATGGCGAGGCTGCGCTTCAGCGCGCCAATACCGGCGTCGGCACTGGATCCCGGCAGGGTGTCGCTCACGAGGCTTCCTTCGCCAGGATCCGTGAGGCGACGGTGATGTATTTGCGGCCGGCTTCCTGCGCCATGCGCACGGCCTCCGCGATCGGCCGCGTGCGCACGCTGGCGAGCTTCACCAGCATCGGCAGGTTAACGCCGGCCAGTACTTCGACCCGCGCCTGCTCCATGATGGAGATCGCGAGATTTGACGGCGTGCCGCCGAACATGTCGGTCAGCACGATGACGCCTTCACCCGTCTCGCAGGCCCGAACCCGCTCCAGGATTTCCGCGCGTCGCTTCTCCATGTCGTCGTCGGCGCCGATGCAGACCGTGGAGAGGCACTGCTGCACTCCGACGACATGCTCCAGCGCGGCCTTGAATTCCTGCGCCAGATTGCCGTGAGTCACGAGTACGATACCGATCATTCTTTGCTCTACCCTGCGCCACCGGCCTCCCCGGCCGCCCCAACGTCCCGGTGCGAGAGAGTGACGGAGCGGCCTGCGCTTCGCAACCAGTCTGCAATCTCCTCGGCCAGCGCCACAGAGCGGTGTTTGCCGCCGGTGCAGCCGATCGCGATGGTCAGATAGCTCTTGCCCTCCGCGTCGAACCGGGGCAGCAGCGGCCCGATCAGGCCCTGCAGGTTGTTCACGAACGGACGGTAGTCGGGGTCGGTTGCGATAAACGCCGCCACGGCCGGATCGCAGCCGGTAAGCGGCTTCAGAATGGGGTCGTAATGCGGATTCTTGAGGAATCGCGCGTCAAAGACCAAGTCCGCCTCGCGCGGCAGGCCGCGCCGAAAGGAAAACGACATAACGGAAATTCGGGTGCCGACGCTGCGCCCGCGGCCGAAATAACCGGCCAGCAACTGCTTGAGGCGGTGGGGCGACAGCGACGACGTGTCGATCGAGAGGTCTGCCGCGTCGCGCATCCAGCCGATCTGGCGGCGCTCTTCGGTAATGCCGTCGATGACCGGGCGGTCGGGCGCCATCGGGTGAGGCCGGCGCGATTCCGTGTAGCGCCGCTGCAGGGTTTCCGTATCGGCCTCGAGGAACAGCAGCCGCACGGCGAGGCCCGGATGCTCGCGAAGCTCGGCGACCTGCTCGACGAGAGTTCGCGCGTTGAAGCCGAAGGTGCGGGTATCGACACCCAGGGCCAGAGGCGGGGCCGTTTCACCGGGCGCACCGCCCGTCGATCGCATGAGGTCGTGAAGCAGCGGCAGAGGCACATTGTCGACGGCGACATAGCCCAGATCGTCCAGCACGTTCAGTGCGGTTCCCCGGCCGGCGCCCGACAGGCCGGTGACCACGACGAAGGGCCGACGGGCATCTTGCGTGGTCGCGGGGTCGGGCAAGGCAGGGCTGTCTGGCATAGCGGGCTGTTTCGATCATGCCGCCGGGATTTGCGCCAGAGCAAGGCGCAACTTCGCAGAGGCGGAAGCTTCGAAAGGTGTCAGCCTGACGACTGGCAATTCGGTACCCAGCAGTTCCTCCCGGGCCGGCTCCGGCATACGTTCTATTTTCTCCGGCGGCACGAGATCGACCAGCAGGGAGATCGGGACCTGCGCGAGAAGCCGTGGACGGCCAACCTTCACGATCCCGATTCCGCGGACTTCCAACAGGCCGGAGATCGTGCCCGGCGGTGCGGCGATGAGAGATGGCCCCCGCCTGAACAGGGCGGTCTGGTCGTCCGCCACGAGCCTGGCGCCCGCATCGACGAGACGAAGCGCGAAGTCCGATTTGCCGGCGCCCGACGGCCCCCGCAGCAGGACGCCGCGCCAGCGCCTGCCGCCCGCCTGCAGCGCGACGCAGGTCGCGTGAACGAAAGTCGTTACCGTGACGGTCACTTCCGCCCGCTGGCCGACGGCAGCCGGACCGTGAATCGGGCACCCAGGATCCTGCCGTCCGGCGCGCGCCGGTTGCTCGCCGCGATCGTGCCGCCGTAGGTCTCCACGATCTGGCGGCAGATCGACAGGCCGAGGCCCGAATGCTGGCCGAAATGCTCGGTCGGGCGCTCGGAATAGAAGCGCTGGAAGATCGATTCGAGATTGTCCTCGGGTATGCCCTGACCCTCGTCGTCGATGGTGACGACGAACGGCCCGTTGCGCGGTTCGCGGCTCAACTCGACGACAATCTTCGAGCCCCTGGGCGAGAAGGAGATCGCGTTGTCGATGACGTTGCGGAAGACCTGGCCGTAGCGGCCGTCATGGCCATGCGCCACGAAGGGCGGATTGGCGGCCACGCGATACTCGACTTCGACGCCCGACTTCTGGTTGGCCGTTACCGCGTAGTGATGGACCATGTCGCGCAGCAGCCTGTCGAGTTCGACCGGTCGTACCTCGCCGCGCATCAGCTCGGCATCGAGGCGCGAGGCGTCGGAGATGTCGGAGATCAACCGGTTGAGGCGGTTGATGTCGTCCATGACGATGTCCATCAGCTTGGCGCGCCGCTCGGCATCGAGGTTGGGATGGCCCGCCATCTCGATCGCCGAGCGCAGCGACGTCAGCGGATTCTTGAGTTCGTGCGCCACGTCGGCGGCGAAGCTCTCGATCGTGTTGATGCGCAGCCACAGCGCCTCGGTCATCGAGCGCAGCGCATCGTTCAGGTCGCCGATCTCGTCGCCGCGCTTGCCGAGATCGGGGATCTCCGGCCGACTCTCGCGGGCGAGGCGGACCTCGTCGGCGGCGCGGGCCAGGCGCACGATCGGCTGGGTGATGGTGCCGGCGAGATAGAGCGACAACAGTACGGTGATGCCGAGCGCGGCCGCGGCGATGGTCAGCATGTCGTAGCGGACCTCGCGCAGCGACGCGGCGATGGCACGGTTGTCGCGGGTCAGCAGCAGGGCGCCCAGCACCTGCTTGTAGCGCTGCACCGGCACGGCGGCGCTGAGCATCAGCCGCCCGTCGCCGGCGCTGCGCACGGCCGAGGCATTGAAGCCGCGCAACGCGCTCGCCGCCTCGGGAAAGTCGCGCAGCGTCGGCACCGGCTTGTCGATGTACTCGGGATAATGATCGACCCTCGAGAGCTGGCGGGCGATCCAGTCGCTGATGCGGTCGCCGAACTTCGTCTCGGTTTCGATGGTGGCAACCGGCATTTCCGGCGGCGGCAGGGGCACGACGTGGATGCGGCCGACCTCGTTCAGCATCGCCGAATCGCCCAGCAGTTCGCCGGTCTCGCTGAAAAGGCGGGCGCGCACGCCGGTTGGGCGGACGAGGCGCGTGAGCAACTGCCGCGCGGCGTCGGCGTCCATGCGGTTGACCGTCGTCTCGCCGCCGACCACCGCGACCTCGCCGATGCCGGCGGCCACCATCTCGCCCTGCACCAGCAGCGAGGCGAGTTCGGTGTCGATCAGCTCCTCCTCGTAGTCGCTGAGGTAAACTGCGCCGAGGGTGAGCAGCGCCACCGGGATGAGGTTGAGCAGCAGGATGCGCCGGGTCAGCGGCGAGTGGCTGCGATCGACACTGCGCCGTCGGCGCAGCAGCGACGGCGAGTCGGCAGCGCCCGTCGCCTGCGGCGGTGCCTTGCGCACCGCACGCGGAAACAGGCGGCCGAGCGCCGTCGCGATCCGGGAACTTAAAGTCGGTGACCCGAGCGGACGCGGCGCGGGCTCAGGAGTCGCGGTATCGGTATCCGATGCCATAAAGCGTTTCGATCTGCTCGAACTCGCCATCGACCTCGCGGAACTTGCGGCGGACGCGCTTGATGTGGCTGTCGATGGTGCGGTCGTCGACGTAGATCGTCTCGCCGTAGGCCGCGTCCATCAACTGATCGCGGTTCTTGACGTGACCGGGCCGCTCGGCGAGCGACTTCAGGAGCAGGAACTCGGTGACCGTGAGGTGCACCTCCTTGCCCTTCCAGGTGCACTGGTGGCGGCTGGGGTCGAGGACCAGCTCGCCGCGCACGATGCGCTCGGCGGCGGCTTCGCCCTTGCCACCGCCCACGTCGGCGCGGCGCAGCACGGCCCGGATGCGCTCCAGCAGAAGGCGTTGCGAAAACGGCTTGCGGATGAAGTCGTCGGCCCCCATGCGCAGACCCAGCACCTCGTCGATCTCCTCATCTTTCGAGGTGAGGAAGATGACGGGGAACTGCTGCGTCTTGCGGATGCGGTTCAGGAGCTCCATGCCGTCCATGCGCGGCATCTTGATGTCGAAGATGCCGAGGTCCGGGGGCGCCTGGTTCAGGCCTTCCAAAGCCGACGCTCCGTCATTGTAGGTCTTGATCTGGAACCCTTCGGCTTCGAGCAGCATCGACACCGAGGTGAGGATGTTGCGATCGTCGTCGACGAGGGCGATGTTCTTGCGCACGGCGTGGCTTCTCCTGCAGCGGACAACGGCAATCTGACCATGCTATCACAGACCGGGCCGTCGCCGCCGCCTTCCCGGTCCACAATACTCAACGAATAATTGCGGCTTTTTTGAACCGAAAATGACCCAAGACGACATGCCTCGCACCGTGCGCGCCCTGCTGCGCGGCCTCGATCGGGCGTCCCTGGCCACGTTCCTGCCCGCCGAACCGGCCGGCTGGCCCTATGCATCGCTGGTTCTGGTGGCGGTCGATCACGACCTGACACCCATCCTGCTGCTGAGCGATCTTGCAGAGCATACGAAGGCAATCCGGGCCGACGGCCGGGTTTCCCTGCTGTTCGACGGGACGGCGGGCCTCGACCAGCCCCTGACCGGACCGCGCGTCACCGTGCTGGGGCGTGCCGAACGGACCGACGACGAACGTCTGAAGCGGCGTTTCCTGGCCCGGCATCCCGATGCGGCCCTTTATGCCGGCTTCAGGGACTTCGGATTCTACCGAGTTTCCGTGGAGCGCAGTCATCTGGTGGGCGGTTTCGGCAAGATCCGATGGATCGACCGGACTGGGCTGGCGGCCCCCGAGGCCGAGGGCCTGGCGGCGGCCGAACAGGGCATCGTCGGCCATATGAACGAGGACCATGGCGATGCGGTCCAGCTTTATGCCGAGAAGTTGATCGGCCGGACCGCCGGCGGGTGGACGATGACGGGCATCGATCCGGAGGGCCTCGATCTGCGGCGGGGCGGAGAGACCGCGCGGCTCGACTTCGACGCTCCGCTTGGGGCGGCCGGCGACGCGCGCAAGGTTCTGGTGGCTCTGGTCGCCCGGGCCCGGACCGATCCTCCCGCGAAACCGGAAGAAAGGTGATTCCGCGACGCGACATTTATTTCGCGGTTGCGAAGTCCGATCCACATGATCCTCGACACTAACTTGTCGCAGGCACTTGCCACCCTATAGCCCTGCCAGTAGCGCATAGGGCAATAACACCTTCGCCATTCGGATTAGCCGGAAAGCAGGAGAAACGCTGTGCATCAGGCGGGCTTCGTCGTACCGAAACTTGGACTGGAAACACTCGGGCTCAAGAACCCGGGGAACGTCTACTGGAACCTCCAGGTTCCCGCGCTCTACGAGGAGGCGGTCCGCCGCCGCGAAGGTGTCGTGGCCGATGGCGGCGCGCTGGTCGTCCGCACCGGCGTCCATACCGGCCGCTCGCCCAACGACAAGTTCATCGTCGAGGACTCGGAGAGCAAGGGCCGGATCGACTGGGGCAAGACCAACAAGCCCATCACCCCTGCTGGCTATCGCGCGCTCTACAACCGCATGATCGCCTATGCGCAACGCCGCGATCTGTTCGTGCGCGACTGCTGGGCCGGCGCCGATCCCGCGCATCGCATCGGCGTGCGCGTGGTCAACGAGACGGCGTGGCACAATCTGTTCGCCCGCAACATGTTCCTGCGGCCGCGCCCCGAGGAACTCGAAGGCTTCAAGCCCGAGTTCACGATCCTGAACCTGCCGGGCTTCCAGGCCGATCCGAAGCTCGACGGCACGGCGTCGGACTGCGCCATCCTGGTGAACTTCACCGATCGCGTCGTGGCGATCTGCGGCACCTGGTATGCCGGCGAGATCAAGAAGTCTGTGTTCACGATCCTGAACTACCTGCTGCCGGACAAGAACGTGCTGCCGATGCATGCGTCGGCCAATCTCGGACCGAAGGGCGACGTCGCGGTCTTCTTCGGCCTGTCGGGCACCGGCAAGACGACCCTGTCGGCCGATCCGACGCGCACCCTGATCGGCGACGACGAGCATGGCTGGGCCGAGGACAGCCTCTTCAACTTCGAGGGCGGCTGCTACGCCAAGGTGATCAAGCTCAGCCGCGAGGCCGAGCCTGAGATCTATGCCACCACCGGCCGCTTCGGCACGGTTCTGGAGAACGTCGTGATCGATCCGGCGACCGGCCGGCTCGACCTCGACGACGGCGCCTACACGGAAAACACCCGCGCGTGCTATCCGCTCGACTTCATCCCGAACACCTCGGCCACCGGCATCGCCGGCACGCCCGAGAACATCGTGATGCTGACGGCCGATGCGTTCGGCGTGCTGCCGCCGATCTCCCGCCTGTCGCCGGAGCAGGCGATGTACCACTTCCTCTCGGGCTACACGGCGCGCGTCGCCGGCACCGAGAAGGGCGTGACCGAGCCGCAGGCGACCTTCTCGACCTGCTTCGGTGCGCCGTTCATGCCGCGCCATCCGACGGTCTACGCCAAGATGCTGGGCGAGAAGATGGCCCGCCAGAACGTGAAGTGCTGGCTGGTGAATACCGGCTGGTCGGGCGGTGGCTTCGGCGTCGGCGAGCGCATGTCGATCCGCCACACGCGCGCGATGGTACGCGCGGCCCTCGACGGCACGCTGGCCGGTGTCGCCTCCTCGACCGATCCGCACTTCGGCATGCAGGTGCCCAGCGCCTGCCCCGACGTGCCAGGCGAGGTGCTCAATCCGAAGAACACCTGGAAGGACAAGAAGGCCTACGACAGCGCCGCGCGTGACGTCGCCCAGCGCTTCGAGAAGAACTTCCAGCAGTTCGAGAGCCACGTCGACGACAAGGTCAACAAGTCGGCCATCCGCGCCGCGGCCTGAGGCCAGCGCGACATCGCTTCGGCGCGGCGGACATCCTATGATGTCCGCCGCGTGAGCCCTTCCGAGACACCCCCTCCTGTCGCAGCGGCAGCGGCCTTGCGCCGGCGCTGGCGGCTGCCGCTCGTCGCCGCTCTGGCGCTTGCCTTCGTCTCGCTCGCGCTGATTTCCGGCATCGCCTACATCGTGGTTCTGGCCGGGGCGACCGGTACCGCGGACCGACTGCTGGTCGACCGCGCGGCCCGCGTGGTCGATGCCCAGGTGGCGCTGGTGCGCAGCCGGCTCGATCCGGTGGGCGAGCAGCTCGAACTGATCGCCGCGCTGGCGGCCGGCGGGCGCATCGACATCGAATCGCCCGTCGCCGTGCGCGAGATGCTGGCGGTCATGATGCGCCAGGTCCCGGCGGTGTCGGCGATCGGCTTCGCCACGCTCGATCTCCAGCTGCATCGCGCGCTCCGCGAGCCCGACGGCACGATCGAGCGGGAAACCATCTCGCTGGTCACCCAGCCGCAGGGCATGGAGCGCTTCCGTCAGCTCCAGACGGCGCAGCAAACTTTCTGGGGCGCGCTCTTCTGGAGCGAGACGATCAAGCAGCCGGTGGTCAACGTGCGCACGCCGGTGCGGCGCATCGACAACGCCTTCATCGGCGGCCTGATCGCCACGGTGGCGGTCGGCGATCTCTCCTACCTCATCGGCAATCCGAGCCGGGGCGGAGACGGGCGATACTTCATCCTCGTCGGCCGCGACCAGGTCCTGGCGGCGCGCCGGCTGATCGACCCGCGCGGACTGGGCCTGTCGGAACAGCGGCCGCTGCCGACGATCAAGGAAGTCGACGATCCGGTGCTGGCCAAGATCTGGGACCCGCCGGTGCGCTCGCCGCAGATCGACCGGGCGCTGGGCTCGCTCGGCCATGTCGTCGAGGAAGGCGGCCGGCGCTGGGTGTTCGTCTATCGCGAACTCAGGCTGTTCGGGCCGGAACCCTGGCTGGTCGGGCAGTACTTTCCGATCGAGGACGCGACCGGCGACCTCAACCGGTTGACCAACGGCGCGATTGTCGGCGGCATCACGCTGGCCATCGCTGCGTTGCTGGCGCTGTTCATGGGGCTCAGCATGGCGCGCTCGATCCGCACGCTGACGTCGGCCGCCGAGTCGATCGAGCATCTCAAGTTCGATCAGCCGTTCCATCGCCGGTCGCGCCTTCGCGAGATCGACGATGCCGGCCACAGTCTCGACAAGGCGCGCGGCGCGCTGAAATGGTTCGGCGCCTACGTGCCCCATCGCCTGGTCTTCCGGTTGATGGAACTCGGCGAGGACGCGGTGGCGTCGCGACGCCGCACTGTCACGGTGATGTTCACCGACATCGTGGGCTTCACGCCGCAGGCCGAGGATCTGCCGGAGCAGGAAACGGCCGACATGCTCAACCATCATTTCGCGCTGCTGGGCGCCTGCATCGAGAACGACCAGGGCGTGATCGACAAGTACATCGGCGACTGCGTCATGGCCGTGTGGGGCGGCCTTTCCAAGATGGACGACCATGCCGATCGTGCGGTGCATGCCGCGCTGGAGATGGGCCGTGTCCTGCAGGAGGACAACCGCCAGCGCGCCGCGTCGGGCAAGGCTCCGGTGCGGTTACGCATCGGTATTCACTCCGGGCCGGTGGTCGTCGGCAACATCGGCGCACCGGGACGGGTCAACTACACCGTGGTCGGCGACACGGTGAACGTCGCGCAGCGCTTCGAACAGCTCGGCAAGGAGTTCATGCGCGACGACGAGGATGTGATCGTGCTGGCGAGTGGCGATACGATCGCGGCGATGAATCACCCGGAAGTGCTGGGCGTTCTGCCGACTCCGGAATTGCGGCACGTGAAGGGCAGGGACGAGCCGGAGCAGGTCTATCGCCTGATGTGAGCGAAGCGGCCCTGCGCTGGACGGGATATGGTCTTCGCCGGTACTGTGCCGCCGTTCTTTTCGTCGGCATTTTCAGGGAACGAGCAGCACATGGAACGACGCAAACTTCTTGCATTGTCGACGGCCATGCTGGTCCTGGCTCCCTTCGCCGCGCGCGCCCAGGATTCCAACAAGCCGTTCACGACCGAGCAGCTCGACCAGTTGCTGGCGCCCATCGCCCTCTATCCCGACGCGCTTCTGTCGCAGGTGCTGATGGGTGCGACCTATCCCCTGGAGATCGTCGAGGCGGCGCGCTGGTCGCAGGCCAATCCCAACCTCAAGGGCGATGCTGCCGTTGCGGCGGTGAAGGACAAAAGCTGGGACGTCAGCGTGAAGTCGCTCACCGCGTTTCCGCAGACGCTGCAGATGATGAGCAACCAGCTCGACTGGACCCAGAAGCTGGGCGACGCGATGATCGGCCAGCAGAAGGACGTCGCGACGGCGGTCCAGCGGCTGCGTGCCAAGGCGGAGGCGGCGGGCAACCTGAAGTCGACGCCGCAGCAGAAGGTGACGACGCAGTCGAGCGGCGGTGCCAATGCGATCGTCATCGAGCCGGCCAATCCGGAAGTCATGTACGTGCCTTACTACAATCCGGCCTGGGCCTACGGCCCGTGGCCCTATCCGGCCTATCCGCCGCCCTATTATCCGCCGCCGCCCAATTACGGCGCGGCGCTTATGACCGGCATGATGTTCGGCCTGGGCGTTGCCGCCGGCGCGGCGATGTTCGGCGGCTGGCACTGGGGTTACGGCGGCGGCGGCTGGGGCAACAGCTATACGACCGTGAACGTCAACCGGGCGACCAGCATCAGCGCCAACAACTTCAATGCCGACCGCTATCGCAACGGCCAGTGGAACCACGATCCGGCGCACCGCGACGGCGTGCCCTACCGCACGCCGGCCGAGCGCCAGGCGTTCGGCCAGCATCGTCCCGATTCGCAGCAGCGCGAGCAGTTTCGCGGCCAGCTCGACGGACGCGGCAACTACACGCAGCGTCCCGGCGAGAATCGGCCAGCCGAGAATCGTCCCGCGGAGAACCGGCCGGCGGAGAGCCGCAACCTGGAGAATCGTTCCGCCGGCGAGCGCGGCGCGTTCGGCGACATCAACCGCGGCGGCAGCGCCAACCGCGACTTCGAACGCGGCAGCCAGTCCTGGGGCAACCGGAGCTGGGGCGGCGGCGGCGGCGGTGAGCATTTCGGCGGCGGTGGCGGCGGCAGGTTCGGGGGAGGACGGCGATGAACGGCACGATGTTCAGGCGCGGTCTTCTCGCCCTTGTCGTGTTCGTGGGCCTTGCAGGGGGCCTGGCCGGCGGCGTGATCGCCCAGCAGGCGGCGAAGGTGCAGGGATACCCGACCGCCGAGGCGGCTGCCAACGCGTTCACGGACGCGGTGCGCAAGATGGATGCCCAGAGGCTGGGCGCTTTGCTCGGGCCCGAGTGGCGAGAATTCGTGCCGGCGACCTCCGAGCAGGTCCAGGCGCGCCGCGCGGCCTATCTTGCCGCGTGGGACGAGGGTCACGAGGTCAAGGTTTCGGGCGACAAGGCGACGATCGTGGCCGGCAAGGCCGGCTGGACGCTGCCGATTCCGATCGTGAAGGACGGCGCGGAGTGGCGTTTCGATGCCGTCGCGGGCTGGCGCGAAATGCGCCTGCGCCAGATCGGCCATGACGAAGCCGCTGTCATCCAGACGATGCTGGCGATCGTCGACGCCCAGCGGGACTACGTCGCGCTCGATCCGATGAAGACGGGCTCGCCGGTCTATGCGCGTCGTCTGCTCAGCTCGCCCGGCAGCAAGAACGGTCTCTACTGGGAAACCACGCCCGGCGAGCCGCAGAGCCCGCTGGGGCCGGCCGTCGCCCGTGCCCAGGTCGACGGCAAGTCGCCGGACGGCCACTACGGCTACTATTTCCGGCTTCTCTATGCGCAGGGGCCCGCGGCGCCCGGCGGCGCCCGCGACTACATCGTGAACGGCCGCATGATCGGTGGCTTCGCCGCCATCGCCTGGCCCGTTCGCTACGGCGTGACCGGCGTGATGACTTTCATCGTCGACTACAAGGGCGAGGTCTTCCAGCAGGACCTCGGACCCGATACGGCGCAGCGCGCCGGGATGATGACGACCTTCAATCCTGATAAGGGTTGGGTGAAAGCGGACATGACGCCTCCGTGACGGAGGCGTGCTCAGGGGGAGAAGTGCGATGAAGACCAAGGTCCTGACGCTGCTGTTGGCAGCCGGTTTCCTGGGTGGCTGCAACATGAACAACCTGTCCGACGGCCAGACCGGCGCGCTGGTCGGCGCGGCGGCCGGCACGGGCATCGGCCTGGCGACCGGTGGCAGCTTCGGCGCGGTGGTTGGCGCGGGCCTGATCGGCGGCGCGGTCGGCTATCTCGGCGGTACCGCCATCGGCAACAGCAAGTAAGCGCGGAGCTTTCCATGATTTCCAGGTTCATCGTCGCGCTCGGTGCGGCCCTCGTCGGCCTCTCGGCGTCGGCCCAGGCCCAGATGCCGCCGCTCAATTTCGACCAGGCCGCCTACATCACCTGCAGGGAAGCGCATGCGATGAACCCCGAGGCGCGCAAGGCGCTGGCGGTGTTCCTCGCCGAGCATTCGGCGCGCGTGCGCGGCGTGGTGATCCCCGATGGCGAGCAGGGCGCCCAGCTCGCCCATCTGGTGCGCGGCGGCTGCACCCTGTCGCCCGACGCCTACCTGTTCACGGTGGTGGACCGCGCCATCCTGGCCGAGAGCTCGAAGCTCCCGAAGCGCCGCTAGTTACTTCCAGCTACGGCTTCCAGCGGGTCACGCCGAGAGCTGCCGACACCAGGTGGGCGGCGTGACGCAGGCGGCAGAGGCGAAGTCCTGCGCGCCGGAAGTCTTTCATCTGGAGCGCCGTCGGATATCCCAGATACTGACCGTCCGAGAGCCGCTGCGGTTGTCCCGCGCTCCTGTCGGCCGAGAGACGCGCCAGTACAGCCGGCAGGGCGCGCGCGCCGGCGGAGAAGAATTGCGTCGTCAGTTCGCCGACCGACGTTGCGCCATCGATCGGCACTTCGACCTGGGCAATGATGCGGCCGGCGTCGATCGTGCGATCTTCAATCGCGTGAACCGTGGCGCCTGAAATGCGCTCCTGCCTCGCTCGCGCCCACAGCACGGGGCAGGGGCCGCGCAGTTTTGGAAGCAGGGACGGGTGAACATTCAACGCAGCCACCTTCGGCAGAGCGATCAGAGAGGGCTGCAGGATCTGGTCAAAATTCATGACGACGATGAAATCGGGAGCGCAAGCCTGTATGGCGGCAAGTGTCTCGGCGGAATTGACGTCGGATGTTTCGACGAACCGCGCACCATAGTGCCGCGCCAGTTCGGGCAATGTCGCCAGTGCCGGGGGTCGTCCGGTGATCCGCGAAAGCCAGCGCGCGAAAAAGGCGACGATCGGTACCGATATCAGGTCGAAGCCCAGCCAGAGGTTGAGTGGGATGCCATAGCGCCGGAAGCCAGCGGTGGTTTGCTCCCAGAATGTGCCGTGACTGGAGCCGAACCGCCGCGAGGAGAGGACGAGACCTATGTCGTTTCCGAATTCCGCGAACACCGCGTTCAATGCCGGGAGGCAACACAGGCTGTCGATATGGCAAAATACGATGGTACGCGTCTTGGGCCTGTTCTCCGTAGCGGACGGCATGCGGCCCTACTCCTTCAACATCCGCGCACTCAGCCAGACGGGAAGCAGCGCCGTAAACCAGACGCCGACGGTGAGGCCAAAGGGGAAGGCGATCCGCGGTCTGTTGCGGGCGAGGCCGTGCCGGATGATCTGCGAGGCTCGCCCGGTGCTCATCGTTTTCGGTCTGGGATCGGCGATCGCATCGGTCATGCGGCTCGTTACATAGCCCGGGCAGACGACGCTTAATCCGACATTGGCTTTTGCGAGGGGGAAGCGAAGGCTCTCTCCCCAGACGCGTATCGCCGCCTTGCTCGCGTTATACGAAGCGGATCGCGGGCGGCCGAAGAAAGCCGCAAGGGACGAAATCACGCCAACTTGTCCTTCGCGTCGGGCCATGAGGCGATCAATCAGCGGCTCGACAGTGTTCAGTACACCCGTGATATTGACCGCGATGGTCCTGTGGGCCGAATCGAAGGGTTCGACTTCCAGGTTGTTCTGGTCGAGCGATATCCCGGCGTTGGCAATCAGCAGGTCGACTGGATGAGCGTCGTCGAACGCCTTCAACCAGAGCGCCATTGCGGTTCGATCGGTGGTGTCGACGGTGTCGGCAAGCACCGTCGCGCCCCTGGTTCGGCAGGCATCCGCAACCGCGGACAGACGCCTGGCGTCACGGCCCGTCAGGCCGAGAACGACGCCAGGAGCAGCATAGTCGATGGCCAGCGCCTCCCCGATGCCACTCGAAGCGCCAGTGATGATGATGTGGCGGAATGTTTTCATGTTGGGGCAGATGTATTGAAATGATAGTGACCTTGCGAGTGCTGGACCACGCATTTATGTTGGCCGACAGCGCATTGACCGATGGTCGAAAGTCGGGACGTGACCCGTAGATTTCTCTTCGACGTCAGCGGGCTGCTTCACTGGTATGCCTTCTTCCCGAATCCCTCTGGCATCCAGAGGGTGGCTGAAAAGCTGCTTACCTCGACGGTAGTTCAGCGTAACAAGCACGTGGAGTTCGTGGCGCGCGCTCTTGGCGGCGATGAACTCTACAGGGTGGATGGCCGCACATTGCGTGATCTCCAGGATCCGCTGCGGCGCAGGGCGGCGATAGCCCGCCTGCGCGCCCTCTTCACGATGACGATGCGACAGGTACGGCGCGGTGGCCCCTTATCGGACATGGCCATTGTCCACGCTCCCTACTTCCTCCTCGGTCATGCTCGTCTGGCGCCATTGGTCGAGGCCTGGTTCGGCAGGCGATTGCCGACCGCCTTGCCGCCACTGGAAGTCGTGCGGGAGCCCGGGCCGCAGGATACGTTTTTCAACCCAGGGGATTTGTGGTGGCAGAATTACTACGCCCCGTTCGTGCTTCGGCTCAAAGCCCGCACAGGGGTGAGGGTCGTGCAGATGATCCACGATCTTTTCTTTATCGAACGGCCTGACTGGGCCTCGCCAACCTTCGTGCGCACATTCACGTCCACCTTCAGCGAGGCTGCACCTGGCGTCGATCGTTGGCTGACCAATTCGGTTTTCGTGAAGGAACAGCTCGGGGTTTACATGGGGAGCCACTCGCTGCCTCCGCGACCTGTCGAGGTCCTTCCCATGGGCTGGGATAGTTTCGCGGTTTCAAGGGGGGAGGATCGCCCCGGCGCTGGGATGGCGCTCCGCCGCTCCGGCATCGTCGGTCAACCCTTTATCCTGTTCGTCGGAACCGTCGAGCCGCGCAAGAATCTGGCCATGCTACTCGATGTCATGGAGGACTTGCGCCGGGATCTCGGTGAGCGTGTTCCAGACTTGGTGGTCGTGGGCGGTTACGGGTGGAGCGCGAAGGGTCTTGCGGCGCGCCTGTGGCGCACCCCGCACACCAGGTGGCTGACCAGGGTTCGCGACGCCGATCTGTCTGCCATCTATCGCGCCGCGCTCTTCACTGTGTCGCCCAGTTATTCCGAGGGATGGGGACTACCGGTGCAGGAGAGCATCGCCCATGGCGTGCCCTGCATCGCCTCGACCGGCGGAGCGCTGCGTGAGTCCAGTCGTGGCCTTGCGGTTCATTTCGATCCTTTGGATCCTGCGAGTTTGAAATCTGCGATGGCCCATTGGATCACCGATGGCGCCGCCCTTCAGCGAGAGCGGGCGAGAATTGCCGAGGCCCTGGACTCGGAGCATTTCCCCACCTGGAACGATGCGGGGCAGGTGTTGTTGAAGCAGGCGAGCCTCGACGGAAGCGGACGCGACCCGTGAGTGCGCGGTTGCTCTACGATCTGACGGGACTGGTGCATTGGTATGCCTACTTCCGGCATCCCGGCGGTGTGCAGAGGGTTATCGAGAAAGTGGCGTCCTCGGACGTCGTCCGACAATCGTCCACGGTCGAGTTCGTGGTGCGTATACTCGGTAGCGATCGATTCTACAGGATCGAACCCGAACTGATTGCCAACCTCGGTAGCGGACGCTCCTCGGCAATCTCGCGCCTGCGGCGTATTCTGGCGCAGGGATTGCGATTGGCGACACTCCCGGAAATGCTGTCCGAAGGTCGATACTTCCATCTGCCGTATCTAGCAGCCGGGCTGACCCGAATGGAAGGTCTCATCGAGGCCTGGACGGAAGGAGCCGCGCGGCGGTCATTGCCGACGCTCGATATCGTCGCGCCGCCCGGCTCGCAAGACGCGTTGTTCAATCCCGGCGATCTCTGGTGGCAGAAGAAGTACGTCGCGACGGTCGCTGGTCTGAAGAAGCGAACGGGCGTGCGGGTCGTCCAGATGATCCACGACCTCTATCTCATCGAGCGGCCGGAATGGACTCCCGCCGGCGCCGTGCGGGTTTTCGCCGAGCAGCTTCACGGGATCGCCCCGAGCGTGGATTGCTGGCTGACCAGCTCGCAATTCGTCAGGCAACAGGTGCAGCGCTATCTCGCCGACCGGTCGGTACCGGAAAAGCCGATCGCTGTCTTGCCGATGGGCTGGGACAGCTTCGATGCCTTGCGCGACGCGGGCCATGATCGTCTTTCCGACCGCCTGGTCCTTGGGCGTCATGGACTGATCGACAAGCCGTTCATGCTGTCGGTCGGCACGATCGAGCCACGCAAGAATGTCCCGGCGCTGCTCGATGCGACCGATGAGCTTCGGGCGCGGTTTGGCGACGCTGTCCCGCGTCTGGTGATCGTCGGTGGTTACGGCTGGAAAGCGGCCGAGGTGCGCGCCCGGCTGGCATCGGGTTCCCGCAACGGCAACCTGCTCTGGCTCGAAAATCTTTCCGACGGCGATCTCGGGGTCCTCTACAGGAACGCTCTTTTCACGGTCATGCCGAGTCACGGTGAAGGCTGGGGGCTGGCGGTGCAGGAGAGCCTTGCCCTCGGGGTGCCCTGCATCGCCTCGAATGCCGGAGCGACGCGCGAGGCCGGCCTCGATCTCGCAACCTACTTCGATCCCGCGAGTCCCGAAGCGTTGACGCGGGCGATGGCCGCCTGGATCTCCGACGGAGAGGCTCTGGCGGCCGCCAGAGACAGGATCGCGCGCGCGCTGGCGACGCGGAGGTTTCCCAGCTGGAACGACGCCGGAAGCCTGCTGCTCAGGTCAGCTTTATCATGACGTGCCGGGCATAGGCCGGGCGCGTCGTGAGCCGCTCGTACCACGCCCGGACGTTCTTCAGGTCCGGGCGTTCTATTTCCAGCGCGTACCAGCGATGGATGAAGCAACCGACGGGGATGTCGCCGATCGTGAAACGGTCGCCCGCGACGTAGCGCTTGCCGGCGAGCCAGCTGTCGAGCCGGCCGAACAGCTTGCCGGCCTCCTGAGCCGCTTTCCCGATCGCCGCCATGTCGCGCTTTTCCGGCGGCGTGCGGATCAGGCCCCAGAAGGCGATGCGCATCGGCTCGGCGATGGTGCTGAGCTGCCAGTCCATCCAGCGGTCGGCCTCGCTGCGCTGGCCGGGATCGGTGGGCCAAAGCGAGCCCGCGGCATACTTCGCCGCGAGATAGCGCACCGCCGAGTTGCTCTCCCAGATGATGCGCCCGCCATCGTCGATGGTCGGAACGACGCCGTTGGGATTCATGTCGAGGTACCATTTCTGGTCGTTGCCACCGAACGCGCCGCCGACATCGTCGCGCTCGTACTTCACGCCGCACTCGTCGGCGCACCACAGCACCTTCATCACATTGATCGAATTGGCGCGGCCCCAGATCTTCATGGCGTTCCTCAATTTTGTTTCGATGCAGGAAACGGTGTCATCCCGAGCGCAGCGAGGGATCCTTGGTAGGCGTCGCTAAGGATCCCTCGCTGCGCTCGGGATGACACTGGTGTTGTGGTCGGGTTTCGAGCCGCATCAATGGGCGGCCGCCCAGTTGTCGCCGACGCCGGTGTCGACGACCAGCGGCACGGTGAGCGAGGCGGCGCCTTCCATGATCTTGCGGGTCACGTCCCTGGTCTTGTCGAGCTCCCTCTCGGGCACTTCGAACAGCAGCTCGTCGTGGACCTGCAGGAGCATCTTGGCCTTCAGCTTGGCGGCGGTGAGCGCGCCGGGCAGGCGGATCATCGCGCGCTTGATGATGTCGGCGCCGCCGCCCTGCAGCGGCGCATTGATCGCGGCGCGCTCGGCGAAGGCGCGCATGCCCTGGCTCTTGTCGTGGATGAAGCGCAGGTGGATCTTGCGGCCGAACGGCGTCAGCACGTAGCCGTGCTTGCGCGCGAATTCCTTGGTCCGTTCCATGTAGTCGCGGATGCCGGGATAACGCTGGAAGTACTTGCCGATGTACTCCTTCGCCTCCTGCTGGCCGATACCGAGCTGGTTGGCGAGGCCGAAGGCCGAAATGCCGTAGATGATGCCGAAGTTGATCGCCTTGGCGCGGCGGCGCATCAGCGGGTCCATGCCCTTGACCGGCACGCCGAACATCTCGCTCGCCGTCATCGCGTGGATGTCGTCGCCGCGCGCGAAAGCTGCTTTCAGTTCGGGTATGTCGGCGACATGCGCCAGCAGGCGCAGCTCGATCTGCGAATAGTCGGCGCTCAAGAGCTTGTGACCGGCCTCGGCAATGAAGGCCTGGCGGATCTTGCGACCTTCCTCGCTGCGCACCGGAATGTTCTGCAGGTTGGGATCGGTCGAGGCGAGGCGGCCCGTGGCGGCGCCGGTCATGTGATACGAAGTGTGGACGCGGCCCGTCCTGGCATCGACCTGGCGCATCAGTGCGTCGGTGTAGGTGCCCTTGAGCTTGGCGAGCTGGCGATGCTCCAGGATCTTCACCGGCAGCGGATGGCCTTGCGCGGCGAGATCGTCGAGCACCGAGGCGTCGGTCGCCCACGAGCCGTTCTTGTTGCGCTTGCCGCCAGGCAGCTTCTGCTCGTCGAACAGGATTTCGCCCAGCTGCTTGGGCGAGCCCACGTTGAATTCGCGGCCGGCGATCTTGTGGATCTCGCCCTCGAGTTCGGCCAGCCGCTTCTCGAAGTCGGCGCTCAGCCCCTTGAGCTTGAAGGCATCGACCTTGATGCCGGCGCTTTCCATCGAGATCAGCACCGGGATCAGCGGTCGCTCGATCGTCTCGTACATCGAGGTGACGCGCTCAGGGACGAGGCGCGGCTTGAGGCGTGCCCAGAGCTGCATGGTGACGTCGGCATCCTCGGCGGCGTAGTCGCGCGCCTTGTCGAGCGGCACCTTGTCGAAGGTCACCTGCTTGGCGCCGCTGCCGGCCACGTCGGAGAACTTGATGGTCTTCTGGCCGAGATGCAGCTCCGCCAGCTCGTCCATGCCGTGGTTGTTCTTGCCGGCGTCGAGGACGAAGGAGATCAGCATCGTGTCGTCGACCGGTCCGATCTCGATCCCGTGCCGGCGGAACACCGCCATGTCGTATTTGATGTTCTGGCCGACCTTGAGCACGGCGGGGTCTTCCAGCAGCGGCTTCAGCTTCTCGATCGCCGTCTTCAGCGGGATCTGGCCGTCGAGCAGCTTGCCGGCATCCTTGTCGCCACCGTCGCCCAGAAGATCGAGCGCGCCCTGCACGGCGGCGCCGGGGACGCGATGCATCAGCGGCAGGTAGGCCGCCCGGCGGCGCGTCGAGTTGACGTCGCCCCACGGGCCTTCGAGCAAGGCGAGGGAGACACCGACCAGGCCGGCATTGTTGGAATCGAGTCCGTCGGTCTCGCAGTCGAACGCGACCGTGCCGGCGCGCGTCGCTTCGGCGATCCATTCGTCGAGCAGCTTCTCGTCCTGGATCAGCTCGTAGTCGGCCGTCGTGAAATCGCGATTGGGCTTCTTCGACGCGGAAGTGGCGGGCGCGGGCGTCGGCTCGGCCTTCTTTGCGGGCGCGGGCCCGGAGGCCGGCCCGATGGGCGCCGTCGCTTCGCCCAGTTCGCCGGTAAAGCGTTGCAGCAGGGTCCTGAACCCTTGCTTCTCCAGCCACGGCAGCAGCACGTTGGGATCGGGCCGGCGCTTGTCGAAGGAATCGGGATCGGCCGGTGTCGGCACGTCGTCGCGCAAGGTGACGAGCTGCTTGGAGATGCGGATCAGCTCGGCATTGTTCTCGAGCGATTCGCGGCGCTTGGGTTGCTTGATCTCCTTGGTGCGCTCGAGCAGCGCTTCGAGGGTGCCGTACTCGTTGATGAGCTGCGCGGCGGTCTTCACGCCGATGCCCGGGGCCCCCGGCACGTTGTCGGTCGAATCGCCGGCCAGCGCCTGCACGTCGACGACCTTGTCCGGCGTCACGCCGAACTTCTCCATCACCGCCTCGGGCCCCAGCTTGATCTTCTTGATCGGGTCCATCAGCTCGACGCCCGGCCGCACGAGCTGCATCAGGTCCTTGTCCGACGAGACGATGGTGCAGGTGCCGCCGGCCTCCAGCGCCAGGCGGGCATAGGTCGCGATCAGGTCGTCGGCCTCGTAGCCGTCGAGTTCGCACACCGTGACGTTGAACGCGCGCGCCGCTTCGCGGATCAGCGGGAACTGCGGGATCAGGTCTTCCGGCGGCTCGGGGCGGTTGGCCTTGTACTTGTCGTAGATTTTGTTGCGGAAGGTGACGCTGCCGGCGTCGAGGATCATGGCGATGTGATCGATCTCCGGATTGTCCAGCAGGTCGGCCACCAGCATGCGGCAGAAGCCGAACACCGCGTTGATCGGCGTCCCGTCGGGCCGATTCATCGGCGGCAGGCCGTGATAGGCGCGGAACAGGTAGCCGGAGCCGTCGATCAGATAGAGGTTGCGGATCGGCTTGTTCTCGCCGTCCGCCGGGGTCGTCGCGGGAGCCTTGGATTTCGCCATGCCCAAGGCCTAGCACGCGGCGCCCTGCGGTGGGAGATGCGCCGTGATAGGATCGGTGCATGGCTATCGTGCTTTCGGAAAATTTCCGCGCCCTGTTCTACGCGCCCTTCTACGCGGCCCATGCCACGGGTGCCTTCGCGCGGGCGGGTGTCGAGGTCGAGCTGCGGCCCTCGCCCGATCCGCTGGCGGCCGCCGCGGCACTGCGGGCCGGCGAAGTCGACGTGATGTGGGGCGGACCGCTGCGCGTCATGATCGCCCGCGACACCGACCCGAAGTCGGACCTGGTCTGCTTCTGCGACGTCGTGGCGCGCGATCCGTTCTTCGTGATCGGCGCACGGCCGCGTCCCGACTTCAGGTTCGCCGATCTCCTGTCGATGAAGCTCGCGACGGTCTCGGAAGTGCCGACGCCCTGGGTCTGCCTGCAGGACGATCTGAGGCGCGCCGGCGTCGATCCCGCGAAGGCCGATCGTGTCACCGACACGAGCATGGCGGAGAACGAAGCGGCGTTGCGTGAAGGCAAGATCGACGCCGTGCAGGTCTTCCAGCCCTATGCCGAGCGGCTGATCTCGACGGGCGCGGGACACGTCTGGTACGCCGCCGCCGATCGCGGCCTGACCGCTTACACGACGCTGGTGACGCGACGCGGGCTGCTCGAGAGCCGCGCGGACGAACTCTCGCGCATGATCCGCGGCATGGACGCGACCCTGAAATGGTTCGCCACGGCGCCGTCGTTCGACATCGCCGATACGGTGCAGTCGTTCTTTCCCGACGTTTCGCGCGACCTGTTCGCGGCCTGCATCGACCGCTATCGCGCGCTGAATCTCTGGGGGCCGGATCCGGTCATTCGCCGCGAGGGCTACGACCGGCTGCACGCTGCCATGCGCTCGTCCGGTATCCTGTCGGGCGACATCGCCTTTGAGGACGTGGTCGACACGAAGCTCGCATCGGCCGCCATCGGGAGCGTCACTCGGGCTTGATGCCCTTGTCCTGGATGATCCTGCCCCAGCGCGCGGATTCGGCGCGCACGAAGGCGGTGAACTCGGCCGGCGTGTTGCCGCCGGGCTCGGCGCCCAGCGCCGCCATCTGCTCCTTCACGCTGGCGCTGCGCAGGGCCTTGGCCACCTCGTCGTAGAGCTTGCCGGCGATGGCGCGTGGTGTGTCCCTGACCAGGAAAAGCCCGTTCCAGCCGACCACCTCGTATCCCGGCACGCCGGATTCGGCGATGGTGGGAATGTCCGGTGCGAGCGCCGCGCGATGGCCGGTCGTGACGCCCAGCGCCTTGAGCTTGCCCGACTTCACCAGCGGCAGGGTGCCCGGCATGTTCTCGATCATGAAGCTGAGCTGGCCCGCGACCAGATCGGCCAGGGCCGGCGCGCCGCCGCGATAGGGAACGTGGGTCACGTCGATGTTGGCCATCGAGCGGAAGAGTTCAGTGGCGAGGAACGGGGTGCTGCCCACGCCACCGGAGCCATAGTTCAGCTGGGCGGGCTTTGCCCGCGCCAGCGCGATCAGCTCCTCCACGGAGTTGGCCGGCAGCGAGGGATGCGCGACCAGCAGCAGCGGTGCCGTGTTGACCAGGGTGAGCGGGATGAAGTCCGTCATCGGGTCGTAGGGCATCTTCGCCATCAGGAACGGGTTCACCACGAGCGACGGATTGCCCATCAGCACCGTGTAGCCGTCGGGCGGCGCCTTCGCGACGACGTCGGCGCCGATCGTGCCGCCCGCACCGGGGCGATTGTCGATCACGATCTGCTGGCCGAGTGCGGGGCCGAGATGCTGCGCCAGCAAGCGCGCCATGATGTCGAGCACGCCGGCACCGGCGGGGAAGGGAACGACGATGCGGATCGGCCGGTCTGGCCAAGTCTGGGCGAATGCGGCGCGCGCAAGCGGCGCGGCGAGCAACGAGAGAGCGAGCAGGCGACGCTTCGACAAAGACGGCATCAGGCACCTCGAACCAGTCAGGCGACTTTAGGGCAATGCGCCTTTCATGCCAGTACACGTTGCGAGGGGTTCGCAAAAACCCGCGACGTTCGGTGCCTTGCGAGCGCCCGAGCAGGCGGCTAACTGTGGCTCGTCATCGGGGAGTAGCCGGCCTCACCCCAGAGGCGGATGTGTCAACAGACTTGGTTCTTCGGAGCCATGGCCCATCCGGCGACCGACGGTCCTTCGGACCGCGCTTGGCGAGACCTTTGGCTTCCAGCACTTTCACCCGCGGGATCGGGCAGTGCGGGGAGTCATCGGTTCGTGCTCGGTCCCGCTATGTGTGTCCGCCGTGGAAGCCTTTCTTGTTTCAACAGGACTCGTTGCCGTCGCCGAGATCGGGGACAAGACGCAGCTCCTGGCGATGATCCTCGCCACCCGCTATCGGCGGCCGGTGCCCATCATCCTGGGCATCCTGGTCGCGACGCTTGCCAACCACGCGCTCGCCGCCTGGGCCGGCGCCGCGGTCGCCGCCTGGCTGGGACCGGACGCCATGCGCTGGATCCTCGGCGTCATGTTCCTCGCCATGGCCGTCTGGTGCCTGATCCCCGACAAGGCCGACGAGGGCCCCAAGGTCGCGGGCGCCGCCGGCGCGTTCATCGCCACGGCGGTCGCCTTCTTCCTGGTCGAGATCGGCGACAAGACGCAGATCGCCACCGTGGCGCTGTCGGCGCGCTTCAACGATCTCGTCGCCGTCACCGCCGGCACGACCTTCGGCATGATGATCGCCAACGTACCGGCCGTGCTGTTCGGCGACGTCCTCTCGCGCAAGGTATCGCTGAAGCTGGTGCGCTCGCTGGCGGCCAGCGCCTTCGTCGTGCTGGGCCTGATGGCCCTGCTGAAGCTCGACATGGGCCTGCTGGGCGGCTGACCCGGACAGACTGGGGAGGGTAAAGGTCCCTCACTGCGTTCGGGACGACACCGTTTGTGTGACGGGCGCACTGCGCAGATCCCAGCAAAATAGTCATCCCGAGCGTAGCGAGGGACCTTTCGTTGGGCGGCTTCTACGCCACCATATTGGACAGCCGGCCCAACCCGTCGATCTCGATCGTGACGCGGTCGCCGCGCTTCAGGAACTTCGGGGGCGTGAAGCCGATGCCGACGCCGACCGGCGTGCCGGTGGCGATCACGTCGCCGGGCTTCAGCGTGATGCCGGCGGAGATCGTCTCGATCAGGGTCGGGATGTCGAAGATGAGGTCGCGCGTGTTGGCATCCTGTCGGAGCTCGTCGTTGACCCAGCACTTCACGTTGAGGTTTTCCGGATCGACCTCGTCCGACGTCACCAGCCACGGGCCCATCGGGCAGAAGGTGTCGAGCGATTTGCCGAGGAACCACTGCTTGTGCTTGCCCTGCAGGTCGCGCGCCGTCACGTCGTTGATGATCGTGTAGCCGCAGATGTGTTTGTAGGCATCGGCCTTGGTGATGCCGCGGCCGCCCCTGCCGATGACCAGGCCGAGCTCGGCCTCGTAGTCGACGGAATCGCTGACGCCTTCGGGATAGCGGATGTCTTCGCCGTCGGCGATCACGCAGTCCGGCGCCTTGGTGAAGATGATCGGCGCGGTCGGGATGGCGTCGGCCGCGGAGCTGGCGCTGCTGTCGAAGCCCGAGCGCGTGAACTCCTTGGCGTGCTCGTGATAGTTCTTGCCCACGCACATGACGTTGCGTGCGGGGCGCGGGATCGGCGCCTCGATCTTCACGGCCGAGAGCGGGAGGACGGCGCCCGCCGGTTTCAGCTTCGGCTTGATCGCGTCGAGTTCGCACGCGATGGCGCCGAGATCGGGAACGGCGCGGCCCAGCATCCCTTCCAGCGGCCAGAAAGTCTTACCGTCGGCGGCGACCAGCGCGGCCTTGGTGACGCCGCCGTGCGTGATGGTCGCGAGTTTCATTGCGCCTTGGCCTGCTCGCCCGCGTCCTTGCCCCAGCCCTTCTTCTCGGCATCGAAGAACGAGGCGAAGACCTTGCGGATCGTGCTCTCGCCGATGTCGCGCGTGATGAACACGACGCGGCTCTTGCGATCGTCGCCCTCGGGCCAGGCATCGAGCGTGGCCGGCGGATGGAAGACGTGCTGCACGCCGTGGATCACCACCGGCTTGTCGGTGTCCTTGACGTTCAGGATGCCCTTCATGCGCAGCAGGTCCGGGCCGCGATAGGTCACCAGCGCGTCGAAGGCGGCGGCCACGGTCGACCAGCTCATCGGCTCGTCGAAGGTCATGCAGAAAGAACGGATGCGGTCGTCGTGACGATTCACGTCGTGCGGATCCTGTTCGCCGTGGCCGTGAGTGTCGTGGGAATGCCCGTGATCGTGCCCGTGGTCATGGCCGTGATGATGGTGCCCATGCCCATGATCGTGGCTGCCTTCATAGGCCTCGGCCTGCAGCCACTTCTTTACGTCGGCGCTCTTGGTCTCTGGATTGTAGAGGCCGGCATTGAGGATCTGGTTGGGATCGATCTCGCCGGTGGCGACCGTGTGGAACGGCGCACCGGGATTGAGGTGATGCAGCCGGTGCTTCAACTCGGCGAGCTTGGGCGCGTCGGCGATGTCGACCTTGGTGAGCAGGATGCGGTCCGCCACGGCAGCCTGCTTCACGGCCTCCTCGTGATTGTCGAGCGTGCTGGCGCCGTTCACGCCGTCGACCGTCGTCACCACGCCGTCGAGGCGGTAGCGCGAGGCGAGCAGCGGATCGGTCATCAGCGTGTGCAGGATGGGGGCGGGATCGGCGAGGCCGGTCGTCTCGACCACCATGCGCTTGAACGGCGAGACCTCGCCGCGCGAGCGCTTCAGGAACAGCTCGCTCATCGTGCGCACGAGATCGCCGCGCACCGTGCAGCACAGGCAGCCGGAATTCAGCGTCACCATGCCTTCGTCGTCGGACTTCTCGACCAGCAGATGGTCGAGGCCGATCTCGCCGAACTCGTTGATGATGACGGCGGTGTCGGCCAGTTCCGGCCGGCGCAACAGCTTGTTCAGCAAGGTGGTCTTGCCGCTGCCGAGGAAGCCCGTCAGCACGGTGACGGGAATACGCTGCTCGGCGGCGTTCTGCGGGTCGCTCATTGGGGAAATCCTGTGTTCTGGCTTCACGCCCGCCAGAAGCGCCCGACCTTCCTGAAATCCTTCCAGGCCCGCTCGAGCTTGCGGCGGCGGCGCTTTTCGCCGCTTGCCGCCTGCCTGGCGAGGACCTTGAGGGGTGCGGCCGTGTCCTCGGTGGGACGGGCGGCCGTGGCGATGTCGGCCAGCATGCGGGCCGCCGTCGCCCGATCGTTCAAGGCGCCGAGCGCGCCCTGCAGGCGCACCGTTGCTTCGATATAGGGCTTGGCCGCAGGCGACGCAAAGGCGGGCGCCAGGTAAGTCGCGGCATAGCGCAGTTTCTTGATGCCGATGCGCAGGCGATGGAGTTGCTCCTCACCCAGCCGGTCGAACGAGCGGCCGCGGCGCAGGACCTTGCCGTGGCGGGCATCCAGTACCGTGCGCCCGAACGTGTCGAGGCGGGCGGCTTTGGCTTCCGCGGCCGGTTCGGCCTCGGGCGTGCCGCCCGCGAAGGCCTGGAGCCGTTCGTCGAAGGCCGAATAGCGGGCGCTGGAGAGGGCGGCCCGGGCGCGCTGCAGATGGCTGGACGCCAGCCGGGCGGCCACGCGCTTCACGACCGGCGGGACGTCCGTGACGCTCTCGGTCAGGAAAACATGCAGGTCGCGTGCGGGGCCGCATTCGCCCGCCAGCCACCTGGCTTCGGCGGACAGGGCCCGCACCTCGGGCCCGTCCACGGCGGGGCGGAAGACGCTGAAAGCCGCCCGCAGGCGCCGTAGCGCGACGCGGGCCTGGTGGATGCCGATGGGCCGGCGGCTCTGCAGGACGATGGCGCGATACCGGGAAAGGTCGGCCCGGCAGGCCGCCGCGATGTGCCGCAGTGCGACGTCGGGGGCTGTTTCGGCGGCGATTCGGGTCCCGGAGGCAGGCATCGCTCCGACCGTAGCGACCGCAAGGGAGGGGGCAACCTCAAAGAACGACGGTCTGATGAAGGTTTTATTGCAACACGGAGGCTGTAGATTTTGCGGGATTCCGCCGATTTCGCTGGCCGGCCGCTGGTTTAGCTGATGCGTCAGCCGCCGTTTGCAGTGGCGGCAGCCGCCCGGCGTGGCCTAGAGTCACGCCATGAGTATCGATGCGGCAGCCTTCAAGAAGGGCATGCGCCACCTCGCGGCGAGCGTAACCCTGATCACCACCAAGCTTCAGGACCAGCGGGGCGGTCTCACCGCCACGGCGGTCTGTTCGGTTTCGGCCGAACCGCCCCAGATCCTGGTCTGCGTCAACAAGACCGCGAGCGCCCACGATCCGATCGGCGAGGCCGGCTTCTTCTGCGTCAACATCCTGTGTCCCGAGCATCGCAAGCTGGCGGAACGGTTCGCCGGCATGGACGGGATCGAGGGCGACGATCGCTTCAACGACCTGGGCGAATGGACGACGCTCACGACCGGCGCGCCGGTGTTGAAGGGCTGCCCGGTTTCGTTCGATTGCAAACTCGTCACCGAACTCTCTGCCGGGACGCACACGATCTATATCGGCGAGATCGTCGACGTGGCGTTGCATGAGACGGCATCGCCGCTGCTCTATGCCGACGGGGCGTTCGTTCACGGCGCCGCGCTCAAGAAGGCCGCCCAGGCCGCCTGACGCAGCGGGGTTGCGCCTCCGCGCCAACCCACTATGTTCCCGCCCGCCCGAACGAGCGCCTGCTGGGGCGTCGCCAAGCGGTAAGGCAGAGGATTTTGATTCCTCCATTCCCAGGTTCGAATCCTGGCGCCCCAGCCAACGCGCTCCGTCCGAGGGCTTGGACGTCCGTCCGCGTGCTTTCTGGATGAACCGCTCGAGCGACAAGGTCGATGAACTTTCTCAAGAATACGCTTCTCGTCGTGATCCTCACGGCCGTCTGTGCTCTCTGCCTCGAAGGCATGACCCGGCTGTTTCTCGACAACGGCATGCTCTACGAACTCGAGATGTGGCGTTACGCACGCGACGTGAAGGTGCGCGACATGCGGCCCGATCTCGGCCATCGCCATCGGCCCAATGCCGAGGCCCAGCTCATGGGCGTAAAGGTAACGACCGATTCACACGGTTTCCGTTCGTCGGAGATTCCCGAAAAGGCGCCGGCCGGCGTGGCGCGCATCGCCTTTGTGGGCGATTCGACGACCCTGGGCTGGGGCGTCGCCCAGAACGAGACCGCCGCGGCCCGCGTCACCGCCGCCCTGGTCAAGCAAGGCCGCAAGGTCGACAGCTATAATCTGGGCGTGGGCAACCACAACACGCTGCAGGAACTCACGCTGTTTCGTGACTCCGCCGCGAAGCTGAAGCCCGACATCATCGTGCTGAGCTACTTCATCAACGATGCCGAGCCGATGCCGACCTACAACCAGACCTCGTGGCTCGACGAGCATTCGGCGGCGTGGGTCGTCTTTAAATATCGCCTCGATTCGCTGATGCGTCAGTTCGGCGAGGCGCCCGACTGGAAACGCTACTACCGCGAACTCTACAAGGACGATGCGGCCGGCTGGCAGCAGACCCGCAAGGCCATCCAGGGCTTCGCCACGACCGCGCGCGAGATGGGCGTCAAACTGGTCGTATTCAACATTCCCGAACTGCGCGAATTGAAGCCCTATCCCTTTCCCGAGGTCACCGCCAAGGTGAAGGCCGACGTCGAGGGGCTGGGCGTGCCGTTCTTCGACATGTTGCCGACGGTACAGAATCTCGATCCGGCGAGCCTCTGGGTGACGGTTCCCGATCCGCATCCCAATGGTGCCGCGATGGCCGCCTTCACCACGATGATGGTGCCGGAACTCGACACGCTGCTGGACGGTCTGTGCAAGGATCAGGGCAAGGGCTGCAGGTAATGCGCTTGATCAAGGACGCGCTTCTCTTCCTGGTTTCGATCTCCCTGTGTGTGGTCGTTGCCGAAGGCGTCATCCGCTACATCGACGGCTACACGATCTTCTACATGCCGCTCAGCGAGCCGACCGGGCTCGCGAGCGTTAAGCAGGAGTCCGTCGACAAGGTGCCGCGCGCACCGGGCGTCGCGCGCGACTGGTTCTCCACCGAGCCCGCGCCGCTGCCCAACAAGCGCGCCGTCCCCGAGGACTGGGAGCGCCTCTATCGCTTCGTCGAGGCCAACCCCGTCGGCGGCATGTGGTTTCGTCCCTCCGATGCCTTCAAGGTCTGGAACACCAGCTTCTCCGGCGATCCGTGCAGGCACTGGTTCCTGCGACATGCGCCGGGACAGCTCTTCCTCTACGACGCGCCCGATGGCCAGGACCGGCCGCCCTACCGGTTCCTGCCTGACGTCACGATCCCGAGCGGCCTCACGACCAACCAGATCGGCTGGCGCGGCCCGCCCATCGAGAACCCGCGGCCCGAGAAGACGGTGCGCATCGTCTTCGTCGGCTCCTCGACGGTCGTCGAGGCGCACCACCTTCCCTTTTCCTGGCCGGAGTATGTGGGCCACTGGATGAACATGTGGTCGAAGGCCAAGGGCCTCGGCATCAGGTTCGAAGTCCTGAATGCCGGCCGCGAGAGCATCATCTCCGACGACATCGCCGCCATCGTGCGCAACGAAGTGTTGCCGCTGCGTCCCGATCTCGTCGTCTATCACGAGGGCGGCAACCAGTTCCGGCCCGCCTCGATCGTCGAGAACGTGCCCACCGACCCCGTCGCCCGCCCGTCGAATGCGCAGGAGCCGGCGGCGGTGGCCTGGCTGAAGGAAGGCGCACGTTATTCCGCCCTGATCGGTCGCATCCAGGCGGCCTTCGCCATCGCGGGCGCCGGAACCGGCGGCGGCGGCGAATGGCCCAAGCCCGACTACAAGGTGATCTGGCCGGAAGGGCTCGACGAGATGTCGCCGCAACTCGACTTCGCCAAGCTGCCGGTCAGCCTCAACCTCATCCGGTGGGACCTCGACCAGATCCGCGGCGATCTCAAGTCGATCGGTGCCGACATGGCGCTCGCGTCGTTCTTCCTGATGGTGAAGGACGGACTGGTCGTCGATCCGGTTCGCCACAAGTACATCATCGAACAGCTCAACGCCGCCAACTGGCCATACCGCTATCGCGACCTCGAACGGCTGGCGAAGTTTCAGAACCGGTACTTCGCGAAGTATGCCGCCACGCACGGCATCGACTTCCTCGATATCGTCGGCAACATGCCGTTCGACCCGGACCTGTTCACCGACGCCGTCCACACCAACTATGCCGGCACGCGCATCCGCGCCTGGACGGCCTTCAACCTGCTCGTGCCGATCGTCGAGAAGAAGCTCGCCGACAAGGCCTGGCCGCGCGCCTGGCCGGCCGACGCCTCGACGGCGCTTCCGACCTTCACGCCGCGCCTCACCAAGCTCGAGTGCAAGCCTTAGCTTAAAGCCGTCGTACTGACCCACTTGCCTCATCCTGAGGAGGTCGCCCCTCGAGTACCTCGGGGTAGACTCCACGACCGTCGCGAAGGATGGGCAGCAGACGTGGTGCTCGTGCCCACCCTTCGAGACGCTCACTGCGTTCGCTCCTCAGGGTGAGGTGAGTGACTTAATTTAGATGGATCAAGATGACCCTGATCCTAGGCCGCGTGACGGCCGAGATGCTCCAGTAGAAGCTCGTTCACGCGCGCCGGCCTCTGATCGGCGGCGTAGTGGCCGACGCCCGGCAGCACTTCGAAACGATAGGGCGCGTCGATGAACTCGCCCGTGCCTTCGGCCGCGGCACGCCCGACCGTGTCGTCTGCATCGCCCCAGACATAGAGCGTCGGCACCTTGATGGGCCCGAGAAGCATCCGCTCGCCGCGGGCGCGATACCAGGCAAGCGCGGCTTCCATGGCCGACGCGTTCCCGAGCACGGAGAGATGCAGGTCGATCGCTTCCATCGGCACGCCTTCCTTGGCGTGCCGCTTGCGCAGCCAGGCGCAGTCGTTCTCCAGCAGCTTCGGCACGGCATCGGGCTCGAGGAAGGCTTGATGGTGGCCGGAGCGACGCTTCTGTTCGCCGTCGGGCATCGCCAGGGCGCGCGCGAACGACATCGGATGCGGTCGCGAGAGGATGGTGAGCGAACGCAGCTTCTCAGGGCTACGGAAGGCGATGGCCCAGGCCAGGCTCGCGCCCCAATCGTGGCCGACCAGATGGAAGCGCTTGTTGCCATGCCCAACGGCCGAGACGATGTCGAGCGCATCGCCCGTGAGCTTGTCGAAGCGATAGGAATCGAGATCGGCCGGATCGGGTCGCGCGCCGGCCGAATAGCCGCGCTGGTTGGGCGCCACCGCGAAGTAGCCCGCCTGGCCCAGCGCCGGCACCTGCGCCTTCCAGAAATGCCGCGACACGCCGAAGCCGTGCAGCATCAGGACCAGCGTGTCGTCGTCCTTGCCGGCCACCGAGGCGTCGAACACCAGGCCGGGCGCGGTTTCTATCTCGCGGACTTCCATTTCCGTCATTCTCCTTCGCCAGTGCCGGCGCGACCCCACTTCGTCTCGAGGCGGCGCCATGCACGAGCCAGTCGCGCGGCGCGATCCTCGAACAGGTCGGGGGCGGCTTCCTTGCCCAGCAACACTTCCTCGACCGCATGATGCGGCTGCGTACCGCCATCGGCCAACAGGTGCTCGATGGTGACGCCGCGCTCTGCGAGACGACGCGACAGCAATACCGTGCGATGGCAGTCGAGTGGCTCCTTCTCGGCGCACATCAGGCACAAGGTCTTGCCGTCCGCGCCCTCGATCACGCGGTCGAGGCCGGCCTTGAAGTCGGGTCGCGCGGCAAGCTGGTCGTAGCTGCCGCCGGCCGCGGGCTTTCCGCCCAACGCCGCGCCTTCATGCACATAGGCGATGCCGGCTTCGGCCAGCGACTTCGCGAGCTTCTCCCGGCCGAACTGCGGATGACGGCGTGACCACGGCGTGGAGCGCACGTCGACCAACCGATCGACGCCGCCGGCCTTCAGGAGTGCCACGAAGCGCTCGATCGGATGGTTGGAGTGGCCGATGGTCTTGACCGATTTCATGCGAGGTGTCGGACCTGATCGATGAACGCGAGCGTCGCGGCCGATGCTTCGTCGCGGCGATAGGCGAGGTTGAGCGGCACCTTCAAGGCGGGCCGTCCGGAGAGCGGGCGGTAGGTTACACCTTCCAGCGGCAGGCGGCTCAGCGACGCCGGTACGATGGTGATGCCGAGGCCGGCCGCCACCAGATTCAGGGTCGAGACGATGCGCGGCGCCTCCTGGCTGACATGCGGATTGAAGCCGGCCGCGCTGCAGGCCGCGATGATGGCGTCGTAGAGGCCGCGCCCGTCGGCCCGGCGATAGAGGATGAAGTCTTCGGCCGCGAGATCCTTGAGCGTGAGGGTCGGGCGCCGCGCGAGCCGGTGGCGCGTGGGCAGGGCGGCCGCCATCTCCTCGTGCAGCAGGGCGTGCATCGCCAGCCCCTGCGCATCGGTGAGGCCAGAGCGGATGAAGGCGATGTCGAGCCGCTCGTCGCGTACCGCGGCCAGCAGGTCGCCCGAGCTGCTCTCTTCCAGCACGAACGAGATGTCGGGTCGCTCGCGGCGGAACTCGCGGATGGCGCGTGCGACCAGGGGATGGAACGGGGCCGACGTCGTGAAGCCCACGGCGATGCGGCCGGTCTCGCCGCGCGCGGTGCGGCGGGCCTTCACGGTGGCGCGTTCGACCGACGCCAGGATTGCCTCGGCATCGGCCAGGAAGGAACGGCCGGCATCGGTCAGGCTGACGCCGCGTGGGTGGCGCAGCAGCAACGGCGCGCCGATCTCGCGCTCCAGCGCGCGGATCTGCTGGCTGAGCGGCGGCTGCTGCATGTGCAGCTTCGCGGCCGCCCTCGTTACATGGCCTTCATGCGCGACGGCCACGAAGTAGCGGAGGTGTCGCAGTTCCATCTGGATATCCAGTAAGTATCGAAGACATCTATATCATATATTTGAACACTGCATAAGTTGACCTTAGACAAACCCTCGTCCTCACCCTGAGGAGCGCGCAGGGCGCGCGTCTCGAAGGGTGGGCAACGGTTCCGGTGGGTGCCCATGCTTCGAGACGGCCGCGTGCGCGGCCTCCTCGGCGTGAGGAGCCTTCGGATCGGCGAGGGCAAGATGACAATAACGATGGCTCTGGGGCTCGGCGTCCTGATGGTGTTCACGGCCTTCCTGTCCGGCATCTTCGGGATGGCGGGCGGCATGGTTCTCATCGGGGTGCTGCTGTTCGTGCTGCCGCTGCCCATGGCCATGGTGCTGCATGCGGTGACGCAGATGGCGTCCAACGGCTGGCGCGCCTTCCTGTGGTGGCGGCACATCCAGTGGCGGATCACCGTCTTCTACGTGATGGGCTGCTTCATCGCCGTCGGCCTCTGGTCGCTCACGCTCTACGTGCCGGAGAAGGCCATCGCGTTGCTGATGCTGGGCATCTCGCCCTTCCTCCTGCGCATCGTGCCCGCAAGGCTCATGCCCGCGACCCTGGGCCCGGTGCAGGCGCTGGGCGGCGGCGTGGCCTGCATGGCGCTGATGCTGCTCACCGGCGTCACCGGGCCGCTGATGGACCAGCTCTTCCTGCGTTCGGCCCTGAACCGGCATCAGATCGTGGCGACCAAGGCCTCGTGCCAGGTGTTCGGCCACGGTTCGAAGCTGCTCTACTTCGGCGCGCTGATCGAGGGCGCGGGCTCGGTCGAGCCCTGGGTGCTGGCGATGGCCGTCGGCGCCTCGATGCTGGGCACGTCGCTCGGCAAGACGATCCTGGAACGACTGTCCGACGGCCAGTTCCGCACCTGGGCCGGGCGACTCATCACCGTGCTGGGCCTCTACTATGTCGGCTATGGCTTGGTGCTGCTGGCCGGGATTGCCTAAGATGGCGCGTGGACATTCCGGCAGGATTTAGAGAACTCACCGAGGCGACCGGTTTCACTGCGGCCAATGGACCGTGGTTCGAGAAGGTCGAGGGCAACAGGGTCTGGCGCGGCTTCATGCCGGGCCCGCAACATGCCAATGCGCTCGGCATCGTGCATGGCGGCATGATGGCCGCCTTCATCGATGCCGCGCTGGGCTCGGTGGTCTATCGCGCCATCGACCGGCGCTGCGTCACCCTGAAGCTCACGCTCGACTATCTGACGCCGGCACGGGTCGGCGACTGGCTGGAGGCGACCGGCGAACTGCTGGGCCATGACGAGCATGTGGCGCAGGTGAGGGGCCGACTCTATGGTCCGCGCCACGATGTTCTGGCCGGGCTGGGCGATTTCGCGCTGCTGCGGCCGGGACGCCCCCTCAAAGTCCGGAGCTAGCGTGTCTTCCGAAATACCCGACAGTCCGCCCGAAGGTTTCAAGCTCGTCGATTTCGCGCGCGGCCGGCCCGAGCCGACCTTCAACACCCATGTCGGCAACATGTACGCCAAGCGCGGCGAGAAGGGCACGCGCGACGAGTTCGTGCTGGCGATCCGCGTCCAGCAGAACATGTGCAACCCGGCCGGCGGCCTGCACGGCGGCATGATGATGACGGTCGCCGACCTGGTCGGCACGATGGGTGGCGGCTATCTCGCGGGCCTGCGCAAGTTCCTGCCGACCGTCAGCATGACGTTCGACTTCGTGGCGCCCGCCCTCGTCGGCGACTGGGTGGAGGGCCGCGCAGAGCTGATCCGCCAGACGCGCACGCTTCTCTTCACCAACATCTACCTGACCGTGGGCGACCAGAAGATCCTGCGCGCCTCCTCGATCGCCAAGATCTCCTCCGGCGACGGCACCGGCTACACGAAGACCTAGACTCTTTGCGCGTCGAGTTCACCAATCCACCTCATCCTGAGGAGGCGCGCAAAGCGCGCCGTCTCGAAGGATGGGCTGCAGACGTGGTGCTCGTGCCCACCCTTCGAGACGCTCACTGCGTTCGCTCCTCAGGGTGAGGCGTTGTTTGGATGCCTGCCGTGTTCAGTTCTCGCCTGGAAAGTCGCTAGCGTCCCGGCGGCTGCGACCTGAGGGACGATTTCAGGAAGTCGACGAAGGACGTGACGCGGGCCGAGATGCCGCGTCGCGCTGGCACCAGCGCCAGGATGTCGGCGCCCTCGAACGACCACGGCGCCAGCACGCGCCTGAGCTCGCCCCGCTTCACGAAGGGCGCGGCGTCCCACTGCGAGCGCAGCATGAGGCCGAGGCCGGCCAGCGCCCAGTTGCGCACGACCTCGCCATCGTTGCTGGTGAGCGTCGGCGTGACGCGCACGGCGCCGGCGCGGCTGCCGCGGCGATGGCGCCAGAGCGTCACGTCCTCGTTGTTCTCGCGCACGCAGAGGCAGTCGTGCTGCAGCAGGTCGCGCGGATCGGCCGGAATGCCGCGCCGCTCGAGATAGGCCGGCGCGGCGCAGACCCAGCGATCGTTGCGCGCCAGCACATGCGCGACCCAGGTCGAATCGCGCACCGCGCCGATATGCACGACGACATCGGCGTCCTCGCTGTCGGTCCACGGCCGTTCGGAGAGATCGAGCGTGACGCGGATCGCCTTGTGGCGTTCGGCGAAGCGGGCGACGAGCGGTGCGACGTGCAGCCGGCCGAAGCCGAAGGGCGCCACGATCCGCAGCGGCCCCGACAGCGCGCCGCCCTCCTGTCCCAGCAGGTCGGTGAGCGCGCCGATGCGGGTCAGCATCGCCTGCGCCTCGCTCACCAGATGCTCGCCCTCACCGGTGAAGCGCACGCGGCGCGAGCTGCGCACGACGAGGCTGACGCCCAGCGCCTGTTCGAGCTTCTTGAGGCGCAGCGACAGCGCCGGCGGCGTGACGTTGAGCGACCGGGCGGCCCCGCTCAGCGAGCCGGTCCGCGCCAGGGCTTCCATGAACTGCAGGTCGGCAAGCGAGATCATTCAGTTTTCCTTAACTGAACTATTGGTTCTATTTAAGCACCGATGGCCTGCCGCCTGCTACCGTACCGGCATGACGACGACCTTTCCCAAAGCCGTGCTGTTCGACCTGCTGACGGCGCTTCTGGATTCCTGGACCCTGTGGAACGACGTGGCGGGTTCCGAGGAACGCGGTCGCGCGTGGCGGGCGGAGTATCTGCGGCTCACCTATGGCTGCGGCAGCTACGTGCCCTATGAGCAGCTGGTGCAGGAAGCGGCGGTGGCGACCGGCCTGCCGGCAGCGGCGGCCGACACGCTGGAAGCGCGCTGGCTGGAGCTGCCGCCCTGGAGCGGCGCGCAGAACGCCCTCGACGCGCTGGCCGGCCGCACCAAGCTGGCCGTCGTCACCAACTGCTCGATCCGGCTGGGCCGGCAGGCGGCAAGTCGCCTGAAGGTACGCTGGGACTGCATCGTCACGGCCGAGGAAGCGGGCTGCTACAAGCCCGATCCGCGCCCCTACCGGCTGGCGCTGGCGACGCTGGGCGTCGCGTCGGAAGAGGCTGCCTTCGTTGCGGGCTCCGGCTACGACCTGTTCGGCACCTCTGCCGTCGGCCTCAGGACCTACTGGCACAACCGCGTCGGCCTCTCGCGCCCCGCCGGCGCGCCGGTCGCTTCCCTCGAGCGGTCGACGCTCGACGATCTTCTCCCCTGGCTGGAAGGACGTCCGTCATGATCATGCGCCGACTGTTGCTCACCCTCGCGCCGCTGTTGCTGGCGGCCACCGCCGCCACGGCCCAGGGCTTTCCCGCCAAGCCACTGACGCTGATCGTGCCGTTTCCGGCCGGCGGCCCGAGCGACGCGCTGGCCCGCGCGCTGGCGCAGGGCATGGCCGCGGATCTCAAGCAGACCGTGGTGGTCGAGAATATCGGCGGCGCCAGCGGCACAATCGGGCTCGCGAAGCTGATGGCCGCCGCGCCCGACGGCTATACGATCGGCTTCGGCACGATCGGCACGCACGTCGCCAATGCCGCGCTCTTCAAGAAGCTGCCCTACGATCCGCTGACGGGCTTCGAGCCGATCGGCCTTGCCGGCACGGCGCCGCTGCTGCTGGTTGCCAAGGCGGGCCTGCCGGTCGCCAACCTCAAGGAATTCATCGCCTATGCCGAGCAGCACAAGGCCGGCATGACCTATGGCAGCGCCGGAGTCGGCTCGATCTCCCACTACGCCTGCGTCGTGCTGCTGTCGGCGCTCAAGCTCAACATCACCCACGTGCCCTATCGCGGCGTGGCGCCGGCGATGAACGACCTGATGGGCGGCCATATCGATTTCATGTGCGACCAGACGACGACGGCGCTGCCGCAGATCGCGGGCGGCAAGATCAAGGCGCTCTCGGTGCTGAGCGACCAGGCGCTGCCGCAGCTTCCGGACGTCGCCACGGCGGCGAGCCAGGGCTACGACGTCAACCTCCGCTCGTGGAACGCGCTGTTCGCGCCGAAGGGCACGCCGCAGCCCGCGATGGCCCGCCTGAACCAGGCGCTGCGGGCGGCGGTGGCCGATCCGGCGCTGGTGAAGCAGATGACCGCCGTCGGCGTCGATCTGCCGTCGCCCGAGGCGCTGCAGCCGGCTACCGTGATGGCGTTGATCGCGCGCGGGCTGGAGAAGGACGTGCCGGCGCTGAAGGCGCGCGGCGAGTATCTCGACTGAAGGGTGAACTCTTGAAGCTGATGGACATCGAGACCCCGGCGGCGCTCATCGACGAGCGCCGCATGGCGGGCAACATCGCGCGCATGCAAGACCATCTCGCCGCGCTCGGCGTGCGCCTGCGGCCGCACGTGAAGACGTCGAAGTGCGTCGAGGTCGCACGGGCGCAGCAGAAGGCGGGCGCCGCGGGCATCACGGTCTCGACCCTCAAGGAGGCCGAGCAGTTCTTCGCCGCCGGCTTCTCCGACGTGCTCTATGCGGTCTGCA
The DNA here is from genome assembly GCF_019039055.1 of Reyranella humidisoli. Taxonomy (NCBI): domain Bacteria; kingdom Pseudomonadati; phylum Pseudomonadota; class Alphaproteobacteria; order Hyphomicrobiales; family Reyranellaceae; genus Reyranella; species Reyranella humidisoli. The sequence goes on from NZ_JAHOPB010000001.1 coordinate 1,959,309, forward strand.
TCGCGCCGGACAAGCTCGACCGCGCCGTTGCGCTCGTCGCCAAGGGCTGCGCGCTCACGCTGCTCGTCGATTCGGTGACCGCCGCCCAGGCCGTCGTCGCCAAGGGCAAGGCCGCGGGCCTGACCTTCGCCGTGATGATCGAGATCGATTCCGACGGCCATCGTTCGGGCGTGCAGCCCGGAGCGCCGGAACTGCTCGACATCGGCAGGGTCCTGCAGGCGGGCGGCGCGACGGTGAAGGGCGTGCTGACCCATGCCGGCAGCTCCTACGATCTCGACACGCCGCAGGCGCTGCAGGCGCTGGCCGAGCAGGAGCGGGCGCTGTGCGTGCGCGCAGCCGAGCGGCTGCGGGCCGTAGGCATCGCTTCTCCGGAAGTCAGCATCGGCTCGACGCCGACGGCGATTGCGGCGCAGAACCTGGAAGGCGTCACAGAGGTGCGCGCGGGCGTCTATGTCTTCTTCGATCTGGTGATGTCCAATGTCGGCGTCTGCACGCCGCAGGACGTGGCGCTCTCGGTCCTGACCACGGTGATCGGCCATCAGCCCGAGAAGGGCTGGGTGATCGTCGATGCCGGCTGGATGGCGATGAGCCGCGACCGCGGCACGCAGCGCCAGAAGATCGACTATGGTTACGGCGCGGTGTGCGACGTCGCGGGAAACGTGATCGACGGGCTGATCGTGTCGGGTGCGAACCAGGAGCACGGCATCGTCTCGCGGCGCGACGGCACGGCCGACACGGGCCTCGTCGAGCGCTTCCCGATCGGCGCACGGCTGCGCATCCTGCCCAACCACGCCTGCGCGACCGGCGCGCAATACCCGTCCTACGTCGCGGTAACGCCGGCCGGCGACGCGGCGCCGTGGCCGCGCTTCCAAGGTTGGTGAGCTAGACCGTCGCGCCGAAGTGGCTGCCGAGAGCGCGGCGGCCGGAATCGGTGAGGCGCACAGTGCGGCTGCGCCGCAGTCGCTCGGCCCAGCCGCGCTTGAAGAACGTGTCGGCGATGGCCGCGCCCAGCGCGCCGGAGATGTGCGGCCGGCGTTCGCTCCAGTCGAGGCACTGGCGGGCGAAGTGGCGCGAACTCGTCCTGCGTGCCGTGTCGAGATCGACGCCCAGCCGCTCGCAGAACAGCTCGCCCGAGTTTGTCAGCTGCCAGTCGCGCGGGCCCTTGGGTTCGAGATGGCCATGCCGGGTCAGCGAATCGGTGACGGCGATGCCGACCTGCCCGGCGAGATGGTCGTAGCAGGTGCGGCAGAAGCGGAGATCCGGATCGCGCCGCCACGCCGCAGCCTTGGACGCCGGCGCCGCGCGCGTGCCGGCCAGCGCCATCAGCGATTCGATGGCGTGCGCCACGTCCGCCGATGCCAGGCGATAGAAGCGGTTGCGGCCCTCGGCGCGGGCGGCCAGCAGGTTGGCCTCGACCATGCGTGCGAGATGCCCGCTCGCGGTCTGCGCGGTGATACCGGCATTGTGCGCGAGGTCCGACGCGGTATGCGCGCGACCGTCCATCAGCAGCGACAGCATGGAGGCACGCGCCGGGTCGCCCATCAGGGCGGCGATCTCGGAAAGGGCGTTCACGGTGGTCATGGACGGAAATCTAGGCCTGCGTCCGGTGTCCCGCCACGGTCAATGGTTCGGCCAAGACCGAAGTATTAGGTGTCATCCTGAGCGCAGCGAAGGATCCTTCGCTGCGCTCAGGATGACACGGACTTAACGCCACTTCGGGTTGGCGATGGCGATCTTGTCGGCGATGGTTGCGTCGAGATGCGCCATCAGCGCCGCGTCGCTCTCGTCGCGTTCTCCGGTGCGCAACTGGCGCGCCAGCTCCTTGTTCAGTTCGTCGAGCGTCGCTTCGTGTCCAAGCAATTTGACGAGGCGCTCGTGCTCGCGTGCGTCGGCTGCCGGGCCGAGACGCACCTCGCGTTCGAGAATGGCGAGCGAGTTCACGGCAACGCGCATCTGGAAGCCGAGACGCGGCTCGGCCTTGTCGAGCGCCGGCGTCGCCTCCTCGCGCAGGAAGTCGGCGATGGCGGTCAGCAGCTCGGCGGCAGTGGGGCGGTCCTGGGCCACGGTCAGGCTCCCTGCTTCAGCAATTGCAGGAGGTCGACTTCGGTCTCGACGGCGCGGCGGCCGATGGAGGCGTGCTCCATCGACCTGATCGAACCCGAGAGATGCTTCCAGGCCTGGTTGAGGCAGATGATGCCCCAGTGGACCGTGCCGAAGACTTCCCACCAGTGCGCCCGGACCGGATCGACCTTGCCGCCGCCGGCGCGCTCGTAGGCGGCCCACAGTTCCTCCCGGGTGCCGAAGCCGCCAGCCGGCTTGTCGACCGCGCCGAAGCGCCAGCTCTTCACGCAAAGCCAGCCGAGGTCTTCGACCGGGTCGCCGAGATGGGCGAGTTCCCAATCAAGGATCGTCGTCACGCCCGTCTCGTCGACGAGATAGTTGCCGGTGCGATAGTCGCCATGCACCAGCACCGGCCGCGCGAGCGGGGCGGGCTTGCGGCGGTCGAGCCACGACAGCGCCAGCTCGAACACCGGCTGCGGGCGGCCCAGCATGTCGAGCGAGCGGCGCAGCTCGGCGATATGGTCGGCGGCTTCGCGACGCACGAGGTTCGGCAGGGTGGCGGTATCGGTCGCATGGATGCGCGCCAGGATCTCGCCGAGCTGGGATGCGATTTTGCCGCGCGCCGTCTCGTAGGGCGCGTCGCGCAGCAGCTTGCGGGCGATGGCGATGCCGCCGATGCGGCGCATCACATAGGCCTCGCCCAAGGCGTCCTGGGCGGTCAGCTCGAACAGGGGTTCGGGCGAGCGCACGCCGGCCGCATGGGCGGCCTGCAGCACGCGGAACTCGGTGGCACGGTCGATGGCGACGGCACGCTCGCGGTCTGTCTTGCCCTGGGTCGGCGGATCGCGGCGCAGGATCAGCGCGTGGCGTTCGCCGTCGACCAGCGCGTCGAAACTCCAGGTCTGGCGCGAGGCGCCGCCGGACTGGCGACTCAGTCTTTCGATTGTGGCGGGGGCGGCGAAATGGCGGCTGGTCGCTTCGGCGAGCACGCGGGCGACGTTTTCAGTCTCGGACGGCATGTGAACGGTCATTTACCGGGACTGTGGCACAGGCTCCGGCGCGTGGTAAGAGGACCGCGCCAACTGGGGAGATCAATCACGTGTCGAGCGCCTTCGCGGCCATGAATGGCCTGTTCCTGGAAGACCTCAAGCCGGGCATGTCGGCGATGTTCGGCAAGACCGTGACCGAGGCCGACATCATGGCCTTCGCGGGCGTGTCGGGCGACACCAACCCGATCCACCTGCATGACGGCTTCGCGCGCACCACGCGCTTCGGCCAACGCATCGCCCACGGCATGCTGAGCGGCAGCTTCATCTCGACCGTGGTCGGCACCAAGCTGCCCGGGCCCGGCGCCGTCTATATCTCGCAGACCATGAACTTCATGGCGCCGGTCATCATCGGCGACACGATTACGGCGGTGGCGACCATCACCGCGATCGACGACAAGCGCCGCCGCGTCACGCTCAAGACCCAGTGCCTGAACGGCGACAAGGTCGTGATCGACGGCGAGGCCGTCGTGCTGGTGCCGCGGCGCGACGCGGCCTGAGTTTTCGCATGATCCCGGTGTTCGACGCCTGGCGTTCCGTGCCGCCCGAATGGAAGGGCGGGGTGGTGGCGCTCGGCAATTTCGACGGCGTGCATCGCGGCCATCAGGCCCTGCTGGCGCGGGCGCGCGAGCAGGCGGCATCGCTGGGCGCGCCCGTGGTCGCCTTCACCTTCGAGCCGCACCCGCGCGGCTTCTTCGTGCCTGACACCGGACCGTTCCGCCTCACTCTGCTGCCGGCCAAGACGCGCCTGCTGGCCGGGCATGGCGTGCAGGCGGTGCTGGCACAGCGCTTCGACGAATCCTTCGCGGCGCTGCCTGCCGCGTCGTTCATCGAGGACGTGCTGCGGAAGGGCCTCGGCGCACGCCATGTCGTGTGCGGTTACGACTTCACCTTCGGCGCTCGGCGCAGCGGCAATGTCGAGATGCTGCGTGCCGAGGGCAAGGCGCATGGCTTCGGCGTCACGGTGCTCGACCCGGTGACGCACGAGGGCGAGATCTATTCTTCCACGCGCATCCGCGAGGCGCTGCGGCACGGCTGGGCGCGCGACGCCGCCGGTCTGCTGGGCCATGACTGGGAGATCGAAGGCACGGTCGAACTGGGCGACCAGCGCGGCCGCACGATCGGCTTCCCGACCGCCAACGTGGCGCTCGGCGAACATCTGCGCCCGCGCTTCGGCGTCTACGCGGTGCGTGCGCTGGTCGACGGGGTGTGGCGGAATGGGGTGGCGAACCTCGGCAAGCGCCCGACCTTCGGCAAGCTGCAGGAGAATTTCGAGGTCCACCTGTTCGACTTCGCGGGTGACCTCTACGGCAAGGTCCTGCGGGTCGCTCTGGTCGATTTCATCCGGGCCGAGATGAAGTTCGCGGGCCTCGATGCACTGAAGGCCCAGATCGCGGCGGACGGGCAGGCGGCGCGGCAGATACTTGCCGCAGCGCCTTGAGTCAGTCCCGCGGCGATGGCAGGTGTGCCAACAGCTCCGCGCCGGACTCGGCCAGTAATGATCTGAAAGCCGGTGAAGTCGGCCCGCGGATAAGCCACTCCGCATAGGCCTGCCAGACCTTGGCGCCTCGTCGCCGCGCGACGGCGGCGGCTTCTTCGGCCGTCTCCCGCGCACGGTCGGCGAGGCCCGCCCGCAGCTGGACATAGGCGAGGTCGCACAGGATTCGGGCTTCGTTTTCGAGGCCCGCCTGGCGCTCGCGAGCGAGACGCAGCGTGTTGCTCAGCGTCGTGGTCGCTTCGGAATATTCGCCGCGCATGGCCTGGCCGAGGCCGGCGTAGGCTCGCCCATAGACCATGAGATAGGGATTGCCGCTCTTCTCGCCCAGGCGATGGGCGGCCGCGCTGTGCTCGGTGGCGAGGGTCACGTCGCCCGTCCCCCAGGCGATATCGGCCATCGTGGCATGGGCCTGCAGCCGATGCAGAACATCGACCTGCGATTCATCACTCGCGATCAGTTCGGTGGCGAGCGCGCGGGCCTCGTCATATCTGCCCATCATGGCCAGCGTCTGGCCGCGCATGCCCTTGACCCAGACGTCGACGCGGAAACCCAGCGTCTGCTGATCCTGCTCCTCGACCTTGTCGACATTGGCGAGCGCCAGATCGTTGTCCGCGAGAGCCACGTGTAAATCGCCGGCAAGACGCAGCGCATGGCATCGGATGGTCGTCAGCACCGCGGCCAGTCCGGCATGCTTTTGTGGGTCGAGCAGGTCGCGCGCCTCGCTCACCTTGGCAACATAATCCATCGCCGAGCCGGTGCTGCCCAGCGCGCGGCCGTAGGCGGCGGTGACCAGCGTGATGGCGCGCATGTCGCCGAGCGAGCGTGCGATCTCCAGCGCCTCGTTATAGTAGGGCTCGACGTCGGCCGCAGTGAGACCTTCGCGCCACGCGAAGTTCACGATCTGGCCGCTCGCCATCAACAGAGGATAGCGCGCGGGGCCTTCCAGCGGCAGGCTGAGCAGCAAACGGCGGACGCGCTTCCAGGCTTCGAGCGCCTGCGCCGGATCGCGCGTGCCGTGCCACATCGCGGCCTTCATGTTGTACGACGCCGCCTGCGGGATGTTCCCCGCCTCCTCGAGGTGGTAGGCGATGAAGCCCGCCTGGGCGCCCCCCGGATCCGGCAGGGTCTTCTCCAGTTCGGCGGCGACCGCCGCATGCAGCGCACGCCGCTTGTCCGAGACGAGCGAGCGATAGATGACCTCCTGAAGCATCGGGTGCTTGAAGGCGAAGGTTCCGGGCGATGACCCACCGGTCTCATAGACGAGTCCGGCCGACGACAGGCGGTGCAGGGCCATGCTCACGACCGTTTCCGCCAGTCCCGCGACGTGCTCCAGGATCGGCGCCATGAATTCGCGACCGATGACCGCGGCCGTCTGGAGCAGCGTGCGCTCCATCTCCGGGCGGCTGTCGACGCGTGCCGCCACGATCGCCTGCACATTGTCCGGGACCGTTTTCAAGTCCGGCATCCGGAGGAGGCGGTAGGCACCGGCCTCGCCGGCAAGGTGGCCGCCGTCGGCGAACTTTCGCACCAGCTCCTCGATGAAGAACGGATTGCCGCGCGCCCGGTCGGCGATCAGTGGCAGCAACGGCACGACCGACTGATCGTCGCCCAGCAGATGGGACGCCAATTCATCGGCGGCGTTCTTGCGCAGCGGGGCCAGGGAGACCTGATCGTAATGGTCGCCGCGCATCCACGGCGCGGCATAGCCGGGCCGGAAGTTCACCAGCAGCAGGAGGCGGGTGCCGACCATGGCCTCCGCCAGAACCTCGATCAGCGATTCGCTGCCCGAGTCCATGAAGTGGAGGTCCTCGAGCAGGATGACGGCGGGCGTGGTCGCGCCGGCCGCGCGGACCAGGCGCCGGAAGAGCAATTCGAGCCGGTCCCGGCGGGTCCCCGGATCCATCCTCGGAAGGGGCGGAGCACCGGACCCAAGACCCAGGAAATCCACGAGCAGCGGCAGTTCGGTGCCCAACGCCGGATCGATGAGATCCAGGACTTCGGCCGCCTTGGCCCGGCCGCGCTCGGGGCTATCGTCCGGGGCGATTTCGAAGAACGCCTTGAGGATATCGATGACCGGCTCGAACGGCGTCGCGCGACTGTGCGCGAGGGCGCGACCTTCGAGCACGCGGATACCCCGCGCGCGGCAACGTTCCGCAAACTCGAATGCAAGGCGACTCTTGCCGACGCCCGCTTCCGCGACCACGCCGACGGCGCAGCCATCGCCTTCGGTCGCGCGCTCGAGGTTGCGCTCGAGAAGCGCCAGCTCCGCCTCGCGTCCCACGAAACCCGAGCGCTCCCGTTCGAGACTGAAGCGCTGGCTGGTCGGCCCGCGGCGCAGGCCGGTCAGCAGGAACACTTCCATTGGCGCCGACAGGCCGCGCACCTCCCGGTCGCCCATCGAGTCCACCGATACGAACTGGCGGGCGCCTCTCAGCGTGGCCGGCGAGATCGCGATCCCCCCCGACGGCGCCAGGCCTTCCAGGCGGCTCGCGATGTGGACGGTGATGCCGGTGGCGTCGAAGTCGGTGGAGAAATCTGTGGCGACGGTGCGGGCCAGCACTTCGCCCGAATGAATGCCGACGCGGATCGGCAACGCCTCGCCTGGCAAGGCCTTGACCGAGGCCTGCATGGCGAGGGCCGCGCAACAGGCGCGCACCGCATGATCCTCCTGTGGGGTGGGCGCCCCGAACAGCGCCATGACACCGTCGCCCTGGACCTTGACGACCGACCCCTCGAAACGCCGCACGGCCTCGTGCATGGCCTCGATGGCGGGCGAAAGGCGCCTGGCAGCCTCTTCCGGATCGAGCCGCTCGATCAGCTCGGTCGATCCGGATACGTCAGCGAACAGAACGGTGATCTGCTTCAGTTCGCCGTCGCTGGCTGGTGATTTGCTGGCGACGGTCTTCGTTGAGAGCGCCGTGCCGCACTGGCCGCAGAAGCGGGCAGCAGGCGGATTGCTCGAATGGCAAGAAAGACAGGGCTGTCCCAGCGCCGTGCCGCAGTCGATGCAGAAGCGTGCGTCAGGAGCGTTGTTCGTGTTGCAATTTGAACAGCGCAAGACAAGACCTGCTCAATTTGGAGCTATAGGGCGCCGCCTCTCAATCCTTCTTGTTCTTCGCCCTGCGTCTCGCGATGGCTTCTTGTCGCTTTTTGATTGCGGCTCTTACGGCCTTGGCTGTGGGAGTGTGTATGTAAACAGTCAAAGCATATCCGCCAGGAACGCTAACCGGTGGCTCAGTACGAATCGCAATGGGCATGCCGGCACTTAGGACCGGCACAAAATTCAGCTCTTTGCACTTTGAGGATGGATCAAGGTTTTCGAAAAAGATGTCTCTCATTCGATCGCCAGTGTCGCGTTCAAGGTCCTTAAGCCATTGCATCCAGCGCTTTTTTGCATTGGCGTCGTCCGGCTCTAATCTGACCTGAGCTGCTATGGCATGGAGCGGCTTGCCTTCGGCACCCCGTCGGAAGTGTTTTCTTTGAGCAAAGTCCTTCCAAAAATCGATCGGCGCGCCGGTGAATTGCTCATTCACCTTTTCTTGCATCGTCCGAGTCGTCTTCGTGTTGAAGTAAAGTCCCATCTCCACACTCCCCCTCGACAACAGACTTCCTAAGTATAAAAAATTATCACACAGCGTGCTTAAAGCAAGCTACTCGCATGTGCCGAGTGCTTGCAATTGCTTGCAGCCAGACGAAGCGATCCGCTGTGCCGTCCTGATGCCGAACACGGTTGGAAGGCCGATGCTTAACGCCCACTCCGTTGCGCGCTCCTCGCTGCTCAACGATCTGTTGGTTGGAAGATGTGGAGGGCCTCCGAGATGATGACCTGTCTCGTGTGCGAGTACGGTAGCGAGGCCGGCCGATCCGATGTTCCGATGACGCACTAGACCGCCATAAAGGCGCACGCGCTTTCTTCCTCCTTCAACAAAAGCTTGAGCATTTGCGACATCAACACCCAGCTCTAGGTCGTAGAGTATTCCTGGAAATGTTGCTTGAAACCGTCTCAGCACGACGAGAACTCGGCGACGCGGCCAGCGTGCCGACTTGGGCCAGAGAAGATTCTTCGAGACAGGCGGATCGAATAAGGGCAAAGCCAACACATCATCGCAGTACCTGCCTGCAATAAGCAATCTGCTAGCTGGGCGCTCCGCCTTGACCCCCCCGACCCCCATCCCTAGATTGCCCGCCCTATGTTTATCGGGGCCTTCCAGGAGCGAATTATCCGCCCGGTCCGCTGACTGCGGCCGGGTTTGTCCTGTCTGTTCGCGGCTGTTTCCGGACGGCCGCCATCGCTCCTCTCAGTGCCGGGTTTCTTGTGACAACTGATTATAAATCCAGCGTTTTTCTGCCGAAGACCGACTTCCCCATGCGCGCCGGGCTGCCCAAGAAGGAGCCCGAGCTCCTGAAGCGCTGGGCCGAGATGAAGCTCTGGGACCGGCTCAGGGCCGAGAGCCGGGGCCGGCCGAAGTTCGTGCTGCACGACGGCCCTCCCTACGCCAACGGCAACCTCCATATCGGGCACGCACTCAACAAGATCCTGAAGGACCTCGTCTCGCGCACCCAGCAGATGCTGGGCAAGGACAGCCACTACGTGCCGGGCTGGGACTGCCACGGCCTGCCGATCGAATGGAAGATCGAGGAACAGTACCGCGCCAAGAAGCAGGACAAGGACCAGGTTCCGATCGTCGAGTTCCGGCGCGAGTGCCGCGCCTTCGCCGATCACTGGATCACGGTGCAGCGCGAGGAGTTCAAGCGGCTCGGCGTCGACGGCGACTGGGAGAACTACTACTCGACGATGAAGTACGAGTCCGAGGCTGTCATCGTGAGGGAACTGGGCAAGTTCCTGATGAACGGCGGCCTCTACAAGGGCTCCAAGGCGGTGCTGTGGTCGGTGGTCGAGAAGACCGCGCTGGCCGAGGCCGAAATCGAGTATCACGACCACACGTCGGACACGATCCACGTGCGTTTCCCGGTCGTGAAGTCGAACGGCGGCAAGCTCGACGGCACCTCGATCGTGATCTGGACGACGACGCCGTGGACCATGCCGGGCAACCGCGCGCTCGCCTACGGCCGGGATATCGCCTACGCGCTGGTCGAGGTCGCGGCCGTCGGTGAGGGCAGCAAGGCCCGCGTCGGCGAGAAGCTGGTACTGGCGCGCGACTTGGTCGACGCGGTCGCGGCGGAAACGAAGTTCACGCCGAAGATCGTGGCCGAGGTGTCGGCTGAAGATCTCGACGGGCTGATCGCGGCGCATCCGTTCCGCGGCAAGGGCTTCGAGTTCGACGTGCGCCTGCTGCCCGGAGAGTTCGTGACGGCCGATGCCGGCACGGGCTTCGTGCACATCGCGCCGGGCCATGGCGCCGACGACTACGAGCTGGGTGTCGCCAACGGCGTGGAAGTGCCGGACACGGTCGCCGAGGACGGCACCTACTATCCACACGTGCCGCTGTTCGCGGGCAAGCGCGTCTATACGCAGGACGGCAAGAAGGGCGACGCCAACCGCACCGCCATCGCGCTGCTCGACGAGATGGGCAAGCTGCTCGCCTCGGGCCGCATCACGCACAGCTATCCGCATTCCTGGCGCTCCAAGGCGCCGGTCATCTTCCGCAACGCGCCACAATGGTTCATCGCCATGGACAAGCCGATCCCCGAGATCGGCGGGACCCTGCGCGAAAAGGCGCTGGCGGCGATCGACGTCACGCGCTTCGTGCCGCGCGCTGGCTACAACCGCCTGCGCTCGATGATCGAGACGCGGCCCGACTGGAACGTCTCGCGCCAGCGCGCCTGGGGCGTGCCGATCGCGGTGTTCGTCGACAAGAAGACCGGCGAGCCGCTGCGCGACGCCGAGGTGATGGGCCGCATCGTCGAGGCGTTCCGCACCGAGGGCGCCGATGCCTGGTTCGAGAGCCCGCCCGAGCGCTTCCTCGGCAACAAGTACGATGCCGCCGATTTCGAGCAGGTGACCGACATCCTCGACGTCTGGTTCGACTCGGGCTGCACGCATGCCTTCACGCTCGAAGGCAACGACCGGCTGAAGTGGCCGGCCGACCTTTATCTCGAAGGCTCGGACCAGCATCGTGGCTGGTTCCATTCCTCGCTGCTCGAGAGCTGCGGCACGCGCGGCCGCGCGCCCTATGACGGCGTGCTGACGCACGGCTTCACGCTCGACGAGCAGGGCCGCAAGATGTCGAAGTCGCTGGGCAACATCACGGCGCCCCAGTCGGTCTGCGACCAGTACGGCGCCGACATCCTGCGCCTCTGGGTGGTCGGCACCGACTACACAGAGGACCAGCGCATCGGTCCGGAGATCCTGAAGCACCAGGCTGAAGCCTATCGCCGGCTGCGCAACACGCTGCGCTACCTGCTGGGCAGCCTCGACGGCTATTCGTCGGACGAGACGGTGAGCCATGCCGAGATGCCCGAGCTGGAGCGCTGGGTGCTGCATCGCCTGGCCGAGCTGGACGGCGTGCTGCGCCGCGCGGTCGACGATTACGACTTCCACACGATCGCGACGGAGCTGCACAATTTCTGCGCCGTCGACCTCTCGGCCTTCTACTTCGACATCCGCAAGGACTCGATCTACTGCGACGCGTCCGGCACGCCGCGCCGTCGCGCCGCGCGCACCGTCATGGCCGAGGTCTTTTCGTTCCTGACGGCGTGGCTGGCGCCGATCACCTGCTTCACGGCCGAAGAGGCCTGGCTCGCGCGGCCGAACGACATTCCGGACGGCAAGGCCGATAGCGTCCATCTGCGCCTCTATCCCATCATCCCCCCCGCATGGCTCGATGCGGCGCTGGGAGAGAAGTGGAAGACCGTTCGCGCCCTGCGCCGCGTCGTCACTGGCGCGCTGGAACTGGAGCGAGCGGAGAAACGTATCGGCTCGAGCCTGCAGGCCGGGCCGCACGTCCATGTCGCGCCGGAATACCTGAAGGCGCTGGAAGGTCTCGACCTCAGCGAGATCTGCATCACGTCGGGTGGCCATCTCGTCGAGGGCGAGGCGCCGGCTGGGGCCTTCACCCTGCCGGACGTGGCCGGCGTCGCCGTCGTGCCGAGCGCGGCCGAAGGCACCAAGTGCGCGCGCTGCTGGCAGGTGCTGGAAGAGGTGGGCAAGTCGACCGCCCATCCGCTGCTCTGCCTGCGCTGCGAGGATGCAGTTTCAGCATGAGGCCCATCGATCGGCAGGCCATGGTGCTTCTGGCCGTCACGCTCGTGGCGGACCAGGCTTCCAAGCAGCTGCTGCTGGGGTTCCTGCTCAAGGCCGGCGCCATCGTGCCGGTGATCGACGGTTTCTTCCGGCTGGTGATCGTGTGGAACCGGGGGATCAGCTTCGGTCTGCTGGGCGGCGACCAGGCGGTGCCGCCCTGGGTTCTTTCCGGCGTGGCGATTGCCGTCTGCATCGGGCTTTTCGTCTGGCTGCGGCGCACCGACCGTCCCCTGACAGGATGGGGCATCGGCCTTGTCATGGGGGGAGCCATCGGCAATGTTATCGACCGTGCCCGATGGGGAGCGGTATTCGATTTCGCCGATTTCCACATAGGGCGCTGGCACTGGCCGGCGTTCAACGTGGCCGACGCGGCGATTGTCGTCGGCGTTGGACTCATGCTCGTCGACTCGCTGCTCGTCGAGAAGAAGCAGGCGCCCTGAAGCGGCCATGATCGGCGCACAAAAGCTCATTACCAAGGACGGACGATGAAACCGATTCTCCTCCCGATTCCATTGGCCCTCATGGCCTGCAGCGCGCTCGCCCTCGGCGGCTGCGGCGCCTTGGAGAACTTTGGCGGCGCCAAGAAGGTGTCGCCCGACGAGTTCAAGATCGTCTCCCATTCGCCGCTCACCATGCCGCCGAACGCCGAACTGCGGCCGCCGCGGCCGGGCGAGCCGCGCCCGCAGGAAGTGACCCCGGCCGACCAGGCCAAGGAGGCGCTGTCGCCGGCCCTTGCCGGCCGCACCCAGGCCCGCGTCAACGCCGGTCCCGACGCGGCACGGTCGGGCAGCAACTCCGAACAGGCGCTGGTTGCCCGCGCCGGGCAGGGCGGCATCGATCCCAACATCCGCGGCCAGGTCAACAAGGACACCAAGACGCTGGGCGAGAGCGACAAGTCTTTCCTCGACAGCCTGATCTTCTGGCAGAGCTCGCCGCCGTCCGGCGTGGTCGTGGATCCCAGCCTGGAACAGCAGCGCATCCGCGATTCGCAGGCAGCCGGCCAGCCGGCCTCGGGGCCGACGCCGACGATCACGCGCCGCAAGCGCGGGCTCCTCGAAGGCATCTTCTGAGTTCGATGCCGCTCCTCGGCCGCCGCGCCCTGCTCGGCGGCCTTCTTGCCGGCGCGGCGATCCCGCCCGCCCCGGCGCTTGCGAAGCTCTTCGCCGTGGGCCGACGCGACGCCGAGACGTTCACCCTCGCGAACGGCCTCCAGGCCATCGTCCTGCCGTCGCGCCGCGCGCCGATCGTCACCCAGGTCGTGGTCTACAAGGTCGGCAGCGCCGACGAGACCTTCGGCCATACGGGCGCCGCGCACTTCCTCGAGCACATGATGTTCAAGGGCACCGACAAGGTGCCGGGCGGCGAGTTCTCGCGAATCGTCTCGCGCAACGGCGGCCGCGACAACGCCTACACCACGTTCGATTCCACGGGCTATCACCAGACCATTGCGGCCGCGCAGCTCGAGCTGGTGATGCGCATGGAAGCCGACCGCATGGTCAACGTGCACGTCACCGAGCGCGAGATCGTGCCCGAGCGGCAGGTCATCCTCGAGGAACGCCGCATGCGCACCGACAACGTGCCGGCGTCGCTGCTCGACGAGGCGGTGCGCGAGCAACTCTACGGCCGCCACAAGCCCTATGCCATGCCGGTCATTGGCTATGCCGACGACATCAAGAAACTCGGCGTCAACGACCTGCTGGCCTTCTATCGCCGCCACTACGCGCCCAATAACGCGGTCCTGATCGTGGCCGGCGACACCACGGCAGAGCACGTCCGCAAGCTGGCGGAGCGATATTACGGCCCGATCGCGAGGCGTAAGACCGAACCGCGGACGCGCCCCTCTCGGGGGGGCACCGATCTGCCGCAGAAGGTGGTCCGCGCCGATGCGCGTGTCGCCGAGCCGCGCTGGTCGAGGCTGTGGCTGGCGCCGTCCTACCGTATGGGCGAGACGAAGTACGCCTATGCGCTGCAGGTGCTGGCGCGGCTGTTCGGCGGCACCGAGACCAGCCGGTTGTCGAGAGTCCTCGTGAACGAGCGCAAGGTCGGCCTGTCGGCCTATGCATCGTATGGCCCGTCGAGCCTCGGCCTGACGTCTTTCGATATCGGCGTGCATCCCGCGAAGTCGAGCAGCCTGGCCGACGTCGAGGAAGCGGTGACGTCCGAGATGAAGAAGCTGCTCGATGGCGGCGTCACGGCGGAGGAAGTCGAGCGCGCACAGAACCAGCTCCTGGCGGCCGCTATCTACTCGCAGGACTCGCTCGCCAGCGGCCCGCGCATCTACGGCACGGCACTGAGCACGGGCAGCACCGTGGCCGATGTCGATGCGTGGCCCGAGCGCATTGCCGCCGTCACGCCGGCCGATGTCGTGGCGGCCGCCCGCCATGTCTGGCGCGACGATGGCGCGGTCACCGCGCTGCTCACGCCGGCCGAGGGCAGTCGATGAAGCGGCTGCGCCCGCTCGCGGCGGCCTTCGCCGCCTGGCTCGTCCTCGTTCCGGGGATGGCGTTCGCCATCGACATCAAGCAGATCACGACGCCGCTCGGCATCAAGGCGTGGCTGGTCGAGGACAAGAGCACGCCCGTGGTGGCGCTCTCCTTCTCCTTTTCGGGCGGTACGGCCACCGATCCGGCGGGCCAGGCGGGCATCACCGAACTGATGGCGGGGCTGCTGACCGACGGCGCCGGCCCGATGGACGCCCAGGCTTTTCGCCAGCGCCAGGAAAGTGCCGCCGCGTCGCTGGGCTTCAACGCCTCGCTGGACCGGCTGACCGGCTCGCTGCGCGTGCTGTCGGCCAGCCGCGACGAGGGGTTCGAACTGCTGCGGCTGGCGCTCACCGAGCCGCGCTTCGATCCCGACATGCTGAACCAGCGCCGCGCGCAGACGCTCGCAAGCCTGAACCAGGCCGCGCAGCGTCCAGGCTCGGTGGCGAGCCGCACGCTGATGCAGACGCTGTTCGCCGGCCATCCCTATGCCGCGGATCCAGATGGCACGCCGCAGGGGCTCGCGGCGGTGACGCCCGAACTGTTGAAGAAGCGCGTCGCCGAACTCCTGCTGCGCAACAGCCTCGTCGTTGCGGCGGTGGGCGATATCGGCGAGGCGGAACTGGCACGCCAGATCGACCGCTCGTTCGGCGTGCTGCCGACCGGGACGCCACCGGCACTGCCACCGGAATGGGTGCCGCCGACGAAGCCGCGCACCGTCGTCGTCGAGCGCCCGGTGCCGCAGAGCACCGCCGTGATGGCGCTGCCCGGCATCCCGCGTGACGATCCCGAGTGGTACGCGGCGCTGGTGATGAACCACATTCTGGGCGGCGGCGGCCAGCAGTCGCGCCTGTTCAACGAGGTACGCGAGAAGCGCGGCCTGGCCTACAGCGTGTCGAGCGGCCTGCGCACCTACAAGCGCGCCGCGCTGCTGGTCATGTCGACCGGCTCGGCGAACGAGCGCGTCGCCGAGGCGCTCAAGGTGATTCGCGCCGAGATGGCGCGGATGCGCACCGACGGCGTCACCGAAGCCGAGCTCAACGACGCCAAGACCTATCTGACCGGTGCGCTGGCCCTGTCGCTCGATTCCTCGGGTTCGATCGCGGGCCTGCTCCATTCCATGCAGATCGACGGCCTCTCGCCCGATCACCTGACGCGCCGCGCGTCGTTGATCGCGGCCGTCAAGCTCGCGGACGTTCGCAAGGTTGCGCAACGTCTGCTGCGTGACGAGACACTGACCACGGTCGTGGTCGGCAAGCCGGTCGGCGTCACGCCTGAACCCTAGGGAGTTCAAATGTTCTACAGCCACGTGATCGACGATGCCCTGGAAAGCAAGGTGGGCAAGAGCGGCCTGCCGCAGGCCTCGCTCGACCGCGAACTGGCACGCGCTTCGGCTGCGCTCGACAGGTTCCGCCAGTGGAAGGCGGACGGCACCCTGCCGCTGCTCAGCCTGCCCGGCGCGCGCGACGATCTCGCGCTCCTGAAGCCGCACGCCGAGCGCTTCGCCAGGTTCGAGCACGTGATCGTGCTGGGCACCGGCGGGTCGAGCCTCGGCGGCCAGACGCTGGTCGCGCTCAAGGACCTGGGATTCGGCCCTCAGGGCGGACGCCCGAAGCTCTGGTTCATGGACAATGTCGATCCCTCGACTTTCACCGAACTGGCCGCCCGGCTGCCGCTGGCGCGCACCGGCCTGATCGTGATCTCCAAGTCCGGCACCACCGCCGAGACGCTGACGCAGTTCCTGACGCTGCTGCCTGAGTTCGAGGCGAAGGTCGGCAAGGAAAAGCTCGCCGAGCACATCGTTGCCATCACCGAGCCCAGCGACAACGCGCTCGGCCGGCTGGCCGCGCGCATCGGTTGCCCGATCCTCGACCACGATCCCAAGGTGGGCGGCCGCTTCTCCGTGCTGTCGCTGGTCGGCCTGTTGCCCGCGATGATCGCCGGCCTCGATGTCGGTGCGATCCGTGAAGGTGCGGCAAGCGTCCTCGATCCGGTGCTCGAAGCCAGCGACGCCAAGGACCTCGCGCCGGCCGTCGGTGCGGCCCTGTCGATCGGATTGGCGAAGGAACGCGGTATCGGCACGACGGTGCTGATGCCCTATTGCGACCGGCTGGGCTATTTCGGCTTCTGGTACCGCCAGCTCTGGGCGGAGAGCCTTGGCAAGGGCGGCAACGGCTCCACGCCGGTGCGCGCCATGGGCACCGTCGACCAGCACAGCCAGCTCCAGCTCTATCTCGGCGGCCCGGCGGACAAGATGTTTACGGTGCTGATCCTCGACACGGCAGGCAAGGGCACTCCGATCGCGCCGGCATCGCTGGGCGGCGACAAGACGCTCGCCTATCTCGAGAACCAGTCGCTGGGTGATCTCCTGCTGGCAGAGGCCGAGGCCACGGCCGTGACCCTGGTGAAGAACGGCCGGCCGACGCGCATCATGCGGATCGCCACACTCGACGAGCGGGTGATGGGTGCCCTGATGATGCACTACATGCTGGAGACGATGTTCGCCGCCCAGCTGCTGGGCGTCGACGCCTTCGACCAGCCGGCGGTCGAGGAGGGCAAGATCCTGACCCGCCAGTATCTCGCCGCCCGCGTATCTTCCCCGGGCGCCCGGTCGTAAAATGACGGCGCCATGAGCGCCCCCCGCACCCCGCCCAGAGCGCTGCGACGCCTTCCCTCGACGCTGGTCAACCGCATCGCCGCCGGCGAGGTGGTCGAGCGCCCGGCCAGCGCCGTGAAGGAGCTGGTTGAGAACGCGCTCGACGCCGGCGCGCGGCGCATCGCCGTGACCCTGAAGGAAGGCGGCCGCACCTTCATCTCGGTGGTCGACGACGGGATCGGCATGTCGCCCGACGAGCTGCGCCTCGCGGTCGAACGGCACTGCACCTCCAAGCTGCCCGACGACGACCTGACCGACATCCGCACGCTGGGCTTCCGCGGCGAGGCGCTGCCGTCGATCGCCTCGGTGAGCCGCTTCACCATCACCTCGCGTCCGGCCGGTGCCGATACGGCCTGGAGTCTCGAGATCGACGGCGGCGCCAAGGCCGAGCCGCGGCCCGCCGCGCATCCGCAGGGCACGCGCGTGGAGGTGCGCGAGCTGTTCTTTGCGACCCCCGCGCGGCTCAAGTTCCTGAAGGAGCCGCGCACCGAATCCGGCCACGTCGCCGACGCGATGCGCCGGCTTGCCATGGCCCATCCCGGCGTCGCCTTCCGGCTGGAAAGCGAGGAGCGTGCGCTGATCGACCTGGCGGCCGCCAGCCCGTCGCTCCTGTCGGGCGACGCCGCGCGGCTCGAACGGCTGGCCGCCATCATGGGGCGCGAGTTCGCCGACAATGCCGTGGCGATCGACGCCAACCGCGAGGGCTTCCGGCTCACCGGCTTTGCAGGGTTGCCGACGCTCAATCGCCCGACGAGCCAGCATCAGTATCTCTTCGTCAACGGCCGCCCGGTGCGCGACAAGCTGCTGGCCGGCGCGGTGCGCGGCGCCTACCAGGATTTCCTGGCGCGCGACCGCCATCCGATGGTGGCGCTGTTCCTCGAAGCGCCGCCCGAGATGGTCGACGTCAACGTCCATCCGGCCAAGACCGAGGTGCGCTTCCGCGATGCCGGCATCGTGCGCGGCATGATCGTCGGTGCCCTGCGCACCGCGCTCTCGGCGGCCGGCCATCGCGCCAGCACGACCGTGTCCGACGCGGCGCTCGGCGCGTTCCGTCCGCATACGGGTTTTGCGACGCCTCTGCCGATGGGTGGAGGCGGTTACGGCGCGGGCAATGGATATTCATCGGTGCCGCGCGGCCTGGCCGAAGCGGCGATGCAGTTCATGGCACCGCTCGATGGCCTGTCGGCGCGCGTCGAGGAGCCAGCGTCGAACATCGCTCCGGGCAACTATCCGCTGGGTGTCGCGCGCGCGCAGCTCCACGAGACCTACATCGTGGCCCAGACCGAACAGGGCGTGGTGATCGTCGACCAGCACGCCGCGCACGAGCGTCTGGTGCATGAGCGGCTGAAGACGCAGCTCGAGGCCGAGGGCGTGAAGCGGCAGGCGCTGCTGCTGCCGGAGGTCGTCGAGATCGGCGAGGATGGCGCGCGGCGCCTGACCCAGCGCGCTGCCGAACTGGCCGACATGGGGCTGGTGCTGGAGCCGTTCGGGCTCGGTGCGGTCGTGGTCCGCGAGACGCCGGCCGTGCTGGGCGAGGTCGACATCCAGGGATTGGTTCGCGATCTGGCCGACGAACTGGCCGAGATGGGCGATCATCTGTCGCTCAAGGAGAAAGTCGAGGAAGTCTGCGGGACGCTGGCCTGCCATACATCGGTGCGGGCGGGCCGCCGGCTCACGGTCGAGGAGATGAATGCCCTGCTGCGCCAGATGGAGGCGACACCGCACTCCGGGCAGTGCAATCATGGCCGACCGACCTATGTCGAACTCAAGCTGGCCGACATCGAGCGGCTGTTCGGAAGACGATGAAGAAGCTTCTCGCGCTGCTCATGATTGCCGGAACCGTCGCCACTGGGGCGTCGGCTCAGAACCGCGCCGCACCGCCGCCCTCGGTCGCGCCGCCGTCCGGCACGCCGACGCCCGCACCGGCCTCGCCGCTCGACGGGACTTGGCGCGGCACCAGCGACGGAGGCTCGTGCAATGCGCCGCTCGACTATGTGCTCACCATCGAATCGGGCTTCGTCGACGGCTCGGCCTACGACACGACCGCGCGCGGGCCGGTGCCCAATCCCAACAAATCCGCTCCGCCGCCACCCACTCCCGGCCTGTGGCAGATCCACGGCGTGGCCAAGGCGGGTGCCGCGTTCAATCTCCTGAGCCTCGCGTCGGTGAAGGGCCCCACGCACCAGCGCATGCAGCTCACCGCGCGCGGCGACGGCCAGAGCCTGGTCATAAGCGAGAACAGCGGCTGCCGCCGGACGGCGCGGCTCACCCGAAGCTGACGAGTCCCAGCCGCTCGCGTCGCAGCCAGCGGCCGATCAGCAGCAGGGCCACGACGGTGAGGCCCGTCGCCAGGCCGATCCACAGGCCGAGGCCGCCCAGCCCGCCCTGGAACGCCAGCACCACGCCCAGCAACAGGCCGATGCACCAGTAGCCGATGCCGGCATAGACCATCGGCACGCGCGTATCGTGCAGGCCGCGCAGCATGCCGGCCGCCACCGCCTGGCCGCCATCGGCCACCTGGAACAGGGCGGCGATCATCAGGAAGCCGACCGCCAGTTCGATGACGGGCGCGTTGGCCGGCGTGTCGAGATCGAGGAACACGCCGACCAGCAGGCGTGGCGCCAGCACCATCGCCAGCGCCGTCAGCGCCATGAAGCCCACGCCCATGACATACGCCGTCCAGCCGGCGCGACGGATGCTTTCCCGGTCGTGCGCGCCGAAGGCACGGCCGACGCGCACGGTCGCGGCCTGGGCGAGGCCGAGCGGCACCATGAAGGAGAGCGACGCGAGCTGCATGGCGATCGAGTGGGCGGCGAGCGCCGCCGCGCCGATCAGGCCCATCAGGAACGTCGCGCCGTTGAACACCGCTACCTCGAAGACCAGCGTCGCGCCGATCGGCAGGCCGAGATGCCACAGCTCGCGGAAGCGCGGCCAGTCGGCGCGCCAGAAGCGGCCGAACAGGTGATAGCGGCGGAACTTCCGGTCGGTGACGAGCACCGTCGCGAGAATCGCGAACATCAGGATGTCGGCGAAGGTCGTGGCGTAGCCGGCGCCCACCAGGCCGAGATTGGGGAATCCGAAATGGCCGAAGATCAGCAGCCACGCCGCCGCGGCATTGGCGACGACGCCGGCCACGCCGGCGGCGAGCGCCCACAGGGGCCGTTCCAGCGCCGAGACGAAGGCGCGCAGCACGAGGAAGAAGAAGAACGGCAGCAGCGACCATTGCAGCGCGCGGACATACTCGCTCGCCGCCTTCGCCAGCGCCGGCTCCTGGCCCAGCGCCAGCAGGATCGCCTCGCTCTGCCACAGCACGATCCAGATCGGCAGCGTGACGACCGCCGCCATCCACAGGCCCTGGCGCACCGTGCGGCGCACATCGCGCACCGAATGGCCCTTGCGGCCGAGCTCGCGCGCGATCATCGGCGCGGTGGCCGTGGTGAGGCCAAGGCCGAAGATCATCGTCGCGAAGTAGAGATTGGAGCCAAGCGCGCCGGCGGCGAGCGCGTCGGGGCCGAGCCAGCCCATCATCACCACGTCGGTCGCGGTCATCAGCGTCTGCGCGAGATTGGTGAGGATCAGCGGCCAGGCGAGCACGAGCGTCGCGCGCGCTTCGCCGCGCCATGTCGCGCGTTCCGTGCTTTCCGTCTGTGCCGTCGTTTCCATGCCGGCGCTTATAGCCGGCACACCGTTACGGTCACAGGTACGTTCAAGGCTACGTTGGAGCCTGTCCGACCGGGAAAACATCGCCCGCTCACCAACAACCACCTCACCCTGAGGAGCGCTCCGGAGGAGCGCGTCTCGAAGGGTGGGCACACGCACCGCGTCCGTTGCCCATCCTTCGAGACGGTCGCTGCGCGACCTCCTCAGGATGAGGTCGTGCGTGTCGATTTGAGACCGAAAGGCACTACAGATCGCAGGCGATGCGTTCTTCCTGACCGGCCATCAACCGGAAGAAGGCATCCTGCGGCTTCTCGAGAACGAACATGGCGCGTGCATCGAGACCGAGATTGAGGCCGCGCACGACGGCGCCGCTGACGCCATGACTCACCACCACGGTGCGCGTGCCCGACGTCGCGATCTCCGTCAGCACCGCCTCGCAGCGTCGGCGCAGATCGATATGCGTCTCGCCGCCGGGTGGGCAGTAGCCGTGCGGATCGGCGCGCCAGTCGGCGAGCGCCGTCGGATGATCGATCTCGATCTCGGCCCAGGAGAAGCCTTCCCAGGTGCCATAGGAGAGTTCGGCCAACCGGATGTCTTCCCGCCATTCGCCGAAGGCGATACCGAGTTCGCGGCCGACGATCTCCGACGTCTCGCGGGTTCGGCCGAGCGGGCTGCGCAGGAAGATCGTGGGACCGGGTTCGCGCTCGAGTTCGGCCTTCAGGGTGCGGCCCATCGCCAGCGCCTGGACGCGGCCGCGCGGCGTCAGGTCGGAATTCTTGCTGCCCTGCATGCGGCGTTCGGTGTTCCACGCGGTCTCGCCGTGCCGCAGCATGTAGAGAGGGGCCGTCAGCTTCACGGGCGCGCGCCTCACGGACCCCGCTTCAGGATCACGATCTTGGCGGCGCCATAGCGCCGCTCGTCGATCGTCTCGAAGCCGTCGGGCGCGATCATGTCCTCGTTGTGCGCGAGTTCGACCGTGACGACGCAGCCCGGCGTCATCCAGCCCGCGGCGGCCAGCGCCGCGATGGCGAGGGGCGCCTGGCCCGAGCGATAGGGCGGATCGAGGAAGACGAGATCGCAGGGCTCGCGGCAGGGCGGCGGCCGCGTCGCATCCGCGCGCACGACCTTGGCCGCGCCGGCCTCGCCCAGCTTGCGCAGGTTCTCGCCGATCGCCTTGATCGCATTGGCCTCGTTGTCGAGGAACGTCACATGGGCGGCGCCGCGCGACAGCGCCTCCAGCCCCAGCGCGCCGGAGCCGGCATAGGCGTCGAGCACGCGCGCGTCGATCAGCGGCGAGGTGCCGCCATCGTCTTCGCCGTCGCGCCAGCGCGCATGCATCAGCACGTTGAACAGCGATTCCCGGGCGCGATTGGAGGTCGGGCGCGTCGCGTCGCCCGGCGGTGTTTCGAGCATGCGCCCGCGATGCCTGCCACCGATGATCCTGATCATCAGGTCCGCCGGCGCTTGGCGTGGGGCGGGGCCGGCCGCGGTTTGGGCTTGGCCCAGCCTTCCTTGCGCGGCGGACGCTTGACGCCCAGCAGGTTCTCGAGCGCCTGCGGCGGAACCTCGTCGACGAGGCCGCGCTCCAGCTCGCCGAGATGGAAAGGCCCGAAGGCCACGCGGATCAGGCGCACCACCGGCAGTTCGAGATGGGCCAGCACGCGGCGCACCTCGCGGTTCTTGCCCTCGGTCAGCGCGATGTCGATCCAGGCGTTGGAGCGCTGCTGGCGGTCGAGGCTGGCCTGGATCGAGCCGTAGCGCACGCCCTCGATGGTGATGCCGTTGGCGAGATCGGCGAGCTTGGCCTCGTCGACATTGCCGTGCACGCGGGCGCGGTAGCGGCGCGTCCAGCCATTGGCCGGCAGTTCGAGCTGGCGCGCCAGGCCGCCGTCGTTGGTCAGCAGCAGCAGCCCTTCGGAGAAATAGTCGAGGCGGCCGATCGTGACGACGCGCGGCAGGCTCTTGGGCAGCGAGTCGAAGATGGTGCGCCGTCCCTCGGGATCGCGCGCCGTCACCATCTCGCTCGGCGGCTTGTGATAGCGCCACATGCGCGCCCGCTCGGGGGCGCCCAGCAGCTTGCCATCGACTTCGATGACGCTCTTTTCGGTGACGACGCAGGCCGGGGTCTCCAGCACCTTGCCGTCGACCTTCACGCGACCGGCCTCGATCCAGCGCTCGGCATCGCGGCGCGAGCACAGGCCGGCGCGCGCGAGGCGCTTGGCGATGCGCTCGCCTTCCTTGACGGGTGCTTCGGTCATCGTGCGGCCGCCGCTCCCAGGAAGGCGCGGAACAGTTTCGCGTCGCCTTCGGAGATCAGGAACTCGGGATGCCACTGCACGCCGATGCAGAAACGGTAGGCCGGGGCCTCGATGCCCTCGATCACGCCGTCCGGCGCGGTGGCGTTCACCACGATGCCTTCCGGCGAATCGGCGGCGGCCTGGTGATGGGCGCTGTTCACCTGCAGCTCCTCGGCGCCGACGATGCCGTGCAGCTGCGTGCCCCGGGCAACCTTCACGACATGGCCGGGCTCGTTGCGCGGATTGGGCTGCTCGTGGGCCAGCGGATCGGCGATCGTGTCAGGGATGTGCTGGATCAGCTTGCCGCCCAGCACGACGTGCAGGAGCTGCTGGCCACCGCAGATGCCCAGCACCGGCTTGTTCTGCTCGAGCGCGCCCTTGGTGACGCCGAACTCGAAGGCGGTGCGGCGGTCCTTGGTGATCACCGTCGCGTGGCGCGCGCCGCCGCCATAGTAGGAGGGATCGACGTCGAAGGCGCCGCCGGTCACGACCAGCGCATCGATGCGCTCGAGATAGTCGGCGACCCGGTCGGGCTCGTGCGGCAGCGCTATGGGCAGGCCACCCGCCGCGTCGATCGCGTCGAGGTAGTTTTGGCGCAGCGCATACCAGGGAAACTTGGAGTATCCGCCTGGCTTTTCAGCATCCAGGGTGACTCCGATCAGGGGACGGGGCATGGGGGCCAAGATACGCGCGTGCGCCGTCGCGCGCTATAGTGCGGCCACGATGCCGGATTCAGCCAAGTCGACGCCCATGGAAAGAGCCCTCGCCGCCGCCCGTGCGGCCGGCGCGCGTGGCGAGGTCCCGATCGGTTGCGTGATCGTCGGACCCGGCGGCGCGGTGCTGGCCGAGGCGGGCAATCGTACCGAGGAGCTTAAGGACCCGACCGCCCATGCCGAGCTGCTGGCGATCCGGGCCGCGGCTGCCGCGCTGGGCTCGCCGCGGCTGGTCGACTGCGATCTCTACGTCACGCTGGAGCCGTGCCCGATGTGCGCCCAGGCGATTTCCTTCGCCCGGCTGCGCCGCGTCTACTGGGGCGCGGCCGATCCCAAGGGTGGCGGCATCGAGCAGGGCCCGCGCATCTTCGACCAGCCCACCTGCCACCACCGCCCCGACCTATATCCCGGCCTCGGTGAGCGCGAGGCGGCCGAGCTGCTGCGCGCCTTCTTCCGAGAGCGGCGCTAGCCGCCTCATGTTCCTCTCCCCCTAGCGGGGGCGAGGAGTCTGAAACGGGTCAGCCCACTCCGCGCGGACGTCGGGGTCGGGCTCATCGACGCTCTGGCTACGCCGCGCCGCTTCGTCCGGCGCGAGCTGCGACAGCGCCCAGACGGCGGCGCCGCGCACCAGGGGCTGCTCGTCCTGCAGCAGCCGTTCGACCGCGGGCAGCGACTGGGCCGGCGTGCCGCTGTTGCCCAGCGCATAGGCGACGTTGCGCAGGAAGCGGTTGCGGCCGATGCGCTTCACCGCGGTGCCGGAGAAGCGTGCGCGGAAGGTCGCGTCGTCGAGCGTCGCCAGCTCGGACAGGAGCGGCGCCTGAAGCTCGGCGCGCGGCACGAACGCCGCCTCGCGCGACTGGCGGGCAAACTTGTTCCACGGGCAGGCGGCGAGGCAGTCGTCGCAGCCATAGATGCGGTTGCCCAGCGCCGCCCTGAACTCGCGATCGATCGGGCCGGCATGTTCGATGGTGAGATAGGAGATGCAGCGCCGCGCATCGAGCTGGTACGGGGCGGGGAAGGCGTCGGTCGGACACGACTCGAGGCAGGCGCGGCACTGGCCGCAATGATCGGTCTCCGGCGCGTCGGGCGGCAGTTCGACCGACAGGAGCAGTTCGCCGAGGAACAGCCAGGAGCCGAAGCGGCGCGACACCAGGTTGGTGTGCTTGCCCTGCCAGCCATGGCCCGCCTGCTGCGCGGCGAGCTTTTCCATCAGCGGCGCGGTGTCGACGAAGACTTTCAGGCTCTGGTGATAGGTGTCCCAGATGAAGCGGCCGAGCTGCTTCAGCCGGCTCTTCATCACGTCGTGATAGTCGCGGCCCTGCGCATAGACCGAGACCGCGCCGCGTTCGCGCTCCTGCAACACGTCGCGCGGATCGCTCGCCGGCCCGTAGTTCAGCGCCACGGACACGACGGTGCGCGCTTCGGGCCACAGGGTCGCGGGATCGATGCGCTGCTCGGCGCGGTCGACCAGCCAGCCCATGTCGCCCTGGAAGCCGCGTTCGAGGAACGTGGCCATCCGCTCCCTGCGCTGCTGCCGCGCCTCGGGCGACAGCTGCGCGGGCGCGAAGGCCACGGCGTCGAAGCCGAGTTCCAGCGCCTTGGCCGCGATCGCGTCCCGCAACTCGCGCGCCGTCGCCGGCTTGGGCGGCCGCTTGGGGCGGGGCGGCAGCTTGGCCATTATCCCCGGCCGCGATAGGACGCGACGCCGGTGTCGGGAAGCCACAGGCCTTTGGGCGGCAGGGCGGTCTGCCAGAACACGTCGATCGGCATGCCGCCGCGCGGATACCAGTAGCCCGCGATCCTGAGCCAGCGCGGCGCCAGCTCCTTCACCAGCCGCTTGCCGATGCCCACGGTGCAATCCTCGTGGAAAGCCGCCTCGTTGCGGAAGCTGTTGAGATAGAGCTTCAGCGACTTGCTCTCGACCAGCTTGGCGCGCGGCACGTAGTCGATCACGAGGTGCGCGAAATCGGGCTGGCCCGTCACCGGGCAGAGCGAGGTGAACTCGGGCTGCGTGAAGCGTGCGAGATAGAGCGTGCCCGGATGCGGGTTGGGCACCGTCTCGAGGAGGGCCTCGGCGGGCGAGGCGGGGAGGGGCGTCTCATGCCCGAGCTGTCGGAGTTTTGCATATTTAGCCATGCGCCCATCATATGCTAAGCGGGCCGCCATGACTCACAGGGTTGCCATTGTCGGCGCCGGCCCGTCCGGCTTCTATGCCGCGGACGGGCTGCTGCGCGGCCGGCCGGACCTCCGCATCGACATCATCGACCGCCTGCCCACGCCCTTCGGGCTGGTCCGGGCCGGCGTCGCGCCCGACCACCAGGGCACCAAGGCCGTGGTCCGCCAGTTCGACAAGCTGCTCGACCAGCCAGACGTGCGCTTCGCCGGCAATCTCGACATCGGCCGCGACCTCACCTGGGACGAGCTGGTCGAGGCCTACGACGCGGTGATCGTCGCCACCGGCATGGTGATCGACCGCAAGCTCGGCATCCCGGGCGAGGAGCTGCCGCAGGTCTGGGGCTCGTGGCGCTTCGTGGGCTGGCTGAACGGCCATCCCGATTTCCGCGAGGGCCCGGACCTCTCGGCCGTGAAATCCGTGGCGGTGATCGGCAACGGCAACGTGGCGCTCGACGTGGCGCGTCTGCTGGCCAAGACGCCGGACGAGATGGCCAAGTCCGACATCGTGCCCGAGGCGGCGGCGGCGATCGCGGCGGCGCCTCTCACGGATATCCATGTGATCGGACGGCGCGGCGCCGAACAGGCCTCCTTCACGACCAACGAGCTGGCCGAAATGGGCCGGCTGGCCCGCGCCGTGTCGGTGGCCGATGCCAGCGTGCTCGATGCCGTGGCGCCGGCCGCCGATCCCACGCCGGAGAGGCTGCGCAAGGCCAAGAACATCGAGACGCTGAAGGGCTTCGCCGCGCACAGGCCGGGCGAGAAGCCGGTGACGGTGCACTTCCGTTTCCACGCCACGCCGCTGGCGATCCGTCCGGGCGAGATCGAACTGTCGACCGGAACCATCCCCGCCGACCTCGTCGTCACCTGCATCGGCTATACCGGCGAGGCCTTTCCGGAGGCGGACGGTGTCTTCGCCGTCGGCTGGGCGCGTCGCGGTCCCAGCGGCACCATCCCGACCAACCGTGCCGACAGCCATGCCGTGGCGAAGGACGTCATCGCCTGGCTCGAGGACCGCGACCCCAAGAGTGGCCCCGACATTCTGCCGCTCGCCGTCGACGCCGAGGGCTGGCGCCGCATCGACAAGGCCGAGGTCGCCGCCGGCGCGGCGCAGGGACGGCCGCGCCTCAAGCTGGTCGACCGCCAGGCGCTTCTCGACATCGCGCAGGGCGACTGACGTTTCTTCGAGTCGACGGGGCGTCGCGCGTAGTGGCCGCGCGCCTTATTGTCGGTTCACCGGGTAAGGCAAAGGGTAAGGAGTTTTCATGCTGAACATGGGTCGTCGTTTCATCTGCGCGCTCGCCGCCGCGGCCGCGGTGGTGCCGTTCGCCGTGCCTGCGCCCGCTTCGGCGCAAGCCCCGCAGTCCGCCCTCAAGGTGGCGCTTCATTCGGATCTCAAGATCATCGATCCGATCTGGACGACGGCGCTGATCACCCAGCATCACGGCTATCTGGTCTATGACACGCTGTTCGCGCTCGACGACAAGCTGCAGGTCAAGCCGCAGATGGTCGAGAAGTGGGACACCTCGCCCGACAAGCTCACCTGGACCTTCACCCTGCGCGACGGGCTGGCCTGGCATGACGGCAAGCCGGTCACCGCAGAGGATTGCGTCGCCTCGCTCAAGCGTTGGGGCGCCAAGGATGCGATGGGCCAGAAGCTGATGTCGTACGTGTCCGAACTGTCGGCGCCCGACGACAGGACGATCAAGATGGTGCTGAAGGAGCCCTACGGTCTCGTGCTGAGCACGCTCGGCAAGCCTGGTTCCAACGTGCCGTTCATGATGCCGGCGCGGGTTGCAAGCACCGATCCCAACACGCAGATCACCGACGCCACCGGCTCCGGTCCTTTCATCTTCAAGAAGGACGAGTGGAAGCCCGGCGAGAAGGCGGTCTACGTCAAGAACACGAACTACAAGCCGCGCGCCGAACCGTCGGCCGGCCTCTCGGGCGGCAAGGTCGCCAAGGTCGACAGGATCGAATGGGTCTGGATCCCCGACACCCAGACGCAGGTCAACGCGCTGCTGAACGACGAAGTCGACATGATCGAGATCGTGCCGCCGGACCTGCTGCCGCTGATCCAGAAGGAGAAGGGCATCAAGGTCCAGGTCGTGAACCAGGCCGGCCGCCAGTACTCGATGCGCTTCAATGTGCTGCACAAGCCGTTCGACAACGCCAAGGTCCGGCAGGCCGTCCTCTACGCGCTGAACCAGAAGGACTTCCTCGACGCCAACGTCGGCAATCCCGAGTTCTACCGGGAGTGCAAGTCGCTGTTCCCCTGCGGCTCGCCGAGCGAGACGACGAAGGGCTGGGAAGACAAGCTCTCGGGCAACGCCGCCAAGGCGAAGCAGCTCCTGACCGAGGCGGGCTACGACGGCACGCCGGTCGTGCTGATGCACCAGACCGACATCGCCGGCCACAACAACCTGGCCACCGTGGCCAAGCCGCAGCTCGAGAAGGCCGGCTTCAAGGTCGACCTGCAGTCGATGGACTGGCAGACGCTGGTCGGCCGCCGCGCCAAGAAGGATGCGCTGAACGCCGGCGGCTGGAGCGCGTTCTTCACGTCCTGGGCCGCCGTCGACGTGCTCGATCCGGTGGCTGCAGCGTTCCTCAACGCGTCCTGCGAGAAGGCGACGTTCGGCTGGCCGTGCGATCCGGAACTGGAGAAGCTGCGCGACGCCTACGCCAAGGAGACCGATCCGGCGAAGCAGAAGGAGATCGCCGCGCAGGTCCAGGCCCGCGCCGCCGAGTATCCCACGCACGCGCCGCTCGGCCAGTTCACGACCCCCACCGCCGTAGGCCGCAAGGCCTCGGGCCTGCTGCCGTCGCCTGCGCTCGCGTTGTGGAACGTCGAGAAGAAGTAATGCGAGGTCACGTTGCCAGCCTTTGGGCCGGCAATTATGGTTTTGGCGTTCTCAGGGCAGGGTGAAACTCCCTACCGGCGGTATGCGGCGCGAGCCGCGAGCCCGCGAGCGCCTTCCGCAAGGAAGGGTCAGCAGATCAGGTGCGAGGCCTGAGCCGACGGTCACAGTCCGGATGAAAGAGAACGTGTGTCCCGCTGCTTCAGCAGAGCAGCGGGTCCGCGCGTGATCGCCTTGGGTGACGTGTCGTTCGCCAAAGGAGATTGCCATGACACAAGCCCGCTACGCCTTCGTCAAAGCCAGGTGGCACGCCGACATCGTCGATCGTGCGCTCGACGGATTCCTCGAATTGATTCCCCCCGCGCAGGTCGACGTGTTCGACGTGCCGGGCGCGTTCGAGCTGCCGCTGTTCTCGCGCGACCTGGCGGCGACGGGAAAGTATGCGGCTGTTGCCGCCGCCGCCTTCGTGGTCGATGGCGGGATCTATCGCCACGACTTCGTCGCCCAGGCCGTCGTCGACGGGTTGATGCGCGCCGGCATGGACACCGGTGTGCCCGTCCTGTCGGTGTCGCTGACGCCGCATCACTATCAGGAGACCGAACACCACAACGCGATCTTCCGCGCGCACTTCGTCGAGAAGGGTCGCGAAGCCGCCCGCGCGGCGCTGATGATCGGCAAGGCCCGCGCTTCCATCGCGGCCTAAGCCACCATTGTCATCCCGAACGAAGTGAGGGACCTTTCGCGGTGCCGGGCAAAGGTCCCTCGCTCACGCTCGGGATGACAATCTCCTCTCGTCAGCGGTCGCTGCGGAAGACCGCCAGATCGGCGCGGGTATCGGCGATCGAGAACCAGCGATGCTGGGTGGCGCGGAACTGGCGCCAGTTGGCCAGGATCTTCTTGAACTGCTCGTTCTGCGCCGCCTCCTCGTCGAGCACGGCTTCCAGCGCGACCCGCAGCGCCTTGATCACCTCGTCCGGCAGCACCGAGAGCTGCGTCCCGGCGGCGACCAGGCGGGCGATCGCCACGGCGTTCTTGGCGTCGTAGGAGGCCAGCATCTCGGTCATCGAGTAGCTGCAGGCGTATTTGAGGATCATCTGGTAGCGCGGCGGCAGGCTCGACCAGGCGGCCTTGCTGATCATCAGCTGGTTGACGGCCTCCAGCTCCATGACACCCGGCGTATAGTAATATTTGGCAACCTTGTTGAAGCCGAGTTTCTCGTCGTCGTAGGGGCCGACCCATTCGCAGGCGTCGAGCGTGCCACGTTCCATCGCCGGATAGATGTCGCCGCCGGCGATCTGCTGCGGCACGGCCCCGAGCTTGGCGAAGACCTTGCCGCCGAAGCCAGCGGTGCGGATCTTGAGGCCGGAGAAATCGGCCGGCGTCTTCAGCTCCTTGCGGAACCAGCCGAACATCTGGCCGCCGGTCTGGCCGGCCGGCAGGGCCACGACGTTGAAGCCGTCATAGACCTCGTCCATCAGCTTGCGGCCGTCGCCGAACATCATCCAGGCATTGTGCATGCGCGGCGTCAGGCCGAACGGCACCGAGCCGTCGAAGATGAAGCTCGGATTCTTGCCGATGTAGTAGCCGGTATAGGTGTGGCCGCATTCGACCGTGCCGTTCGACACCGCATCCAGCACCTGCAGGCCGGGCACGATTTCGCCGGCGGCGAACGGCGTCAGCGTGAACTTGCCGTCGGTCATTTCGCCCACGACCCGCGCGATCGTCGCCGAGGCGCCGAACAGCGTATCGAGGCTTTTGGGGAAGCTCGAGGTGAGTCGCCATCTCACCACCTCGTTGGTCTGCTGGCCGAAGGCCGGCGAGGCCGCCGCGACCGCAGCCAGAGAGGCTGCGACGGGGCCGAATTGTCGACGCGTGACGCTCATGGGTTTCCTCCTGTTTTTGCCTTGTTGCGCAAATTCTAGGACGGAGTCTTTGGTACCGCTACCATAAAAAACAGAAAGACGATCAGCTCGCGCTCCACCCGCCGTCGACCGGCAGCGCCGCCCCGGTGATGTCGGCGGCGCCGGGGCTGCACAGGAAGGCGGCCAGGGCGGCGACGCTTTCCATGGCCACGAAGCGGCCCGACGGCTGACGGCCGGCCATGAACCTCTCCATTGCCTGGTCGCGCGCCAGCCCCTCGGCGGCCATGAAGTCTTGCAGCCGCTGCTCGATCGCCGGGCTGGGCGAGGAGCCTGGGCAGATGGCGTTGCAGGTGATGTTGTCGCGCGCCGTCTCCAGCGCCACGGCACGGGTGAGGCCGATCAGCGCCGTCTTGGTCGTGATGTAGTCGACCCGGTTCACGCCGCCGAACAGGCCATAGACGGACGAGATGTTGAGGATGCGACCGAAGCCGCGCGCGCGCATGCCGGCGAGCACCAGGCGCGTCGTGTGGAACGCCGCCGACAGGTTCACCGCCAGGGCCCGGTCCCAGTCTTCCGGCTGGAATTTCTCGACCGGCGCGAAGTGACGGACGACCGCGTTGTTGATCAGGATGTCGACGCCACCGAATTCCCGTCCGGCGGTTTCGATCAGATCGGCGATCTGGCGCGACTCGGCGAGGTCGGCACCGTGATGCAGCGCACGGATGCCATGCTCCGCCTCGAGCGCGCTGCGCTGCGCCTCGATCTCAGCCGGATCGCCGAACCCGTTCAGCACGATGTTGCAGCCCTCGGCGGCGAGCCGCCGGGCCATTGCCTGGCCGAGCCCCTGCGTCGAGCCGGTGATGAGCGCGCATCTGCCCTTCAGCATGCCTCAATCCTCAGCTGCTCTCGCGTTGCACGATCTCGAATCCGAGATCGACCTTGATTGGTTCGGCCGGCGCGCCCTGCAGGCGGCGGACCAGCAGCTCGGCGCTGCGCTTTCCGATCTCAGGTCGTGGAATACGCAGCGTTGTCACGCTCGGAACCGCGTGCCGCAGCAGATCCACGTCGTCGAAGCTCGCGATGGCGATGCGCCCCGGCACTGCCCAGCCACGGCGCTGGCACTCGAACAGCGCCCCCACTGCCAGTACCTCGCCGGCGAAGAAACCGGCGTCGAGATCGGGATGGGCGTTTACCAGCCGCACCAGCGCATCGGCGCCCTCGCTGAAGCCGCCGGCGGCTTCGAGGACGAGACTGTCGTCCGCCGGCCGCCCGAGTTCTTTAAGCGCCGCGAAGTAGCCGCGGCGGCGCTCCTCGGAGCGGTCGTTGTCGCGCACCGGCAGGGTCACGAAGCCGATCCGGCGGTAGCCGAGACGCGCCAGGTGGAGCGTCATGGCGCGCGCGGCCTCGAAGTTCGAGTAGCTGACCGCCATGTCGAGCGGTTCGTCGGGCAGGTTGCCGGTCTCGATCACCGGCACGCCGCTGGTCTCGACCAGCTTGCGCATCCGCTTGCTGTGGACCGTGTTGTGCAGGATCAGGCCGCAGACGCGCTGGGCCAGGAAGGCCGAGACCAGCGCCTCCTCGTCCTCGAGCCGGTGGCCGCTGTCGGCGATCATCAGGTGCAGCCCGTTGGCGCGCAGCACGTCGGACGCCGCCTGGATCATGCTGGCGTAGAGCGAGTTGCGGATGCTGGGCACGACCAGCCCGACGGTGTTGGAGCGGCTCGACGAGAGGCTGCCGGCGATGCGGTTGGGCAGGTAGCCGAATTCGCGCACCGCGGCATCGACCTTGCGCCGCATCTCCTCCGACACCGCCGACGGCTGGCGCAGCGCGCGCGACACCGTCATCGGCGACACGCCGGCATGCCGGGCGATGTCGCGCATCTTCAGAGCGCTGCCCTCGCCGCGCCGTGCCTTACCACTCATCCTGCCTGCCCGTTGATGCTCTCACGCCGTAATCATATGCTGGTAACGATACCAGAAAAACGAAAGAGTGGCCGACGGCCGGAGGAAATGAGCATGACGGGTCAATTGCTGGGCTTCGTGGGCGTGGGCCGGATGGGCGGGCCGATGGCGCACCGTCTGCTCGATGCGGGCTACCGGCTCTGCGTCTACGACGTGTCGGAGGAGGCGACCGGGCCGCTGGTCGCACGCGGCGCCCAGCTCGCGGCCTCGCCGGCCGAGGTCGCGTCGATCGCCGAGGTGGTGCTGATGAGCCTGCCCACCCCCGCCATCGTGCGCGAGGTGGTGCTGGGCGGCAATGCGGGCATCATCAACGGCTCATCGATCCGCACCCTGATCGATCTCTCGACGACCGGCCCCGGTGTCGCCAGCGAAGTCGCGGCGAGACTTGCCGAACGCGACATCGGCTGGGTCGATGCCCCGGTAAGCGGCGGCGTCACGGGCGCGAAAGCCGGCACGCTCGCCGTCATGGTGTCGTGCCCGACGCCGACCTATCAGGCGCTGCAGCCGGTGCTGAAGACCTTCGGCAAGCTCTTCCATACCGGCGAGAAGCCCGGCCTCGCGCAGACGGCGAAGCTCGCCAACAACATGCTGGCCGCGACCGCGCTGGTGGCCACCTCCGAGGCGATGGCGATGGGCGTGAAGGCCGGCCTCGATCCGAAGGTGCTGATCGACATCATCAACGTGTCGAGCGGGCGCAACAGCGCCAGCCAGGACAAGTTCCCGCGCGCCGTGCTGCCGGGCACCTTCGACTTCGGCTTCGCCACCGCGCTGTCGCACAAGGATGTGCGCCTCTGCCTCGACGAGGCGCAGAACATGGGCGTGCCCATGCTGGTGGGCGCGGCGGTGCTCGAAATGCTCGCCGTCACCAAGGCGCGGTTCGGTCCCGACTCCGACTTCACCATGGTGGCGAAGGTTCTCGAGGAGTGGGCCGGCGTCGAGATCCGCGGCTGACCTGCGGCGGTCCGAAATCAAGCCGGAACGTAGGTCAGCCTGATCACGTCCTCGTCGATACGGTCATGGGACACGAGACGGAGCGGCGGGCGCGGGCCTGCGAAGTAGGGCGTGCCGTGGCCCAGCACCACGGGGTGCAGGTAGATCCGGTACTCGTCGATCAGGCCGAGTTCGGTGAGGCTCTTCGCCAGGGTCGGGCCGGCGACCTCGATGTCGCCGTCGCGCTCGTCCTTCAGCCTGCGGATGGTGCGTTCCAGATCGTCGCGGATGAGCGTGGCGTTGGGACCGACCGATTCCAGCGAGCGCGAGACGACCCATTTCGGCTGCCGCCGCCACGCCGCAGCAAAGGCGCGGCGCTCGTCGTCCCAGTCGGGCTGATCGTCGTCCCAGTACCGCATCAGCTCATAGACGTGGCGGCCGTAGAGACTGCCGGCCTGCCCTTCCGCCTCCTCGATGAAATGGCGGAAGAGCGCGGCACTCGGCCCGAACGACAGGTGGTCGACATAGCCGTCCAGAGAGTTGTTCATGCCGAAGACGAGCCGCGCCATCCTGCTTCCTCTCCTCAAGTGATTCAGCTCTTCGAGCGTCTGCGAGTCGACAATTGTGAAAATGTGCTCCGCAGGGCCCCCAGGATCGGGTCGGCAAGTCGCAAGAAGTTGCCGGACGAATCGCCGGCGTCCTGGCCGCCGAGAGACGGCTGGAAACGCGACAGGAATTCCCGAATGACGATCCTGCCGTAGGCGTCGTTCAAATGAATCCAGTCGGGCTTCGTCCAGGTCGGATGACGATACTTGTCCTTCGACAGAAGCGGCGAGGCGAGAGTAGCCTTGGGTTGCTCGAGGAGGATCAGATTTCCAGTGGCCAGTCGGCGGCAGGCCTCATCATAGGCCGCGCGAAGAGCCGGCGCATCGATCGCTTGGGCGGCCATTTCAATGTCCTCCGGCGGCTTGTCCAACGTCAGGACGACCTCGGCGGGGGCAGGGGTGGGCGCCAGCCAGATCGACTTGTCAGTGATCTGACGGAGCTTGCCGACGAGGGCCATTGCCGCCGAGGCCTTCAGCCGGTCGCAAACGACATCCAGGAAACAGGCATCGGAAACCAGTAGAAACCTGCCTTGCTCCCCCTTGTGAGAGTCGGCCCGCCATCCTGAGTAGAGCGAGGTGGCGGCCCTCACCTCGCATCCCAGGCCCACGACGCAAAACGCGTCGTAGTCGGCAACGACCATCTCACGTCGGCCGCCAGAGGTCCTCTTGACCCATCGCGCGACGTCCTCGTTCGTGAACACGAGTCTGTCGCCTTGCGGTTCGCAGTGCGCAAATGGCGCTCCCGGTGCGGCGAAAAAAATGAACTCGACGCCCGGATAGGCCTTGCCGAGCGATGTCCAGGCGCGCTTCCAGTTAAAGATATGAGAATTGCCCAGCAGGGCAACGCGGATCATCGGGAGAACGCATCGAGGAGGATGTCCTCGCAAACCGCCTCGGCAGCCCGATCCTCGGGCGTACGGCCCGCCGCACGGCCCTCGTCCTGCTCGCCCGCTGCGACAGGAGCCGATGCTTGCGCAAGGGCTGGTTGCGCGTCGAAGAAGATCCGCATGACCGCCTCCACGCCCGGCTCGGTGATCTGTCGGGCGTCATCCGAATGGAACACGCCTCGCGTCGAGGCGCTGGAGAGGAGGTCGAAGGACGGGAAGTAGTCGACGTTCTCGAATGTCTCGGCCAGCTTCCCGGCCACCGCACGCAGCACCGATTTCGAATAGGTCGTCGCGACGAGAACGTGCTTGTCGCTGGCCGTGGCCGCGAGCGGAACCGGCGAGACGGTGAGCAGGAACTTCAGCCCGGGGTTCCGCTTCGTCGCGATCCGGTGGAACTTGACGAAGTCCTTGTACACATCGAGGAAATCGAAGTTCCGGAAGGCGTGCACTTCGGGTCGATAGGAGCCGGCGATCGTACCTGGTGCGGTGGGATACACCGTGCCCGACTCCGCGTGGGTCCAGGCTTCCGTCAGGCCGAGGGTGAAGACGAAGACATCTGTCTTGGCGAACAGGCGTCGCACCTGGGCGAGATGCTGCTGGCGGTGTCGCTGCACGGCCTTGGCGGAAGGCAATCCCCCGGGTTCGACCCCGATCCGCATCGCATCGAAGAAGCGGCCGTTCCGTTCCCAGACGGCATCGGACGGCGCGAACCGGCCAAGGGCTTCCTCGGTGAGCTGCAGGAGATGGCGAACCGTGTAGATGTTGCCATATCGCGCCGAATAGATGCCGTAGCCATACTTCATGGCGTTGGCCGCAGACAGCCCGAGGGGGGGCGGCTCGAGGTCGACGACGGCGGCGTTCCTCGCGCGCAGATATCGGGAGATATGCTGGGCGAAGCAGCTGCCCGCTGTCGCAATGCGCGTATCGGGGGCGAAATGGAACTTCGGCTGCCACAACCCGGAGACGGTCTCGGGAGACCGCCCGGAGACGGCTCCCTTCCAGAAGCTTCGGGAAGGGAGGTCGGAGTATGGTGAAATCATCGGGCGACTCGAGCTCGTTCGGATTGCACCTTGTTCGTCGCCCCGGGGCCCTAGTCCAGCCGGACGCTGATGCCTTCCAGTCCCTTACCCGAGGCGGGATAGCGCGTCATCACCTCGGCATCGTGGCCGGGAATCACCATCTCCACGCGGCCATCGGCCAGCTTCTTGAGTTTGTCGTAGCCCGCCAGCATGTCGGCGACCGAGTAGACGATCGAGAATAGCTTGTCGTTGTTGACGCCCCAGAAATAGTGGCTGGCGTCGGAGGCCAGCACGAGCCAGCCGTTGCGCGTGTTGATGCGCACCGACTGGATGCCGGCGGTGTGGCCGCCGATCAGGTGCAGCGAGATGCCGGGCTGCAGCTCCTCGTCGCCGTCGTGGAACACCAGCCGGCCGCCGTAGAGCGCGCGCACCATGCCCACGATGTCCTCGCACTCGTAGGCGTGGCGGAACGGTCCCTTGCACATGTGCCGGCCGGTCGCGAAGTTCATCTCCTTGTCCTGGAGATGGAAGCGCGCCTTGGGGAAGCGGTCCCAGTTGCCGATATGGTCGTAGTGGAGATGGGTGACGATGACGTCCTCGACGTCCTTCGCGTCGACCCCGACCTCGCCGAGGAGATCGGCCGGGTTCTTCTTCACCTCGCGGCCGCGCTGCTTGCCGACCGTGGCATTGAAGCCGGTGTCGATCACGATGGGCTTGCCGCCGATCGTGCGATGACCGTTCTCGTCCAGCGGGATCGCCACCCAGACGAAATAGTCCATCGGGAAGTCGGCATCGTGCGGGTCGGGATTGATCTGTACTTCCCATGCCTTGCGCGGCAGGTGGGCATACTTGACCGCATGCACCTCGTAGATGGGCGTCGAACGCATCTTTGTTTCCTTCCCGGCGGGTTCGTTGCCGGACCCTAGCGCGCCGGCCGGCTCGGGCGCTATAGTCGCGTCATGGCCCGCACGGACCTCCTTGTCGTCATGAAGGCACGGCGAATTAGCACCGCGGTTTGCACTGCAAACCGTTGCGTTGCCGCGTTCGCCAGTCTCTCGTCCAAGGAATCGTCCGATGTCCGCCGTTCTCTCCCTGAAGCGCAGTAATTCCGCCGTCCGTTATTGTTTCGAGGCCGACGCCGAGCCCGGCGTGTTGCCGCGCGCGCTCGAACTGATCGCCAAGCGCGGTCTCGTCCCCGCCCGTGTCTTCGCGCAGGCCGACGGCGATGGACTCAACGTCGAGATCGAAGTCGAAGGGCTGGAGCCCGCGGTCGCCGAACATGTCGGCCGCTCGCTCGGCCAGATCGTCGGCGTGCGGCAGGTGTTCTGATCAATCCCGCCTCCCCCGTCAGCGGGGGAGGTGTCGACGTCTTACATCGACGGAGGGGTCATGCGCGGCGCGGGTCATATGACCCCTCCGCCCGCGCAGACGCGGGCACCTCCCCATTTGAATGGGGAGGTGAGTCTTCACTTCATTCCGTGAAGGTGATCTTGTTGTCGCGGATCACCTTGCCCCAGGTCTCGACCTCGCCCTTGGCGAAGGTGTCCATCTGGGCGGGCGTCCAGTCCTTCAGCACGACGCCGAGCTGGTTGGCGCGGGCGACGATGGCTTCCATCTTGCCAACCTTGCGCATCGCGGCGTTGAGCTTGTCGACGATCGGCTGCGGCGTGCCGGCCGGCGCGAACAGCGCGAACCAGCCGTCGAGGATGAAGCCCGGCAGGCCCGCTTCGGCGGTCGTGGGAATGTCGGGGAACGCTGGCAGGCGCTTCTCGCTGGCCAGCGCCAGCGCCTTGAGGTTGCCGTTGCGGATGTGGCCGGACACGGCGGGCGGCGTCACGATCAGCAGCTCGACCTGGCCTGCCACGGTGTCGGCGGTGGCGGGGCCAGCGCCCTTGTAGGGGACGTGGATCAGGTCGAGGCCCGCCGCCTTGTTCAGCAGCACGCCGCCGAGATGCGGCACCGAGCCCGCGCCCACCGAGGCGTAGTTCAGCTTGCCGGGATTGGCCTTGGCGTAGGCGATGAAGCTCTTGAGATCGTCGACCGGCACCTTCTTGGCGACGACGATGACGTGCGGCGCCACCGCGCCCATCGCGACGCCCACGAAATCGTCGGGCTTCCAGTTGAGGTCCTTGATCAGCGCCGGGTTGGCCGAGTGATAGGCCGAATACTGCATCAGCAGCGTGTAGCCGTCGGGCTTGGCGCGGGCGACGATGGCCGTGCCGATGTTGCCGTTGCCGCCGCCCTTGTTGTCGACGATCACCTGCACGCCCAGCTCCTGGCTCAGCAGGTCGGAATAGAGACGCGTGACGAGATCGGTGCCGCCGCCCGGCGGGGCCGGCACCACCATGGTGATCGGCTTGTCGGGATAGGTCGAGGCCTGCGCGAACGCGG
Source organism: Reyranella humidisoli (assembly GCF_019039055.1). Lineage (NCBI taxonomy): Bacteria > Pseudomonadati > Pseudomonadota > Alphaproteobacteria > Hyphomicrobiales > Reyranellaceae > Reyranella > Reyranella humidisoli. The sequence goes on from NZ_JAHOPB010000001.1 coordinate 1,997,609, forward strand.
GGGCACGGGCGGCCCCGGCGAGGGCGGTGGTGGCGGTCGTGGCGGATGCGAGAGCGACGAAGCTGCGGCGTTTCATGGGTAGTTCCTCCTCCAGGTTTCTGTCAGTTCCGGCCGTGCATCGGCCTTGCGCGCGATGGCGAATAGTTTGGGCGTCTCGATCTCGAACCAGCCGCGACGCGGGCGCCAGCGGGTCATGACGTCGAGATAGATGTCGAGGGCGGAGAAGCGCTCGCCCAGGAACCATGGCGCGCCGGCCTGGCTCTCGATCTGGCGCCACAGCCGCTGGGCATAGGCGTCGGTGGCGGCGCGGAACGGATCGCGCGCGTTGTTGACCGAGACGAAGCGCGACGGATCGTCGGCGTAGGTGAAGGTGGGATAGATGTTGGCCACCAGGAACACCAGCCAGCGCAGGAACTTCGCGCGTTCCGCGCTGCCCGCGGCCGGCACCAGCGAGTCGGTGCCGGTGATGTCGGCCAGCAGCAGCGTGATGGCGGCGCTCTCGCTCATGACCGTGCCGTCGGGCAGGACCAGGGTCGGCACCTGTGCCAGCGGGTTCACCTTCTCGAGCTTCGCCTTCGCGCCCGGCGTCTTGAACAGGTCCTCGACCGGCTCGAAGGTGAAGGGCAGTCCGTACCAGTCGAGCTGCGCCTCCACGATGGCCGAGCCCCAGCCGGGCCGGCCCCAGAGTGTGTACCCGCCGCTCATGCCGCGCGCCCCCGACCGGCTTACGGCTTCTGCAGCGGCTGGATCAGGCTCGACGTGTCCCAGCGCCCGCCGCCGCGCGCCTGCACGCGCTCGTAGAACTGGTCGACCAGCGCGACCAGCGGCATGGCGGCCTTCTGGCGCTTGCCCTCGGCCAGCGCGATGCCGAGATCCTTGCGCATCCAGTCGACCGCGAAGCCGTAGTCGAACTTGCCGTTCACCATGTTCTGCCAGCGGTTCTCCATCTGCCAGCTCTGCGCCGCGCCCTTGGAGATGGCGCCCAGCGCCTTCTCCATGTCGAGCCCGGCGCGCTGGCCGAGGTTCAGCGCTTCGGCCAGGCCCTGCACGATGCCGGCGATGCACATCTGGTTCATCATCTTGGTGACCTGGCCGGCGCCCGGCGGGCCGATCAGCGTGACCGCCTTCGAGAAGGCGTCGGCCACCGGCTTGGCCTTGTCGAACGGGCCCTGCTCGCCGCCGCACATCACGGTGAGCTGGCCGTTCTCGGCGCCCGCCTGGCCGCCCGAGACCGGCGCGTCGATGAAGTCGATGCCGAGCTTCTTGCCCTCGGCATGGAGCTCGCGGGCGATGTCGGCCGAGGCGGTGGTGTTGTCGAAGAAGATCGTGCCCTTGCCCATGCCGGCAAAGGCGCCGTCCGGACCCAGCACGACCGAGCGCAGGTCGTCGTCGTTGCCGACGCAGCAGAACACGATCTCCTGGCCGGCGGCGGCCTCGCGCGGCGTCTTCGCGGCCTTGCCCTTGTGCTTCTGCGTCCAGGCCTCGGCCTTGGCGAAGGTGCGGTTATAGACGGTGACCTCGTGACCCTTGGCGGCGAGATGCCCCGCCATCGGGAAGCCCATCACGCCCAGTCCCAGAAATGCCACCTTGGCCATCGTTCTCTCCCGCGAAATTCCGTCCCTGTCCTGCAGGGCGGCGGCGATCATAGAGGCAAAATGGGACTGTGCCAGCCGGTGTGAAGTGGTTCGGGGTCAGCCCCGTGCTACTTCGCGTCCTCCGCCAGCGTGTGTGCCACGATGGCATTGGCATGCCCATGTCCCATTCCGTGGTCGCTCTTCAGCATCGCGACCAGTTCCATGTGTTTCGCCGGAAGGGCCTTCCGCACCAGGGCCTGCCACTCGCGGACGGGACGCCCGTACTTCTTCTCGATCGACGGAAAGTAGGAGGCCGGTCCCTTGACGACTTTATCGGTCACGATTGTTCTTCCTCCACTTTCGCTTTCCGGGGCAGGCGCCTTCGCGCGGCGATCCTCTGCCAAATCCCATCCACGCCGGCTTCTCAGTTCGGGCCCGGGCCGAGCTTCAGGTTGCGTTTCTCGATCTCGGGCCGGAGCTTGATCATCACCTCCGTCGCCGCCTTGAGCGCCATCGTCTGCGTCACGCTCATGGTCTCGGACAGGAGGGTCGGCATTTCCCGGATCACCTTGCGTCCCACCGGTGTGTCGTAGAAAGCGGCGATCTAAGCCAGGTCCTCGGCCGTGAAGCGCTGCGCATGGAGCGTGACGATGGCATCCATAAGCGCCGGCAGATACTTGGCGTACTCCGCGCGGATGAGATCGATCACTTCGCCGATCTGCGCCGCACGGGCGGGATTGAACCTCTCCAGGGCGGGCCTTTGCGAATCCTCGACGGCCTTCGCGACCTGTAGGCCCAACTCGGCGGCGTTGGACCTTTCGAAGACGATCCGGGCCTGGGCCAGCGCGGCCGGATCGACGGGCTTCGCCTCCTGGGCCAGGGCGGTCGTCGCGAACGAAAAGGCGAGGGAGAGAAGCAGGGCGAGTCGACGCATGGTTTCCTTCAATTCCAGAGGGCCCGCACGACGGTTCAGGGTGTCCGCGTACACCGCATCGGCGGAGCGCCGTATCCCCACGTCACCACGGCCGTGCCCTCCTTCTCGGTGAAGGTTTCGTTCCGGCCGACATATTTCGTATCCGGTCCGCCATGCTCGCGGACCATCAGCGACGTCGAGTCGCCGCGCTCGGCGATCAGCGTCCTTGGGTCCGTCGGGAAGAACGTCACGACGAGTTCGTTGCGGCGGTCGCCGTCGCAGAAGAAGGTTGCGGGACCGGTGCCGGTCACCAGTCGATAGCGTGCCTGGAGCGAGACGATCCGCTGCCGGTATTCGGCTTCGACGCAGGACCGCTTGTCGTCGCTCTTCCAGCAGTCGTTGCGCCCCCGGATCCAGCCGATCTGCTCGGCCTTCAGGGTGGGCGGGTGTTCGTTGACGGCCTTCCGGGTCGCCGCCTCATAGACCTCGGCCAGCTTGCGATCGAGGGATGAAAGGGCGGCATCCCCGCAGATCAACGTCTCGATGCTGCCGTCGCGCGCCTTGGCACAATCGAAGGACGGGCTGTCCGCCTGGGCCTGGGCAGTTGTCGCGAAGGAAAAGGCGAGGGAGAGAGGCAGGGCGAATCGGCGCATGGTTTCCTTCACGTTCCGAGGGCCAGCAGGACCAGCACCGCCGCAAAACCCGTCAGCAGCGGCGGCAGCGCGAGCGGCCAGGCGCGGCGGTAGAGGACGGCGTCGGAGGTCGAGAGGGCGAGGATCGCGGCGCCCATCGAGACGCGGATCGGCGACAGCATGGTGAGGTTCGTGGTGACGCTGTTCTGGACGGCGGCGATCCAGGCGGGATCGACGGCGACAGCGCGTGCAAGCGCGATCTCCATCGGCATCAGCATGGCGTTGGCCGCCGCACCGCTGCCGGTCAGGAAGCCGCCCACGGCCGCGAACAGCGGCACGCCCAGTGCCGCGCCTCTGCCCGCGACGGCGCGCAGCGCCTCGGCGATCGAGGTCGCCATGCCGGAGCCTACATAGAATTCGGCCATCACCACGAAGGCCAGCGTCACGGCGCAGGCGCGCCAGGCGCCGGTGAGCGCCTCCTTCGCGACCCTGCCCAGCGGCGCGCGCGCCAGCGCCACGACCGCGAGGCCGATCGCCAGCAGCCAGAAGCCCGGCGCGTAGAAAGGCGCGAAGGCCGGCTGGTTGTCGAACGGGCGCATCGCCCCCAGGGGCTTCAGCAGGTCGCGCAGCGGCGCCACCAGCCGCGTGGCGCACAGGACCAGGGTCAGCGCGACATAGGGCGCGGCCGTGCGCAGCGTGGCGCGCAGCTGCGCGCCGTCGGGCCGTTCGTCGCGCCAGAAGCGCACCGCGAGCAGGAAGGCGGTGGGCGCTGCAGCGGCGATCTCGACGTCGCTGTGGCGGTTGGCCAGCCAGATCAGCGCCAGCAGCAGCGCCGTCCACAGCACATCGTCGAGCTTCTGCCGCGCCGGCACGGGCACACCGGCCTCGCGGGCGAAGCGCCAGTAGAGGGCGAGATAGAGGAAGTGGATCGGCACCTGCAGCACCGCCGAGCCGAGACCCAGCTCGTTGGGCGTAAGGCCGGCCAGGGTCGCGCCGACGGTGGTGCCGATGGCCAGTGCGCCCCACGGCACCAGCGACTGGCTGTAGAGGCCGAGCAGCAGGGCGGGCATGCCGCCGATGCCCAGCCGCCGCAGCGCCGCCAGCGCGATGATGTAGCCGACGCCGAAGCCCGTCACCGATTCGGCGAAGGGCGCCAGCAGGAAGCAGACCGAGAACAGGCGGCGCGGCGTCGCCTCGAGCGCGGCCCCGCCGATCCCCCCGCCGCGCGCGAGGTTGGCGCGGTGGAAGAAGACGCCGGTGACGATGATCGCGATGACGTGCCAGGAGAGCCAAAGGCCCGCCGGCACCTCGCGGCGGAACAGCAGCGCCACGGCGGCCGGGCCCTCCGCCTGCATCACCAGCGCGGCCGAGGCGGCCAGGGTCGCGGCGAGCCCGGCCAGCCCCGCCACGAGGGCGCTGGCGCGGCCCGAGGCGAGGAGGCCCAGGACGAGGAGGAGGGGCAGCAGCGAGAGGAGCGTCGTCATGCCGGCGTTCTATAGCCTTACCGCACGCCGCATGCTTCGGTTTCGGCCGAAGCGGGGGCGCCGGAAGGGGCCGAAAACGCCGCCTTGCGCCCGCGCCGGCTTTCCCTTACACCCGCCTCCGCGCCCCGATAGCTCAGCTGGTAGAGCACGTCATTCGTAATGATGGGGTCGGCGGTTCGATTCCGTCTCGGGGCACCACTACCCAGCCTAAGTTATTGATATTAGTCAGTTCCTGTGCCGGTGGGACAGGCTGTCGAAATGCGGTGGGATACTAGCTGCCCCCCTGCGTTCTCCTCGGCATCAAGAGATGCATCGCATCGGCGGTCAATCTCGTCCGATTTGCCTTCCTCGTGTAGATCGCTGCCTGCCGTGCACTAGCCCATCCGAATATCGCCATTAGCTGATGCTCCGTGGCCCCGTTCTCTGCGGCAACTGTAGCTCCGGCTTTGCGCAGGCCGTGAGCGGTGCACTCTTCGGGAAGCCCAGCCTCGCGGCACCACTTCTTCATTCGATTGCCGAAGCCGTTAGACCCGTATGGCTCGCCGAAACTCGTTACCAAGCAGGTGTCCAGGCCTGAAGGCGTGGCGTCGATACTCGCCTGTAGCCGACCGTGATTAGGAGCGCTCAAGAGTGCGACAGGCCGGTCTGGCCCGAGCTTCCATCAGGAACGCCCACGAAATCCGTTGCAAATTGCAAAGGAAGGGGGTGGCTAGTCCAGAGTTGCGTCGCAAATTGCAACGCCAGTAGCGTTCACGACCCTTGGCTCCTCCTCTCAGATAGCGAAAACCCAGGTTTTCGGCGAAGGTTCGCATGGCGCCGCTTTTGCAACCTGCGCCGCTTGGGCTCCCGTTGGACCAGGACAGATGACCGAAGTTGCCGCAGCTACGTCCCCGCTTCGATATCGGCTTAGCCCGCGCGGCCGCGTGGCGATCGCCGGAGGCGTCCTGACGGTCTGCCTGGTGGTGATAGGCGCAACCCTGATGCTGTGGCAGGCCCGCAAGACCACGATCGAGGAGTGGAAGGTCAATCTCTCCAACATGTCGACCATCCTGGCGGCCTCGACCAACCAGACCATGAAGGCCGCCGACCTGGTGCTCAAGAGCATCAGCGACCGCGTGCATGACGCCGACATCGCCAATGAAGGCGAGCTGCGGCGCGAGATGGGCACGCAGGAGATCTTCGACATGCTGCGCAACAAGGCGAGCAGCGTGCCCCAGGTCGACGTGGCCACCATCGTGGCGTTGAATGGCGATGTCATCAGTTTCACGCGATCCTATCCGCCGCCCCGGATCAACCTGGCGGACCGTGACTACTTCAAGGCCCACATGGCCGATCCGCGGCTCGACGTCTTTCTCAGCGCTCCGGTCAAGAACCGGGGAACCGGCACATGGACCTTCTATCTCGCCCGCAAGATCCGGAGCCGGACCGGAGAGGTGCTGGGGTTGGTCCTGACGGGCATCGAGAGCAGCTTCTTCCAGGATTTCTTCAAGGCGGTGAACATCAGTGAAGAGAGCGCGATCTCCCTGTTCCGCAGCGACGGCATCCTGCTCGCCCGCTATCCGACCCGGGAAGACCTGATCGGCAAGTCGTTTCGCGAGCAGCCCGTGTTCAGCGACATCATCGGGCGCGGCAATGAAGCCGGCGCCACTGTCACGACCGGACCGCGCCTCGCCGACAACTCGGCCAGCCAGATGCGGATCGTGGCGCCGCGCACGCTGAAGGACTACCCGCTGGTCGTGAACGTGACGGCGAACGAGGGGCTGATCCTCGAACTCTGGTACACCACGGCGTGGTTCGTCGGCATCGGGACCGCTCTGTTCTCGCTGCTGCTGCTCGGCCTGACCGGCTGGATCGCGACGCTTCTGACCCGCCAGGAGGCGACCATGGCCGACCTCAGGCGGGCCCGCGGCCACGCCGAAGAGGCGACGCAGGCAAAAACCGACTTCCTCGCGATGATGAGCCACGAAATCCGCACGCCGATGAACGCCGTCATCGGCATGTCGAACCTGCTGGCCGATACCCCGCTCGAGCAAACGCAAAAGCGTTATGTCCGCATCATCGAGGACTCGGCGGCGCACCTGCTGCAGATCATCAACGACATTCTCGATTTCTCGCGCCTCGAGGCCAGGCGTCTAATGGTCGAGAAATCGGACTTCGACCTGCATCGCCTCGCCGAGAGCGCCGTCGACATCGCTCGTGGCCTGCCGGGCGCCGAGCGGGTCGACATCGTGATGGCGTTTGCCGGGAACATCCCGACCTTCGTTTCGGGGGACGGCGACCGGCTGAACCAGATCTTCCTGAACCTGCTGGGCAACGCCGTGAAATACACAGAGCGGGGCGCGATCACCCTGTCGGCCGCGGTCGTCGAGGGCGCCGCGACCCTGCGAATCCGTTTTTCCGTCACGGACACCGGTGTTGGCATCGCGCCGGAGGTTCAGGGCCGGCTGTTCCAGCCGTTCGAGCAGGGAGACCTCCGTCTGGCGCGTCGGAAGGGCGGCACCGGCCTGGGGTTGGCGATCTGCAAGCGGCTGGTCGATCTCATGGATGGGGAGATCGGTGTCGTAAGCAATCTGGGGCAGGGCTCGACCTTCTGGTTCGAGCTGCCGTTCGGTCGGGCGATCGATCCCGCGGGTGGTGCCAGGAGCGTCCAGCAGGTCCGGCCGCACGTCCGCAGGAGCCTCCGAATCCTGGTCGCCGAAGACACGCCGGCGAACCAGATCGTCGCCCGCGCCATGCTCGAGAAGCTTGGCCATCGCGTGCAGGTCGTGTCCGACGGCGGCGAAGCGGTGGCCGCGGCGCGCAACGGGGCCTTCGACCTGATCCTGATGGACATCCAGATGCCGGGCATGGATGGCTACGAGGCGACCCGGCGCATCAGGAGCCTGGGTGCGTCGGTCGCGGCGATACCGATCATCGCGCTTACCGCGTTTGCCCAGCCGAGTGATCGGGAAAAGGCCATCGCCACGGGGATGAGCGACCACATCAGCAAGCCGATTCGCGTCGATGAGCTCAACGCGGCGATTGAGCGAAACGTGATGCCCGGCGGCGACGCCGCACCGATGGCTGCCGGCGCGCTGGACCGAGCCGCGCTCGACGAGCTGCGCGATGCGGTTGGCCCGGAGTCATTCAGCCGGTTGATCGACGCCTTGATGCGGGACGCCACCCAGTCCCTCGACGAACTGCGCGCCGCCGGGAGCGACCCAGTCCGGTCGCGCAAGGCCGCCCATCGCCTCGCCGGCCTGTTCGGCCAGTTCGGCGCGACGGATGCCGCCGATGCCGCCGTCGCGGTCGAGCGCGCCAGCGACGACCAAGTGCGGGCACAGACGGATGTTCTCCTGTCCGCCGGCGACGCTGCCGTCCGGGCGGTCCGTTCGGCCCGACCCGGCGCCGCATGAGCGACGCGAACAAATCCCCGGGCGGACAAGTCGACGACCAGCCCGACACGATATCCGTGCCGCGAGTCGTGCCGCAGGACCCTGCGCTGCTGCTCGCGGCCCTCGAAGCCTTGCCCGACGGGTTCGTGCTGTTCGACGCCGACGACCACATCGCCCTGTACAACGAACGCTATCGCGAGATGTATCGCGACAGCGCCGACCTGATTGCCGTCGGCACCTCCTACGAGCACGGACTCCGGGAAGGCGTGCGGCGCGGGCAGTATCCGGAGGCGCGGGGCCGCGAGGAGGCATGGATAGCGGAGCGGCTGCGTCAGCATCGTGATCCTCACGCTCCCATCGAACAGCGCACCGCGGACGGCCGTTGGGTGCGCATTCTCGAGCGCCGGACGCCCACGGGCGAGACGGTCGGCCTGCGTGTCGACATCACCCAGATCAAGGAACGCGAAGAGGCACTACAGCGGAGCGAGGAGCGGCTGCGCGCGATCATGGATGCCACCCCGGACTGCATATTCTGCGTCGACGGGACAGGCCGGGCCGTGGACGTCAATCAAGCGGTCGAAACCGTGCTCGGCTACCGGCGCGACGATATCATCGGCCGCCGGCCGGTCGACATCGTGATCCCCGAGCGCTTCCGACCCGGCCTCGAAGTGGGGCTGCGGCGTTACATCGAGGCCGGCGAGGTGCCCGACGGCAAGGCCCGCCACGAAATGAGGGCGATACGGGCCGACGGCAGCGAGTTCTTCTGCGAGGTCACCATCGCGGCCGCGCGATCGTCGGGACGGCATATGATCGTTGCGTGCCTGCGCGACGTCACCGCCCGCAAGCAGCGGGAATACGAGCTTCGTCAGGCCAAGGAATCCGCCGACATCGCCAACCGTGCCAAGTCCGACTTCATCGCCCGCATGAGCCACGAGATCCGGACGCCGATGAACGCCGTCATCGGTCTGTCGAGCCTGCTGGTCCACACACCGCTGGATGCCGTGCAGAAGCAGCACGTCGACCTGATCGAGAAGTCGGCGACTCATCTGCTCTCGCTGATCAACGACATCCTCGATTTTTCCCGCCTCGATGCCGGGCATTCGGAACTCAAGATCCGCCCTCTCGACGTGCAGGACCTGGTGCAAGGCGCCGTCGCGGTGGCGCGCAGCCTGCCCGGCGCGCCACGGCTCAAGATCTCATCGAATTTGGCGCCCGATATCCCGGCCCGACTGAAAGGCGATGCGCGACGGTTGAACCAGATCCTGCTCAATCTGCTGGGGAATGCGGTGAAGTTCACCGATGGCGGTGCCGTGACCCTGTCCTGCAGATTGGTCGAACGTCATGGTGGCGCGGCGCGCTTGCGTTTCGCCGTGGAGGATACCGGGATCGGCATCTCGCCGGAGATGCGAAGCCGCCTCTTCATGCCGTTCGAACAAGGCGCAGAGGCCGCCGCCCGGCAGGCCGGCGGGACCGGGCTGGGACTGGCGATCTGCCGGCAACTCGTCGAAAGCATGGACGGAGCCATCGGCGTCGACAGTGCCCCCGGTGCGGGGTCGACATTCTGGTTCGAGCTCGACTTCGATGTCGCTGCCGCCGACGTGGCGGCGGCTGACCTCCCGGAAGCCCGCGGGCAAAGGCAACTTTTGGTTCTGATGGCGGAGGATGTGCCATCCGGTCAGATCCTGGCCCGTGCGCTGCTGGAGAAGATGGGACATCGGGTTGAGATCGAAGCCGACGGTTCCGCCGCGCTCGCCGCTGCGAAGACCGGCCGCTTCGATCTCGTGATGATGAATGTCCGGATGCCGGGCATGGACGGGCTGGCGGCGAGCCGGGCGATCCGCGCCCTCGAAGGGCCGGCGGCTGCGGTTCCCATCATCGCGCTGACGGCATTCGGCCAGCCCGAGGACAAAGCACGCGCCCTGGCGGCCGGAGCCGATGACTGTCTTGCCAAGCCGATACGTCCGCACGAGCTTGCGGCCGTGATCGAGCGCGTGACGGCGCGGACGATGCCGGTCATGCCGCCGGTGGAGGAAGACGTCGATCGCGTCGCCCTGGAAGAGTTGCGCCAGTCGGTGGGGGTGGAGGCCTTTGAGAGGCTTCTGATGCGGTTTCGGCAGGATGTAGATGAATCGCTGGACGAACTGGATTCTGCCGCCCAGGCGCGCGATCCGGCACGCCTGCGCAGGGCCGCGCATCGGCTCGCTGGCCTGTTCGGTCAGTTCGGTGCCATGCGTGCAGCCGAGGCGGCGGCCGCCGTGGAACTGGCCTCCGACGATGACATCGCAGGGCACGTGATGCTCCTGCTCACGAGCGGCCGACGGGCGCTTGCCGCGATGGAGCGGCCATAGCGCGTCGCAATTCGCGAAGACCGGGTGGCCTCGTTGCAAAAAGCGATGGCTTGATTCCGGGGCACTCCACCAATTGTCATTTGTTTTCAACGTCCTGACGAATTGCGGTCCGCTGGCCCGGCCGTTGCAGTTTGGCACCTCGCCACATCTCGCGAGGAAACCATGCAATTCAGCGCCGTTGAACATCGCTCCATCGCCACGCCGGTCGTGCGGCCCTGGGGAGCCTACGAATCGATTGCCGCCGATCCTGGCTACCAGGTGAAACGGATCGTCGTCGCCCCGGGCGGCAGCCTTTCGCGCCAGCGCCATTCGCAGCGCGCCGAGCACTGGGTCGTGGTCCAGGGTACCGCGATCGTCGAGGTCGACGGCGTGGAGCGTGAACTGCATCCGGACCAGTCGGTCTACATCCCGTTGCGGGCGATCCATCGCCTGACCAATCGCACGGATCGGCCGCTCGTGCTGATCGAGGTCCAGTGCGGGGACTATGTCGGCGAAGACGACATCGAGCGCTTCGACGACGTCTACGGCCGGGTCTGATCCAGCCCTCGGCCATCGCCCCATTCGTTCCTGAACCGCGCGCGCTCCTCTCGGGGCGGGAAAACGGCGCGCGCCCGTTTGAAAGAGACAGATAGTGTCAGAGTTCATGCAGAGCCCCGTCGTCGGGACGACAAAGGACGACACCCTCAAAGGAGGCTCGATCGACGAGCTGTTCCTCGCCCGACAGGGCAACGACACGGTCTATGCCAATAGCGGCAACGATGTCGCCTATGGCGGCCGCGGCAACGACACGCTGTCGGGCCAGACCGGCAACGACGTCCTGTACGGTGGCGGCTCCGGCCCCTCCATCGCCCGGCTCGACCGCTTGGTGGTCGATCAGGATTACAAGGGCGCAGTGACATTCAATGGCGAGACCGCGGGCTACCTGAACACGCTCGGCTGGTACAAGGTCGTCGACGGCAAGATCGCCGAGGTGCAGGTGCTGTGGGCGAACGCCAGCCTCAAGGGCAGCGGCGGCAACCTGTCGTCCGGTGACAGCCAAGCGCTCGATCTGCGGGCCGGCGACCAGATCGGCTTCTTCGTCGTGTCCAACGGCGCGTCGCAGAATGACTTCTCGAAGATGACCAACGGCCACTTCGAGTTCCGCGATGCCGACGGCAAGGTCGCAGGGCTGACTTCCGTCAATCCCAAGCTCTGGTTCGTGGGCCTTGACGGCAAGGCCTTTCAGGTCAAGGGCGACCCGTATCACAGCGCCGCCTACGCCAAGACGCTGCCGCTGAACAACGACGGCATCCTGCACACGGCCGGCACGGTCGATGCCGCCAAGGGCGTCGTGCGCATCGGCTTCGAGGACCTCAAGGGCGGCGGTGACCGCGACTTCGACGACTCGGTCATCACCATCGACATCGGCACAGCCAACGTGAAGGTCCTGAACGCGCACGGCAAGACGGGCTCGCCGGAAGGCGATTCGCAGTCGGCGGGGAGCGGTTCGCCCAAGCTCTACGTGCCGGGTACGGAAAACGACAATATCTCCGGTGGAGACGGTGACGACACGCTCTACGGACGCGCCGGCGACGACAAGCTCCAGGGCGATAACGGCAACGATACGCTCTACGGTGGCACCGGCAACGACACAGCCTCCGGCGGGGCGGGCAACGACAAGCTCTATGGCGAGGCCGGCAGCGACACGCTCTATGGCGACATCGGCGACGACCTCCTCGACGGTGGGTCGGGCGACGACGTGCTGAGCGGCGGCACGGGCAACGACAAGCTCCAGGGCGGCGACGGCAAGGACAAGCTGCTGGGCGAAGACGGCAACGATGTGCTCAGTGGCGGTGCGGCCGATGACTCCCTCGACGGCGGCGCGGGCAACGACTCCCTCGACGGCGGTACCGGCAACGACGTGCTGTTCGGCGGCACGGGCGACGACAAGCTCGTTGGCGGCTCCGGCAACGACGCGCTGAGCGGTGGCGAGGGCAACGACGGCCTGTTGGGCGGCGCCGGCAACGACATGCTCGATGGCGGCAACGGCACGGACAAGCTCGACGGTGGGGCGGGTGACGACAAGCTGTCCGGTGGCAATGGCAACGACAAGCTGTCGGGCGGCTCCGGCAATGATGCTCTCGACGGCGGCACCGGCAACGACATGCTGGATGGCGGCACCGGCAATGACCGGCTGGGCGGCGGCTCAGGAACAGACACGCTCAAGGGCGGCAGCGGGGACGACGTGCTGATCGGCGGCGAGGGCAAGGATTCGCTTTCGGGCGGCGCCGGAAACGACACGTTCGTCTTCCTGCCGGCCGACAGCAAGTCCCCCGGCGACCTGATCAACGACTTCGAATTCGGTCGTGATCGCATCGACGTTTCGGCCTATGCGCTGGAGAATGGGATGAAGGACATCTCCTTCTCCATGGCCGACAACGGGTTGCATGTCCTGCTCGACACCCACGATGGTGGACTGGTCGACATCGCGACCCTGAAAGGCTCGCAGGATCTGCTGGCCCAGATTGGCTACGAAAGCTTCATCGTCTGAAGTGGCGCATGCCCGGCAGCGTCCCGCGCTGCCGGGCTTTCTCCGCAAGGGAGCACATCATGTATTCTGATAGCGCTTGGCGCGTCCTCGATCGTTCGCTGGCGTTCGACGCCGGTCCGCGCCTGTCGGTGTGGCGTGAGCGGGTCCTGCTGCCCGATGGCCGCGAGATCGACGACTATTTCCAGGTCGCCCTGCCGGATTTCGTCGTCCTGGTCGCCCTGACCGCCGACGACTGCGCCGTCATGCTTCGTGGCTACAAGCACGGTGCCAGACGCCCGTGCCTCACATTCCCAGGCGGCCTGCTCGAGCCCGGCGAGGATCCCGAAATGGCCGCGCGCCGCGAACTGCGCGAGGAGACCGGCTTCGAGTGCGGCGACATCGCGTCGCTCGGCTCGTTCGTCGTGAACGGCAACCAGCGCTGCGCCAAAGCACACATGTTCTATGGTACGGAAGCGCGGCTGACCGGCGCCCCGACCGAAACCGACCTCGAGGGCGCCCGGCGCGTGTTGTTGCCTTTCGACCAGCTTGCCCTGCACGTCGGTCAAGGCGGTTTCAATCTTATGCCGCATGCGACGGCTCTCGGCCTTGCGGTCATGCATCGGGCTCGCCAAACCGTGTAACGGACCCGCTGGCCCACCCCGCTGCAATCGACTAACTAGGAGGTATGAGAATAGGGGAAGGGGGCCCCGTGCAGAACACGCGCGGCAGGGTCTTGATCGTCGAGGATGCGCCGGCCCTGGCCGAGACCTACGCCGAGTATCTCAAGAGCGAGAACTGCAGCGTGGAGATTTTCGGCAACGGCAAGCTGGCGCTTGCTGCCATCACCATCCTGCCTCCCGATGTTCTGGTTCTGGACGTAAATCTTCCCGATATGAACGGCATAGATCTACTGCGTGAAGTCCGCAGCCGGGGATTGCCGACCGAGGTCGTGATCGTAACCGGACAGGCCTCTGTCCGGCTGGCGGTCGAATCAATGAAGGAAGGCGCCCTCGACTTCCTGACCAAGCCCTTCAGTGCCGACCGTCTGCGCATCACCGTGCGAAACGCCCTGCAGCGTCGCAAGCTCGAATCCCAGGTCGCCGCCATCCAGGAGGAGACCGGGCGCGACCGCTTCTGCAGCTTCATCGGCCAGTCGATGGTCATGCAATCGATTTATCGCATCCTGCAGAACGCGGCCGCGAGCAAGGCGACCGTGTTCGTGACCGGCGAGAGCGGCACCGGCAAGGAACTTTGCGCCGATGCCCTGCACAAACTCAGCCGAAGACGCGAGAAGCCCTTCGTCGCCATCAACTGCGCGGCCATCCCGCGCGACTTGCTGGAGAGCGAGGTATTCGGCCATGCCAAAGGCTCCTTCACCGGAGCCACAGCCGACCGCGCCGGCGCCGCCCTGCAAGCCAATGGCGGCACGCTGTTCCTCGACGAGATCTGCGAGATGGATCTTGGTCTGCAGGCCAAGATGCTGCGATTCCTCCAGACCGGCACCGTACAACGCGTCGGCGAGGACAAGCCCCGCCCGGTCGACGTGCGCATCGTCTGCGCCACCAATCGCGATCCCCAGGAGGAAGTTGCGGCGGGACGCTTCCGCGAGGACCTTTTCTATCGGCTCAACGTCATCCCGGTCGATCTCCCGCCGTTGCGCGAGCGCGACCATGACGTGCTGCTGATCGCCCGGCATTTCCTGCGGCAGTTCTCCGTCGAAGACGGCAAGAAGTTCACCGCCTTCTCGCCGGCCGTAGAGGCCGTGCTGCTCGGCTATGGCTGGCCGGGCAACGTTCGCGAACTGCAAAACACGGTCCGCAACGTCGTGGTGCTGAACGAGGGCGAAACCGTGGAAATCGACATGCTTCCGCGCTCTTTTCAGGGTGGCGTCGGGGGCCTGCCGGTGACGGGAGCGCGATCCATAGCGGCGGCGATCCCGGACGCGACGATGCCCATCGAACCTCTCGATGCCGTCGTGCGCCGGAGCATCGAGCGCGCCATCGCACAATGCGACGGCAACATCCCCAAGGCGGCGGCCGCGCTGCAGGTCAGCCCCTCGACCCTCTATCGTCGAATCCAAGCCTGGCAGGCCGGCCAGGCCTGACACCTGCCCGGCGCGATTTGCAACCTGCGAAGCGCGACGCGCCGGCCGGGCCGCCAGGATTTGCAATTCGCGACGAACACGTTTGGCATCGATTTCTTAAGTCATTGAATTATCGACGTTTTCTCCGCTTGGCACGGTTGGCACGTGTCTTGGGAAGGGGTTGGCACAGGCCAATACCGGCCGCCTTCTTGGAGAAACGCCATGCTTTACGAGACCCGCACCTTCACCACCCTTAATTCCGCCGTGTCGACCGCCGACGAAGCGCTCACGCTCCCGGCGATCTCGGTCGTCGGCCTCGGTTACGTCGGCGCCGTGTCGGTCGCCTGCTTCGCGCAGCTGGGCCATCGCGTCGTCGGCATCGACCTTGACCTGAGCAAGGTCGAACAGATCGCCGCCGGTTCCTCGCCGATCGTCGAAGCCGGTCTCGGCGAGGCGCTGACCGACGGCGTCGCCGACGACCTCATCACCGCCCACACCAACGCCCTCGATGGCGTGCTCGAGACCGACATCACGTTCGTCTGCGTCGGCACCCCCAGCCGTGCCGATGGCACCGTCGATCTCTCGGCCCTGAAGGCCGTTGCGGGCGAGATCGGCAGCGCGCTCGCCCTCAAGAGCGACTATCACCTGGTCGTCGTGCGCAGCACCGTGCCCGCCGGCACGACCCGCCGCATCGTGCTGCCGGAGATCGAGCGCGTGTCGGGCAAGCGTTGCGGCCGCGACTTCGGCCTGTGCTTCCACCCTGAATTCCTGCGCGAGGGCGTGGCCATCGCCGACTTCTACGCGCCGCCCAAGACGGTGATCGGCGAGCACGACGAGCGCAGCGGCGAGATGCTGGCCCGCGTCTACCGCTCCATCGAGGCGCCGCTGCTGCGCACCTCGATCGAGGCGGCCGAGATGGTGAAGTACGTCGACAACACCTGGCATGCCGTGAAGGTCGCGTTCGCCAACGAGATCGGCAAGATCTGCCAGTCGGCCGAGGTCGACAGCCACAAGGTCATGGACATCTTCGTGCAGGACCGGAAGCTGAACCTCTCGCCGTACTATCTCAAGCCCGGCTTCGCCTTCGGCGGCTCGTGCCTGCCCAAGGACGTGCGGGCCATCACCGGCCTCGCTCATGCCAACGGCGTCGAGGTCCCGCTGATCGACAGCCTGCTGCGGTCGAACGACTCGCACATCGACCACGCCTTCCGCCTGATCGCCGAGACCGGCGCGAAGCAGGTCGGCCTGCTGGGCGTGACCTTCAAGGACGGCACCGACGACCTGCGCGAGAGCCCGCAGATCGACCTGCTCGGCCGCCTGATCGATGCCGGCTACAAGGTCCTGGCGCATGACCGCAACGTCAACACGGCGGGCGTCCGCCTCGCCGGCGGCTATCTCAAGGCCGCGAATCCCGCGACCCGGGTCGCGCTGCAGGTCCTGCCCGACCTGCTGACCGACACGGCCGGCGAACTGGTCAGCGCTTGCGACGTGATCGTCGTGTCGCACGGCACGCCCGACTTCATCGCCGCCCTCGAGGCACGTCATCCCGACAGCACCGTCATCGACCTGGTTCGCCTTCCGGCGGCCGTCCAGGACCAGCCGGGCTATCGCGGGGTCTGCTGGTAAGCCGTTGGATCCGAAGGATCGGTGCCATGTCCAAGCCGACCACCACTAAGCGCAGCCTGGTCCGTCGCATGACGATGGGCCTGCTGTGGGCGATCGCCGGCGGTGCCGCGATCGTCTACGGCGGTGCTCTGGTCTACGCCAACGTGGTGCGGCTCGAGGTCGACGCTGCCGTCATCGCCGGCGCCGTCGAGCCCATCCGCGCGCCGTCGGACGGGGTGATGCTCGGGGTCGGCATCAAGCCAGGCACCATGGTGGCGAACGGCAGCCAGTTGGCGAAGATCCACGATCCCGAGGTGGAGCGTCAGGTGTCGCTCGCCAGCGTCCAGCTCGAACGCGCCCGCCATGCGCTCAGGCAGCATGAGGCGCATCTCGTTTCCGAGAAGGCCAAGCGTGATGATACGCTGATCATCACGCAGGCCGAGCTTAAGGCGGTGCAGGCCGAGATCGCCTCGCTCGAGGAACAGCTCGTCACCGCCAAGGCGCGGGTCGAGCGCGTCGGTGGGCTGTTCGCGCAGGGGTTTGCCCCCCGCCAGAAGCTGGAAGACCATACCAATCAGCACGCCATCCTCAATGCACAGCTCAAGCGTGCGCGCATCCTTGAGGAGCAGCGCAGCGCCCTCGTCGCCTCGGCGGCAGCGGGCCGCTTCTTCGATGGCAATCGCATCACCGGGAATCTCGCCGAGCTGGAGGCCGCCGTGCAGCGTGCCCGCGCCGAGATCGACGTGGCCACCGAGGAGCTGCGCGTGTGGCAGGAGAGGCGCGCCGCCGCCGTCGTCACCGCAACGGGGGATGGCCGCATCATGCGCGTGCTCCACGGTGAAGGCAGCGCTGTCCGGGCCGGCGACACGGTCGCGGTCTATGAGCGCAAAGGTGAGCGTACGATCAACGCCTTCCTGACGCAGAACGAAATCCTGCGCGTCAGCGTGGGCGACGCCGCCACCATCTACATCCCCGCGCTGCGCCTGCGCCTGCCCGCGCACGTCGTTGCCATCGACCGCGCAGCCGCGTTCCTCGACGATGTCGAGAGCCGCTACACCTGGCGCCAGGCGCGCGACAGCGGCGTGCGCCAGGGAGATCTGGACCGCACGGCGCGCGCGGTCTTGCGCCTGGACAATGACCAGGCCGAGCAGCTGCGTCGCGAACTCGAACCCGGTACGCCCGCCGTTGTCTCCTTCCAGCGTCGCTCGCTCGACACCGTACTGGGCGACTTCCGCACGGTGGCGGATCGGCCGGTCGATCAACCGGCGGAGAAGCGGCTGTGAACGCGATGCCCAAAGTCCCGCCGACACCGGGCGTCATCCAGTATGCCGACATGCTTCCGCAGCCCGGCTTCTGGGCGAAGTGGAGCCCGACCGTGCTGGGTGGCCTGGCGGCGTACGCCGCGCTTTGCGTCATCCTGCTGCTGACGGTGCCCAACACGCTGTGGGACCCGGTGGCGCGTCACGTCACGATCGTGATTGGCGGCCTCGGTCTTTGGCGGTTCGGCTGGTGGACCACCCACGTCGTTCGGGCCTGGATCTACGCCTTCGTGCGCTATCCCGCGCTGCGCCGGCTCGCCGACCGGGCCTGGCAGGACGGTCACCGCCCGCGCCGGGTCCACTTCATGATGACGACCTTCCGCGAAAAGCGCGAAATCACCCACGCCGTGGTCGACAGCATCGTACGCGAGCTGCGATCCACCGGCCTGCCCGGCACGATCTGGCTGGGGTCCGGTGACGAAAGCGACGAGATCATCATCGCCGACTTCCTGGCCGAGCATGCGGCCGACATCGAGATCCGCTTCGAGATCGCCCGCCAGACCGCGCCCGGGAAGCGCTACGGCATCGGCGCATCGCTCCGCGCCATGGCGAAGGGCCGCGAGCGCGGCGAGGTCCGCGAGGACGATGTCGTCGTCTTCATGGACGGCGATTCGATCATCGGTGACGGCATGCTCGCAAAATGCGCGTCGCTGTTTGTTGCGGACCCGATGCTCGAGGCGATGACCACCGACGAGGAAGTGATCTGCTTCGGTCCGCGCTGGATCCAGCTTTGGCTCACCATGCGCTTCGCCCAGCGTCGAATCGCCATGCAGAGCCATGCGCTCGCGGGCAAGGTCCTGACGCTCACGGGCCGTCTCTCGCTGTATCGCGTCAACCACGTCATCCGGCCGGAGTTCTACGAGCTGGTCGAGGAGGACCATCTCGAACACTGGCTGTGGGGCCGTTTTCGCTTTCTGTCGGGAGACGACAAGACCACCTGGTACTACATGCTGCGCGCGGGCGCGAAGATGATGTATGTGCCCGACTCCATCGCCTACACGGTCGAGCATATCGAGGGGTCGGGCTACGAGCGCATGGTGCAGAACCTGCGGCGCTGGTCGGGCAACATGCTGCGGAACGGTGCGCGCGCCATCGCGCTGGGTCCCCGACGCACCGGCTTCTTCATCTGGTGGTGCATCGTCGACCAGCGCATCGCCATGTGGACCATGCTGGTCAGCCCGATCCTCGGCCTGATGGGCGCGGTGCTGGTTTCGCCGGCCTATCTCGCCACGTACTTCATCTGGATCGCCATCACGCGGCTATGGCAGGCGTTCGTGCTGTTCGGCTATTCGCGCGAGATCCACCTCGTCTATCCGCTGCTGCTCTACGTCAACCAGTTCGTGAACGCGGCGGTGAAGGTCTACTGCCTGTTCCGGCTGTCCAAGCAGCGCTGGACCAACCGCGGCGACCAGAAAGCGGGCTTCGGCGGCGGCCTGGCCGACCGCCTGCGCAATGCCGTCGCCTTCTATCTGACGACGGTCGCCATGGCCGGCCTCGTGCTGACGCTCGTGAGCTATGCCGGCGTGCTGCGCCTGCCCAGCCTCTACACCCTTCATGAACTCAAACTGACGGTGCTGCCATGAGGCGCGTCATTCTCATTGCCCTCACGGTACTGATGGCCTCACCGGCCTTCGGTCAGTCGAAGGCCTACAAGGCGTGCCGTCCTCCCGCGGGCCACGGCGAGCCGGCGCCGATCGTCGCGATCCAGGGGCCGGCCCACCACGGCACCGACCGGGCCATCGAACCGTTCTCGCTGCTGCAGATGGAAGCGGCGGCGGCATGGCGCGGACGGCGCGACGAACCCGCCGCCAACAGGGGCGTGGAGGCGCTCGTGCACTGGGCGCGCGCCGGAGCGCTCCGGGAGGTTGTCGACGCAGGTCCTGCCGGCAGCAACACCAACTCGATCTATTCCCTGCGCCGCGCCCTGATTGCGATCCTGGGCTCATGGATGGAACTGCGCACGTCGCCGGCCGGCAGGATCCATCACGCGGAGATCGAACGCTGGCTCGGCGACCTCGTCGCCCTCCAGGACGTGCCTACCGGAGGAGAGAAGAGCCGCGCGAAGGCTGAGGCGGTCAGCAACCACAACAACCATGCCCTTCTGCGGGCGACCGTCGCGGCGCAATGGGCGACCCTGACGGGCAGTCGCGAACTCGCCGACAAGGCGGCGCAGACTGCCGTCGCGACGATCGACGGGATGCGTGCCGATGGTGGGCTGCCGCTGGAGATGGCGCGCGGATCGCGCGCCTTGTGGTACCAGCGTCATGCCATCGCGTCCCTGGTCTATCTGGCGGACCTGCTGCAACCGTTCGGCCAGGACCTGTGGCTGCCGCGGGTGGACGGCGTGGACCTGCATCGCGCAATCGCATTTCTCTTGAACGGT
Source organism: Reyranella humidisoli (assembly GCF_019039055.1). Classification (NCBI taxonomy): domain Bacteria; kingdom Pseudomonadati; phylum Pseudomonadota; class Alphaproteobacteria; order Hyphomicrobiales; family Reyranellaceae; genus Reyranella; species Reyranella humidisoli. The sequence continues at coordinate 2,017,833 of NZ_JAHOPB010000001.1, forward strand.
ATCGAGCAGCCCGAACTCCTGTCGGCCGTGACCGGCGGCGAAGTCGGCAGTTCGCAGGACTTCAGCTTTCTGGTGCGTCGCGGCAATGGCCGTCACTACATGGCCTGGGCCGAACTCTATCGCGCCCGGTTTCCGGAACGTGACGAGTCGAGGCGCCTTGGTGTCCTGCTGCCGCAGATCAGCGAACCGGGCTGGCCCTTGCTCGACGACTATGTCGGCGGCAACACCACCTGCCGCGTGCTTAGCAGCGATCCGGCATAAACGGAGAGTCCATATTAGTTCGTCGCTGCTGCGCGACACCGGCGCCGCGATCGGCGGCCTCTCGGTCGTCGAGTTCCAGGAGCTGGTCGCCAAGGGCATCGACAAGATCGACGCCACCGACAGCGTGCCGACGGTCTACGTGGCCAAGGTCGCCGGCCTGCTCCCGGGCATGCTGACCACCTCGGACGTGGTCACGCTGTCGGATACCGGCACGGCGATCGGCACCATGTCGGTCGCGGACGTCGCGGGTCTCGCCGGCAAGTGCATCGACCGGATCGACGCCACCGACGACGTGCTGTCGCTGACCGTCGCCAAGTATCTCGGCCTGGGCACCGTTGCGTTGACCGCTGCGGACATGGTGACCATCCAGACTGGTCGGACGACCTATACTCTTCCGTCTACCGCCGACAATCTTGAATTCACCGGCAATGGGAAGTTCACAGGGACCGGTAACGCCTCGGCAAACTTGATGACCGGCGGAGTTTCGGCCGACTCACTGAGCGGGCTCGCGGGCAACGACATGCTGATCGGCGGCGGGGGGCTTCCTGCGAGGCGGGGGAGATAGCGATACCTTCGTTTTCAACGCTACTCCCGGCCCGGAGAACGTTGCAACGTTCGCGGATTTTACGCATGGGATTGACAAGATTGCCCTGACCCAGACGGTCTTCGCGGCAGCCGGCCCAATAGGTGCCGTGGACGTGGCCGCCTTCCACAGCGGTACAGGAGCCCACGAAGAAGTGGATCGCATCATCCATGATGTCAGCTGCCGTCATGGGCCGGGACAGGCCCGGACCTTCTCATCTGCACCAGCACCAAGGCCTCAATCCGCGCCGGTTTTCTCCAGCCAGTCATGCTCCAGCAATCTCAGCCGGCTGGTGACGGAAAGCAGGAAGGCCGTCGACCAGCCGAACAGGATCAGCCCGTTGCCCGCCTCGATGGCGCCAAACAGCCGCCACTTGCCGTCGAGCACGACGTCCCCGTAGCCCAGGGTCGTGAAGGTCACAGTCGAAAAATAGAGTGCCGTTTCGAAGTCACTCACGGCACCGATGGCCCAGTAAGCGGCGCCATACAGCCAGATCTCCACCGAATGGATGGCGACCAGTCCCAGGACCACGAACAGGATGACGCCGAGCGGGACGAGGCGGCTTTCGTGCGCCCGGATGCGATGCGCCCGATCGCGCAGCACCCACAAGAGGCCGAGCAGGCCGCCGAGATGGATGGCGACGGTAAGGCCGACCATCAAGGTCGCGAGCGCGAGGTTGGCAAACATGAGTTGTCCGGCATTCCCCAGAAGAACCCCTGGAAGAGTCAGGGTCGAAAGTTGGTGACGGTCTGGATCGGGAGGGCGGCATATCCTGGGGTGGTTGAAGCCTCTCCTTCTCCATCGAAGGAGCGATATGGCCTCTTGAATTCTAACGTCGTCAAACTGCCTCGGCCACGCACTTTCAGAGATCAACCCACCGAAGTCTTGCGTCGGCCGGTGTGCTGGGCGTGAACATGCAGACGTCGTTCCTGCATCCACCCTTCGGATTCGCGCTTTTCTACCTCAGATCGGTCGCCCCGGAGGGATCCTATTGAGCATTGCCAGCGCCAACCGGTCTGTTGGCAAAGAAGTGCCTTCTGCAACGGCGGGACCGAGTTCGTGCGCCGTGCCGGCTCCCACGATGGGGATGTCCTGGACGGTGAGGCCAAGGCCCCGCGAGAGATGGGCGAACTGGATGCTGCCGCACGCCTGTCGTAGAGCAAGTTGCCCGTCGCGCTTCGCCGGCATCGTCGAAGCCGGGCAGTTGCTGCCCGCGGCAGTGCTCGTGGTGCCTGATCAAATTGATATCGAGGTGTATCCCTCAAGGCGGCGATTCTGCGCCCGGCGGCTGGAGAGCCGTCGATGACCTAGGAAAACAGGATGTCGCCGATTGCGATTGCATTGGCTCCGATGAAGGCCATGGCGGCGTCGGTGCCCGTGTCGAAGTTGCCCGGGCTCTGTAGAACGTAGAGGCTCGTCGAGCCGCCGTCCGACTGGATCACGACATGGGACGCGTCGGTGGCGAACGCCCGCAGATCGAGTTTGCTGACGCCGGAGACGAAATCGCCGATCGTGTCGTACCCGGTGACGAGGTTGCTGTCGGTGTGACCGGAAAAGACGAAGACGTCGGCGCCGCCGCGACCCCAGAGCACGTCCGCGCCGCTCCCTCCCGTCAACCTGTTGGCGCCTGCGTCGCCCACGAGCGTGTCGGCGTTCGAACCTCCGACGAGGTTCTCGATGGAGTTCATTTCGTCGATGAGCACGCCGGCGACGTGGCCCGCCTGCACGCCGAGGTCGGCATAGACCACGCCCGTGGTGGTGGCATAGGAGGCGGTGTCGCTGCCATGCCCGCCCCACAACTGGTTGGTGCTGCCGGGCGTGACGGCGCCGCCGATCAGCACGTCGTCGCCGCCCTGGCCGTAGAGATAGTCGATGCCGGCGCCGCCCGTCAGCACGTTGGCGTCGCCGTCCCCGACCAGGGTGTTGATGCCGGATCCACCCGTCAGGTTCTCGATGGAGTTCATGGAATCGACCAGCGCGCCGTCGACGTAGCCGGCCTGTGCCGCGACATCGGCATAGACGGCTCCGGTCGTGCCGGCATACGACGCCGTATCGGTGTCTTCCCCGCCCCAGAGCTGGTTCGGCGCGGCGCCGGCGGCACCGCCGATCAGGATGTCGTCCCCTTCCAGGCCATACATGTAGTCTGTGCCGCCAAGGCCGCTCAGCGTGTTGTGGCCCGCGTTGCCGATGAGGATGTTGCTCAGCGCGTTGCCCGTCCCGTCGATATCGTCGGTGCCGATCAGGAGCAGGTTCGGAACATTGCCGGGCAGCGTGTAGCTCACGCCGGACAGGACCAGATCGGGACGTTCGTCGTTGCGGATGATTCCGACGGCCGACGCGGTATCGATGACGGCGCCTTCGCTGGCATCGGACAGGGTGACCTGGAAGCTCTCGTCCCGTTCCACCAGCGTCTCGCCGAGGACCCAGACCGTGACCGTCTTGGAGGTCTCCCCGGCGGAGAAGCTGACGGTGCCGGCCGGCATCTCGCCACCGAAGAGGGAGAATGCCGGAAGCTCAGGATCGTCTTCAGAGGGGATCTGGATAAAGAAGGGACCGAGGTCGGAAGCGAACTGGGACAGGAGGTCGGCGGAGCCCAGAAGCTCGTCGGAGGGGATGAAATCGGCGTCGAAGACATCGGACCCGGTGACCCCCCAGCTGACGCTGGTGCTGCCACTGAGATCGCCGGTGCGGGTGACGGTGAAGGTGAAAGGCGTGGCGCCCATATCGCCTTCGGCCTTGTCGGCGCTTGTGGCGGCGATCGACAGCGACGCATCGTCGTTGCCGATGAGGCCGTTCGCCGAGGCGGTGCCGATGACGGTGCCGGCGCTGGCATTGGACAGCGTCACCGAGAAGGCTTCGTTCGACTCGACGGCGGTGTCGCCGGCGACATGGATGCTGATGACCTTCGAGCCCTCGCCGGCGGCGAAGCTCACGGTGCCGGTCGGCAACTCGCCACCTGTGAAGTCGGCGGCGTTGACGGCCGCGCCCGCGACGGCCCACTGGGCACTGGCGGCGCCGCTCAGGTCGCCGGTACGGGTGACGGTAAAGGTGAACGCCGAGCTGCCGGACTGGCCTTCGGCCTTGTCGGCGCTTGTGGCGGCGATCGACAGCGACGCATCGTCGTTGCCGATGAGGCCGTTCGCCGAGGCGGTGCCGATGACGGTGCCGGCGCTGGCATTGGACAGCGTCACCGAGAAGGCTTCGTTCGACTCGACGGCGGTGTCGCCGGCGACATGGATGCTGATGACCTTCGAGCCCTCGCCGGCGGCGAAGCTCACGGTGCCGGTCGGCAACTCGCCGCCGGTGAAGTCGGCGGCGTTGACGGCCGCGCCCGTGACGGCCCACTGGGCGCTGGCGGCGCCGCTCAGGTCGCCGGTACGGGTGACGGTAAAGGTGAACGCCGAGCTGCCGGACTGGCCTTCGGCCTTGTCGGCGCTTGTGGCGGCGATCGACAGCGACGCATCGTCGTTGCGGATGCGGCCGTTCGCCGAAGCGGTGCCGATGACGGTGCCGGCGCTGGCATTGGACAGCGTCACCGAGAAGGCTTCGTTCGACTCGACGGCGGTGTCGCCGGCGACATGGATGCTGATGACCTTCGAGCCCTCGCCGGCGGCGAAGCTCACGGTGCCGGTCGGCACCACGCCGCCGGTGAAGTCGGCGGCGTTGACGGCCGCGCCCGCGACGGCCCACTGGGCGCTGGAGGCGCCGCTCAGGTCGCCGGTGCGGGTGACGGTGAAGGTGAAGGCCGAGCTGCCGGACTGGCCCTCCGCTTTGTTGGCGCTGGTAGCGGCGATCGACAGCGACGCCGGGTTGGAATCGTCGTTGAGGATCGTGCCCGTGGCGCTGCCGTCGATGATCGACGCGCCATCCGACGGATCGGACAGGGTGACGGTGAAGGTCTCGTCGCCTTCGACGGTCGCATCGCCGGTGACGGCGACGAGGATGTTCTGCTGCACCACACCGGGCGCGAAGGTGAGGGTGCCGCTCTGGGCGACATAGTCCTGGCCGGCGAGCGCTGTGCCGTTCGCGGTCGTGTAATGGACGGTGACGGTCGAGGTCGAAGCCTCGGTCAGGAAGACCGGGATGCTGAGGTGGTTAGGTTCGCCGCCGTCGCCCTCGTCGATCGACCCGTCGCCGGCCGTGACGCCGACCGTCGGTACGCCGTTGCGCACGGCAAAGACGTAGGTGCCCGCCGCGCCGACGTTGCTGGCGCTCTCCAGCGCGAGCAGGGCCCCCTGGTTGCCCGATTGCGTCAGCTCGAAATACTCGACGCCGTTTCCCGCGCTGTAGCCGGCCCGGGCCGGCGTGCCGCCCAGACCGTTGCTCCCGCCGGACGCGTTGCCGGTCGTCCAGTCGATGTTCTCGTAACGGAAGGTGATGTCGAAATCGCCTTGCGCGTTGATCTTGTGGATGCCGAGCTGGAAGGCGTTCAGCTTGTTGGTCTGGCTGCTGAAATAGCCGACATCGTCCCATGTCGCGGTGAAGGTCTGCGTCAGGGCATCGAGATCGTACCAGAGCAGGTTCGTGCCGGTCGACGTGCCGCCCGGCGTCGGCGTGACCGCGCCACCGCGCGTGTCGATGTCGGCCCAGTAGGCGGCGATGACGGGATTGCTGGTCGATCCCGTGATCGCACTCGGCGTAAAGCTGCTGGTGGCCGCGTTGAAGGTCACGCTGCCGTTGTTGTTGAGATAGAAGCCGGTGTAGTAGCGGCCGAAGAAGTTGATGCCCTGCGCGCCGAAGATCGGCGTGAGGTCGATGAACCCCGTCGAGCCATCGTCATTGCGGGCGAGTGAGAACTCACCGAACCCCGCGGTACCGCCCAGATCAGCAACCAGCGACGTCATGACGGGCTCCAAAACGGTCTGCCTGACCCCTTCCCGGAGGTCCGGACGACACTTTTGTCGTCAGAGTTTCTTATCGATCGGACAACCTAATCGGGGGGCCGCCCGATGGCAACGAAGCCGATCGCCATTGAGTCGTGCCGCGTCCAACGCGCGGCGGGGGTCTGAAAACTGCGTCAGGGATGCAGTTGTGCGAAGCCGTCCTGCAGCAGCTGCACGATCCTGAAATCTGCGCCGATGCTCACCTTCACGCCCGGCGGCCGCGAAACTGGCAGGATGCGCGCGCTTGCATCCGCTGTCGTTTGCGGCTCAAACGGAATCGTCGGAGCAAAGGGGGAAAAAGACCATGCGGCAGAACAAGATCAAGCAGAAGTGGCAGGCGGGGCAGTGGGTGTCGCTGGGCTGGCTCTCGGTGTCCCACACCTTCACCGCCGAGGTGATGGCGCGGCTGGGCTTCGATGCGCTGTGCGTCGATCTCCAGCATGGCCTGTCCGAGATGAGCGACGTGGCGCCGATGCTGCAGGCCATCTCCCAGACCGACACGGTGCCGGTGGTGCGCGTGGCCTGGAACGAGCCGGCCGCCATCATGAAGGCGCTCGACCTCGGCGCCTACGGCATCATCGTGCCGCTGGTGAACAATGCCGAGGAAGCGGCGAAGGCGGTCGCGGCCTGCCGCTATCCGCCGGTCGGCATGCGCTCCTCCGGCCCGGTGCGCGCCGTGCACTATGGCGGCGCCGACTATGTTGCCAAGGCCAATGACGAAATCGTCGTCATGGCGATGATCGAGACCAGGGAAGGCATTGCCAACCTCGACGCGATCTGCGCCACGCCCGGCCTCGACGCGGTCTATATCGGCCCGGCCGACCTGTCGTTCGCGCTCGGCCTGCCGCCGCGCGGCGATAATCCCGATCCGCTGCACATCGCGACCTGTGACAAGATCCTGGCCGCCGCGCACAAGGCCGGCATCAAGTGCGTCATGCACTGCGCCACTGCCGAGTTCGCCGCCGGCGCCATCAAGCGCGGCTTCGACATGGTGATGGTGACCTCCGATCTGTCCTGCATGATCGCGGGCGTCAGGAGCGAACTCGAGATCCTCAAGACCAAGACGGCTTGAGGGGACGGGACATGGGCAAGCGGGTTGCGGGCAAGATCGCGGTCGTCGTCGGCGCCGGACAGACGCCGGGGGAGACGATCGGCAACGGCGCCGCCATCTCTCTCCTGCTGGCGCGGGAGGGCGCGACCGTGCTCTGCGTCGATCGCGTCGGCGAGCGCGCCGACAAGACGGTGGCGGTGATCGCGGCCGACGAACTCGCGCGCGAGGGCGGCGCGGCGCCTGTCCTGTCCTCGATGGCGGCCGACATCACCAAGGCGGCCGACTGCGCGCGCATCGTCGCCGAGGCGCGCGCGCGTTACGGCCGGATCGACATCCTGATCAACAATGTCGGCATCGGCGGCGGCGGCGATGCGCCGGCGCACCGGCTCGAGGAGAAGGTGCTCGACCGCATCCTCGCGGTGAACCTGAAGGGCATGTGGCTGACCACCAAGGCGGCTCTTCCCCTGATGCGCGAGCAGGAGTGCGGCGCCATCGTCAACATCTCCTCGCTGGCCGCCACCAGTGGCGCGACGCAGCTCGCCTACGAGATTTCCAAGGCCGCGGTGAACCGGCTGACGACCCATGTCGCGCAGTCCAACGCGCGCTACGGCATTCGCGCCAATGCCATCATGATGGGCTTCATGGACACGCCCATGGCCGTCACCGGCATCGCAGAGGCGAGCGGCCGCACCACCGACGCCGTGCGCGCCGAGCGCAATGCCATGGTGCCGCTGCGCCGCAGGATGGGCACCGGCTTCGATACGGCCTACGCCGCGCTGTATCTCGCATCGGACGAGGCGCAGTTTGTGACCGGCGAAATCCTGCGGGTCGACGGCGGCATGGGGCTGGGGACGGTCTAGCCGCTGGCCGTACCCGGCCTTCTTGCGCTACTGGAAGGCGGGGACGACAGATCGGGGTGGGAAATGCAGCTCATATTCATGACGTGCGCGCAGTCGAGTGCGGTGGACAGCCAGACCGGCCGGCTGAGCCTGTTCCACCTGCTGGAGCAGGTCCAGGCCACGTCGTTCCCGACAGCCATGTCGCTCACCCTGGTCGGCATGTTCGTCAAGGAAGCCGGCGAGCCCGACGACCAGTCGGTCCGGCTGAAGGTCGAACTGGGCGATGCGGTCATCTTCGACTCGCCGGTCAACTTCTCCTTCAGGGGCAAGCAGCGCAGCCGGGTTCTCACCGCCATGAACGGCCTGGCTATCCCGTCGGCCGGCAAGCTCAGCTTCTCGTTCCTGACGGCGGCCGGCGCGCTGCTCGGATCGCCTTGGGACGTCGTCGTCGAAAAGGCGGCGCCCCCGGCCGGGAGCCCGGCGCAGGCGCCCTGAGCCGACCCTCGGTGACCCCTCGGGGGCGAGCCGCGACCAAGTTATTTCATTAGGAAAGCGGAGATTCCGCGGGCGGCCCCGTGTCCGGTTTCTCTCGGCTGCGGGCGACCGTGAGACCGACGCCCAGATCGAGGCCGCGCCACGCGCCGATTTGGGCCGAATTTTGTCTTCATCCCGGCTGAAATAATAATCGCTGATAAACGCATTTGTGACTTCCGCAATTCTTGCGTTTGCGGTGCAGCTTGCCGTAAGTGGTCGCACGGTACAGCGTGTCTGATCTGCGTAAATGCATAGTTGCAGCCGCTCAGAGGATCCATCGTGAATAGAAGCCAGGTGGCGTTCGTCGATCCCGCGGTGGGGGATGCGCTCCTGATTGCTGGCTCGCTGCAGCTTGGCATCGAGGCGATTCTCCTCGACGGCTCGCGTCCGGCTCTGGCGCAGATGGCCGCGGCACTGGCCGGCAGGCGCGACCTCGCCGTCGTTCACGTCATCGCTCACGGACGTGCCGGGCAGATCGACTTCGCCGCCGGCGCGGTGACGCGCGCGTGCCTGCCGGCTCACGCGGACGATCTGGCACTCCTTCGGCGCGCGCTTTCGGCAGCGGGGGAACTCCGTCTCTGGTCCTGCGAAGCCGCTCTCGGCCCCGAGGGTGCCGTCTTCGTCGCAGCGCTCGGCGATGCGCTCGGCGCTCCCGTCCTCGCATCGACACGCCTCGTGGGCGCCGCCGACCGGGCCGGGCAGTGGGAACTGGACGTGCCGGCCGGCGTGTCGCCGCCGCCTCCGCTCACGCCATCCGGCGTAGCGGCCTTTGCCGGTGTGCTGGCAAGCTTCACCGCGACAGCGGGTACCGACACGTTCAACGGAACGACGGCCAGCGACACGTTCATCGTCGCGACCGGAACGGTGAGTGCGACCGATACTTTCAGCGCCGGCGGCGATCCGGGCATCGACGTCATCCAGATCGGAACGGCCGGCGCCGGCACCAGTGTGGACCTGAGCGCTGCGGCGACCGACGGCGTGGCCGGTTTCCTCGATTTCGAGGCGATCACCTTCGTCAACACCTCAGGCACGTCGACGGCGACGTTCAACGCCGCCCAGTTCGGCGCCGGCAAGATATCGACGACGGCGGCGATCACCGGCACGGCCTTCACCCAGGCCCTCGTCGTCAATACAAGCGCCGGCACGTCGGTCGATCTCTCCGGCTGGACCTTCGCGACCTGGACGTCGGGCACCGACACGATCTCGATCGGCGCCGCCACGGGCGACGAAATCCTCGTCGGCAGCAGCCAAGCCGACCGTTTCGTCGTCAATGCCACGAACCAGGTCTCGCTGGCCGACCGGTATGACGGCGGCGCAGGCAACGACGTGCTTCAGATCGGCTCGACGACGACGGGCGTCGCCGTCGATCTCAGCGCCGCCGCCTCGGACGGCGTCAACGGCTTCGTCGGCATCGAGGGCATAAGCTTCATCAACACGTCGGGCACCTCGACCGCGACGTTCGGCAGCGCGCAGTTGGGCGCGGGCAAGATTTCGAATGCGGCGGTGATTACCGGCGCGAGTTCGACGCAGGCCATCGCGATCAACGCGGCGGTGGGCGGCTCGGTCGACCTGTCGGGCTGGACTTTCTCCGGCTGGACCTCCGGCACCGACACGATCACGCTGACTGGCTCGACCGGCGACGAAATCCTGGTCGGCAGCAGCCAGATCGACCGCTTCGTCGTGAGTGACACCGCCCAGGTGTCCGGCGCGGACCGCTACGACGGCGGCGCGGGCAACGACGTGCTTCAGATCGGCTCGACGACCACGGGCGTTACCGTCGATCTGAGTGCCGCCGCCTCGGACGGCGTCAACGGCTTCGTCAGCATCGAAGGCCTCGCCTTCGTCAACACGTCGGGCACCTCGACCGTCACGCTGGGCAGCGCGCAACTCGGTGCCGGCAGGGTCTCGAACGCGTCGGTGATCACCGGCGCGAGCTCGACGCAGGCCATCGCGATCAACGCGGCGCTGGGCGGCTCGGTCGACCTGTCGGGCTGGACTTTCTCCGGCTGGACCTCCGGCACCGATACGATTTCGATCATGGGCTCGACCGGCGACGAAATCCTCGTCGGCAGCAGCCAGATCGACCGCTTCGTCGTCGGCGACACCAATCAGGTCTCCGCCGCCGACCGCTACAATGGCGGCGCCGGCAACGATGTGATCCAGGTCGGCGTCGCGGGTGCCGGCACGAGCATCGATCTCAGCGCCGCCGCGGATGACGGCGTGAACGGCTTCCTGAGCGTCGAGAGCATCACCTTCGTGAACACGTCGGGTACCGCGACGGCGACGCTCGACGCGACGCAGATCGGGACCGGCAAGATATCGGCGGCGTCGGCCATCACCGGCACCGCGGCCACCCAGGCCGTGGCGATCAATCTTTCCGCCGGCGGCGCGCTCGACCTGTCGGCCTGGACCTTTGCCACCTGGACGTCCGGCACCGACACGATTTCGATCACGGGCTCGACGGGCGACGAGATCATCGTCGGCAGCAGCCAGATCGACCGGTTCGTCGTCAGCGACACCAGTCAGGTCTCCGCCGCCGACCGCTACAATGGCGGTGCCGGCAACGACGTGATCCAGGTCGGCGTCGCGGGCGCCGGCACCAGCATCGATCTCAGCGCCGCCGCGTCGGATGGGGTGAACGGTTTCCTCAGCGTCGAGGGCATCACCTTCGTCAACACGTCGGGCACCTCGACCGCGACGCTCGCCGCCGCGCAGGTCGGGACCGGCAAGATCGCGACGGCCGCGGCGATCACCGGCACCGCGGCGGACCAGGCCCTGGCGATCAACGTGGCGTCGGGCGGGTCGATCGACCTCACGACCTGGACGTTCACCACCTGGACGTCGGGAACCGACACGATCACCCTCACCGGCTCGACCGGCACCGAGATCATCGTCGGCAGCACCCAGGTCGACCGGTTCGTCGTCAGCGACAGCAACCAGGTCTCGGCGACCGACCGCTACAATGGCGGCGCGGGCAACGACATCCTCCAGGTCGGCGTCGCGGGCGCCGGCACGAGCATCGATCTCAGCACCGCCGCCGCCGACGGGGTCAACGGCTTCCTGAACGTCGAGGGCATCGCTTTCGTCAACACCTCCGGCACGTCGTCGGCGACCCTGAACGCCGCGCAGTTCGGAACCGGCAAGATTGCCGTCACCGCCGCCATCACGGGAACGCTCGGCGCCGTCCAGGCGCTGACGGTCAACGTGGCGGCCGCCGGATCGATCGACCTCTCGACCTGGACGTTCGCCAACTGGACCTCCGGCACCGACACGATCACGGTCAATGGCTTGACCGGCGCGGAGACGCTCACGGGCGCCACGGAGGCCGTGCGGATTCTGGCGGGTGCCGGCACCGACACGCTGATCGTCACCAATACGAACCAGGTCCAGGCCGGCGACCGTTACGACGGCGGCGACGATGCCGACACGTTGCGCATCGGCACGACGACGGGCACGGCCATCGATCTCAGCGCGGCGGCCAGCGACGGCGTCGACGGCTTCGTCAACATCGAGCGCGTCACCTTCGCCAACACCTCCGGAACGACGACGGCGACCTTCAACGCCAGCCAGTTCGGTACCGGCAGGATTTCCAGCACGGCGCTGTTCACCGGCACCACCCAGGTCCAGGCCGTGGCGGTCAACCTGTCCGCCGGCGGCTCGTTCGACATGTCGGGCTGGACCTTCGCGACGTGGACCTCCGGCACCGACATCATCACCGTGACGGGCTCGACGGGCGACGAAACCATCGTCGGCAGCAGCCAGATCGACCGGTTCGTCGTCGGCGCGACCAGCCAGGTATCGGCCGCGGACCGCTACGACGGCGCCGCCGGAAACGACATTCTCCAGATCGGCGTCGCGGGCGCCGGCACCGCCATCGACCTCAGCGCGGCCGCCTCCGACGGCGTCAATGGCTTCGTCAGCGTCGAGGCGCTCACCTTCGCCAACACCTCGGGCACGTCGAACGCGACGTTCAACTCCGCCCAGTTCGGCACCGGCAAGATCGCGACCACGGCGGCGATCACCGGAGTCGCCACGTCGACGCAGGCCCTCGTGGTCAACATGGCGACGGCCGGCGCGCTCAACATGTCGGGCTGGACCTTCGCCACCTGGACCGCCGGCACCGACACGATCACGATCAACGGCTCGAGCGGCGCCGACACGATCACGGGCCCCATCCAGGGCGCAACCATCCTGGCCGGCGCGGGCAACGACACGCTGATCGTCAGCGCCACGACGCAGGTGCAGTCGAACGACCGCTACGACGGCGGCAGCGACATCGACACGCTGCAGATCGGCACGGTCGGCGCCGGCGTGACCGTCAGCCTGACGGCCGCCGCGAGCGACGGCATCGACGGCTTCGTCAACATCGAGGCCATCTCCTTCGTCAATACGTCGACCACGTCGACGGCGACCTTCAACGCGAGCCAGTTCGGCGCCGGCAAGATCTCGACCGCCGCGACGATCACCGGAACGGCGGCGGGAGTCCAGGGACTTGCCGTCAATCTCGCCGCAGGCAATTCGCTCGACCTGTCGGGCCTCACCTTCGTCACCTGGGTATCTGGCACCGACACGATCAGCCTGACCGGCTCGACCGGCACCGAGAGCATCGTCGGCACGAGCCAGATCGACCGCTTCGTCGTGGGCGCCTCGAACCAGATCTCGGCCGGAGACCTGTACGACGGTCGCGCCGGCAACGACGTCATCCAGGTCGGCGCGACGACGGCCGCCGTTTCCATCGATCTCAGCACGGCCGCGTCCGACGGGGTCAACGGATTCATCAGCGTCGAGGGCATCACCTTCGTCAACTCGGCCGGCACGTCGACGGCGACCTTCAACGCCAACCAGTTCGGCGCCGGCAAGATTTCCTCGACCGCGATCGTCACCGGCACGACCTCGACGCAGGCCATCGTGGTCAATGTCGATTCGGGCGGCTCGGCCGACCTGTCCGGCTGGACCTTCCCGACCTGGACCTCCGGCACCGACACGATCACGGTCAACGGGGCGGGCGGCGCCGAAACCTTCACCGGCGCGATCCACGGGACGACGATCCTGGCCGGTTCCGGCAACGACACGCTGATCGTCAGCAACACCACGCAGGTCCAGGTCAGCGATCGCTACGACGGCGGGGCAGACACCGACACGCTGCAGGTCGGCCTGGTCGGCGCCGGTACCAGCATCAGCCTCGCTGCTGCGGCGACCAACGGCATCGACGGCTTCGTCAACATCGAGGGCGTCGCCTTCGTCAACACGTCCGGCACGTCGACCGCGACCTTCGGCTCGGCCCAGATCGGCGCCGGCAAGATTTCGAACACGGCGCTGATCACCGGCACGGCCTCGACCCAGGCACTCGCCCTCAACATGGCCACGGGCGGCTCACTCGACCTGTCGGGCTGGACCTTCACGGGCTGGACCTCCGGCACCGACACGATCACGCTGACCGGCTCGACGGGCAACGAGATCTTCGTCGGCAGCAGCCAGACGGACACATTGTTTGTCGGCGCGACCGCGCAGGTGTCGGCGGGCGACCGGTACGATGGCGGCGCAGGCAACGACATCCTGCAGGTTGGCGCGGCGGGCGGGGGAGTCACGATCGACTTCAGCGCGGCGGCTAGGGACGGCGTGAACGGGTTCCTCAACGTCGAGGCCGTCAACTTCACCAACACGTCCGGAACGTCGGTCGCAACGTTCAACGCAGGCCAGTTCGGCGCGGGCAAGATTTCCAATTCGGTGGCGATCACCGGCACGGCCTCCACGCAGGCGCTGGCGATCAACCTGTCCGCCGCCGGTTCGCTCGACATGTCGGGCTGGACCTTCGGCACCTGGACCTCAGGAACCGACACGATCACGGTGACCGGCTCGACCGGCGACGAGATCGTCGTCGGCAGCAGCCTGATCGACCGGTTCGTCGTCAGCGCGTCCAACCAGGTCACGTCGGGCGACCGCTACAACGGCGGCGCCTCGAACGACATCCTGCAGGTCGGGCTCGCGGCTGCGGGCACGAGCATCGATCTCAGCGCTGCCGCCTCCGACGGGGTCAACGGGTTCCTGAGCGTCGAGGCCATCGCCTTCGTCAACACGTCGGGCACGTCGACGGCGACCTTCAACGCCAACCAGTTCGGTACGGGCAAGATCGCGTCGACGGTCGCCGTCACCGGGACGGCGTTTACCAACGCCATCGTGGTCAATGTCGATTCGGGCGGCTCGGCCGACCTGTCCGGCTGGACCTTTCCCACCTGGACCTCCGGCACCGACACGATCACGGTCAACGGCTCGGGCGGGGCCGAGACGATTACGGGCGCGATCCAGGGCACGACGGTCCTGGCCGGCGCCGGCAACGACACGCTGATCGTCAGCAACACCACGCAGGTCCAGGTCACCGACCGCTACGATGGCGGGGCCGACAACGACGCCCTCCAGATCGGCGTGGCGGGCGCCGGCACCAGCATCAGCCTCACCGCCGCGGCGACCAACGGCACTGACGGCTTCGTCAACATCGAGGGGATCACTTTCGTCAACACGTCCGGCAGCTCCGTCGCGACGTTCAACGCGACGCAGTTCGGCGCCGGCAAGATTTCCAGCACCTCGACCATCACCGGTACGGCCTCGACGCAGACCTTCGCGGTCACGCTGCCGTCGGCCGGATCCTTCGACTTGTCGGGATTCACCTTCTCGAGCTGGACGTCGGGCACGGACGTCATCTCGGTGACCGGCTCGACGGGCGCCGACACGATCGTGGGCAGCGGGCTGATCGATACGCTGACGGGGGGCGCCGGTGCCGACACGCTGACGGGCGGGGCAGGCCTCGACATCTACAACTTCGCCGCCGGATCCTCCGCCCTCACGATCGGCGGTTCGGGCACGTCCGGTACCATCGTCGGCTACGACACGATCACCGACTATGCCTATGGGGCGACCGCAGGAGTCAGCGAGAAGCTCGGCTATTCCGGCGCCGCCGTCGTCACCGCCTTCACCCGTGCAGTGGCATCGACGCTGCAGCTGAACACCGGCGCGACGGTCAAGTCGCATGCCATCTCCAACGGCATCATCACCTTCGACGACGCGACAACCTATGCCGCCGCGGTGAACCTGCAGTCGCTGTCGGACGTGGCCGCGGCGGTGCAGTATCTCCAGGCTCACGATATCGGCTCCACCGGCAGCTCGGTCGCCTTCAAGGCGACGATCGGCGGCATCGGGCACACCTTCGTCTACATCCAGGGGACGTCCAGCGGCTCGCCCGACAGCAGTGATTCGCTGATCGACCTGGCGGACGTGTCGGCCAGCAGCCTCACGGCCAGCGGCAATCAGCTGACCGCCTTCGACAGCGTGCCGCCACCGCCGCCGGCCGCGCCGACCGTGGCGGAGAATGCCGCTGGGGGAATCAACGCCGCCGAAGCGGCGGACGGCACGGTGGTCCTGGTCAGCCTGTCCGGGACCGGCGCGGTTGCCGGCGATACGCTGACGGTGAACTGGGGCGGCGAGGTCGTAACCCACCTCCTGACGGCCGGGGATATCGTGGCCGGCAGCGTCGAAGTCGCGGTGCCGCCGGAAACCGTCGCGGCGCAGGGCGATGGCGCGTTCAACGTCACCGCCAGCCTGACCGATTCGGTCGGCAATGTCGGTGCGAATTCGCCGGCCACCCTCGTATCGGTCGATACCGTCGCGCCGCCGGCACCGCTGGCGCCGGGGATCGCCGAGAACGGGGCGGGCGGTGTCAACGCCAGCGAAGCCTCGAACGGGACAGAGGTCGTGGTCGACCTGTCGGGCCTCGGCGCCGAGGCTGGCGACACGCTGACGGTGAACTGGGGCGGCGAGGTCGTGAGCCGCGCTGTGACCGGGGCCGAGGTCCTGGCCGGCAGCGCCACGGTCCAGATCTCCCTCGGTGTGATCGCGGCCCAGGGCGACGGCACGTTCGACGTGACGGCAAGCCTGACCGACATTGCGGGCAACGTTGGGCCAGCCTCGACGCCGACGCCGGTGACGGTGGACACGGTCGCGCCGGCGGCGCTGGCGGTCGCGCCGGTCGTTCCGGAGAGCGCACTCGACGGGCTGAACGGGTCTGAGGCGGCGGACGGCACTGCCGTCGTGGTCGACCTGTCCGGCAGCGAGGCAGTGCTTGGCTATTCGCTGAAGGTCAACTGGGGCGGACAGTCCGTCACCTATGCTCTGACGGCAGGCGACATCCTGGCCGGCAGCGCCTCGGTGGAGGTGCCGCCGGGCGTGATCGCCCTCCAGGGCGACGGCACGGTCGACGTGACGGCCAGCCTGATCGACATCGCCGGCAACGAGGGAGCGGCGTCGCCCGCCGCGAGCGTGGCCGTTGACCGAACCAATCCCACCGTCACGGTGGCGATTGCGGACGCTTCTCTCAGCGACACGGACGCGAGCTCGCTTGTCACCTTCACCTTCAGCGAGGCACCGGCCGGCTTCACCGACGCCGACCTCGATGTCGTGGGCGGCACGATCACCGACCTGGTGGCAACGGTCGACCCGCTGGTGTGGACGGCGCAGTTCACCGCGACCGATGGGTTCACCGGCACCGGCTCGGTGACGGTCGTCTCCGACAGCTACACGGACGCGGCGTTGAACCTGGGCGGTTCGGGTAGCGACAGCGTCACCGTCGATCGGACCAATCCGACGGTCACGGTGGCGATCGCCGAGAGCGCACTGAGCGACGGCACCACGAGCTCGCTGGTGACGTTCACGTTCAGCGAAGCGCCGACGGGCTTTACGGATGCCGACCTCGATGTCGTGGGCGGCACGATCACCGACCTGGTGGCGACGGTCGATCCGCTGGTGTGGACAGCGCAGTTCACTGCGACCGATGGCTTCACGGGCACCGGCTCGGTGACGGTCATATCGGACAGCTACACCGACGCCGCCCTGAATCTCGGTGGCTCGGGCAGCGACAGTGTCACCATCGATCGGACCAATCCGACGGTCACGGTGGCCATCGCCGACGGGTCTCTAAGCGACACGGACTCCAGTTCTCTGGTGACGTTCACCTTCAGCGAAGCGCCGGTCGGCTTCACCGACGCCGACCTCGATGTCGTGGGCGGCACGATCACTGACCTGGTAGCGACGGTCGACCCGCTGGTGTGGACCGCGCAGTTCACGGCGACCGATGGCTTCACCGGCACCGGCTCCGTGACCGTGGTCTCCGACAGCTATACGGATACGGCGCTGAACCTGGGTGTGTCGGGTAGCGACAGTGTCACCATCGACCGCACCAATCCCACCGTCACGGTGGCCATCGCCGACGGGTCTCTCAGCGACACGGACTCCAGTTCTCTGGTGACGTTCACGTTCAGCGAGGCACCGGTCGGCTTCACCGACGCCGACCTCGACGTGGTCGGCGGCACGATCAGCGACCTGGTGGCGACAGTTGACCCGCTGGTCTGGACGGCGCAGTTCACCGCGACGGACGGGTTCGCCGGCACGGGCTCCGTGACGGTCGTCTCGGACAGCTACACCGACGCCGCCCTGAATCTCGGCGGCTCGGGCAGCGACAGCGTCACGGTCGACCGTACGAACCCGACGGTGACAGTGGCCATCGCGGAAGCCTCGCTGAGCGACGGCACCGCGAGTTCGCTGGTCACCTTCACCTTCAGCGAGGCACCGGTCGGGTTCACGGACGCCGACCTCGATGTCGTGGGCGGCACGATCACCGATCTGGTGGCAACGGTCGACCCGCTGGTGTGGACGGCGCAGTTCACCGCGACGGACGGGTTCACCGGCACGGGCTCGGTGACGGTCGTCTCCGACAGCTACACCGACGCCGCCCTGAATCTCGGCGGCTCGGGCAGCGATAGCGTCACCGTCGACCGGACCAATCCGACGGTCACGGTGGTCATCGCCGACGGGTCGCTCAGCGACACGGACTCCAGTTCGCTCGTTACGTTCACTTTCAGCGAGGCACCGGTCGGCTTCACGGACGCGGACCTCGATGTCGTGGGCGGCACGATCACCGACCTGGTGGCGACGGTCGGCCCGCTGGTGTGGACAGCGCAGTTCACGGCGACCGATGGGTTCACCGGCACGGGCTCCGTGACCGTGGTCTCCGACAGCTATACGGATACGGCGCTGAACCTGGGTGGCTCGGGCAGCGACAGCGTCACGGTCGACCGTACGAACCCGACGGTGACGGTGGCCATCGCCGACGGGTCTCTCAGCGACACGGACTCGAGTTCGCTTGTTACGTTCACGTTCAGCGAGGCACCGGTCGGCTTCACCGACGCGGACCTCGATGTCGTGGGCGGCACGATCACCGATCTGGTGGCGACGGTCGACCCGCTGGTGTGGACCGCGCAGTTCACTGCGACCGATGGCTTCACGGGCACCGGCTCGGTGACGGTCATATCGGACAGCTACACCGACGCCGCCCTGAATCTCGGTGGCTCGGGCAGCGACAGTGTCACCATCGATCGGACCAATCCGACGGTCACGGTGGCCATCGCCGACGGGTCTCTAAGCGACACGGACTCCAGTTCTCTGGTGACGTTCACCTTCAGCGAAGCGCCGGTCGGCTTCACCGACGCCGACCTCGATGTCGTGGGCGGCACGATCACTGACCTGGTAGCGACGGTCGACCCGCTGGTGTGGACCGCGCAGTTCACGGCGACCGATGGCTTCACCGGCACCGGCTCCGTGACCGTGGTCTCCGACAGCTATACGGATACGGCGCTGAACCTGGGTGTGTCGGGTAGCGACAGTGTCACCATCGACCGCACCAATCCCACCGTCACGGTGGCCATCGCCGACGGGTCTCTCAGCGACACGGACTCCAGTTCTCTGGTGACGTTCACGTTCAGCGAGGCACCGGTCGGCTTCACCGACGCCGACCTCGATGTCGTGGGCGGCACGATCACCGACCTGGTGGCAACGGTCGACCCGCTGGTGTGGACGGCGCAGTTCACCGCGACCGACGGGTTCACGGGCACGGGCTCGGTGACAGTCGTCTCCGACAGCTACACCGACGCTGCCCTGAACCTCGGCGGTTCGGGCAGCGACAGCGTCACCGTCGACCGCACCAATCCGACGGTTACGGTGGCTATCGCCGACGGGTCTCTCAGCGACACGGACTCGAGCTCGCTCGTTACATTCACCTTCAGTGAGGCACCGGTCGGCTTCACGGATGCCGACCTCGACGTGGTCGGCGGCACGATCACCGACCTGGTGGCAACGGTCGACCCGCTGGTGTGGACGGCGCAGTTCACGGCGACGGACGGGTTCACCGGCACGGGCTCGGTGACGGTGGCCTCCGACAGCTACACCGACGCGGCGCTGAACCTGGGCGGCTCGGGCGCCGACAGTGTCACCATCGATCGGACCAATCCGACGGTCACGGTGGCCATCGCCGACGGGTCTCTCAGCGACACGGACTCCAGTTCTCTGGTGACGTTCACGTTCAGCGAGGCACCGGTCGGCTTCACCGACGCCGACCTCGATGTCGTGGGCGGCACGATCACCGACCTGGTGGCGACGGTCGACCCGCTGGTCTGGACGGCGCAGTTCACGGCGACCGATGGGTTCACGGGCACCGGCTCCGTGACGGTCGTTTCCGACAGCTACACCGACGCGGCGTTGAACCTGGGCGGGTCGGGTAGCGACAGCGTCACCATCGATCGGACCAATCCGATGGTGACAGTAGCCATCGCCGACGGGTCTCTCAGCGACACGGACGCCAGCTCGCTCGTTACATTCACCTTCAGTGAGGCACCGGTCGGGTTCACGGACGCGGACCTCGATGTCGTGGGCGGCACGATCACCGACCTGGTGGCGACGGTCGACCCGCTGGTGTGGACGGCGCAGTTCACGGCGACGGACGGGTTCACCGGCACGGGCTCGGTGACGGTGGCCTCCGACAGCTACACCGACGCGGCGCTGAACCTGGGCGGCTCGGGCGCCGACAGTGTCACCATCGATCGGACCAATCCGACGGTCACGGTGGCCATCGCCGACGGGTCTCTCAGCGACACGGACTCCAGTTCTCTGGTGACGTTCACCTTCAGCGAGGCACCGGTCGGCTTCACCGACGCCGACCTCGATGTCGTGGGCGGCACGATCACCGACCTGGTGGCAACGGTCGATCCGCTGGTGTGGACCGCGCAGTTCACCGCGACGGACGGGTTCACCGGCACCGGCTCCGTGACGGTCATCTCGGACAGCTACACGGATGCCGCTCTGAACCTGGGTGGCTCGGGCACCGACAGTGTCACCATCGATCGGACCAATCCGACGGTCACGGTGGCCATCGCCGACGGGTCTCTCAGCGACACGGACGCCAGCTCGCTGGTCACGTTCACCTTCAGCGAGGCGCCGACGGGCTTCACCGACGCCGACCTCGATGTCGTGGGCGGCACGATCACCGACCTGGTAGCGACGGTCGACCCGCTGGTGTGGACCGCGCAGTTCACCGCGACGGATGGATTCACCGGCACGGGCTCGGTGGAGGTCGTATCGGACAGCTATACGGACGCGGCGCTGAACCTCGGCGGGGCGGGCAGCGACAGCGTCACGATCGACCGCACCAATCCCACCGTCACGGTGGCCATTGCCGATGGGTCTCTCAGCGACACGGACGCCAGCTCGCTGGTCACCTTCACCTTCAGCGAAGCGCCGATCGGCTTTACGGACGCGGACCTCGACATGGTCGGCGGCACGATCACCGACCTGGTGGCGACGGTCGACCCGCTGGTCTGGACGGCGCAGTTCACCGCGACCGATGGCTTCACCGGCGCGGGCTCGGTGGCGGTCGTATCGGACAGCTACACCGACGCGGCGCTGAACCTCGGCGGGGCGGGCAGCGACAGCATCACCGTCGACCGGACCAATCCGACGGTCACGGTGGTCATCGCCGACGGGTCGCTCAGCGACACGGACGCCAGCTCGCTCGTTACATTCACCTTCAGTGAGGCACCGGTCGGCTTCACCGACGCGGACCTCGATGTGGTGGGCGGCACGATCACCGACCTGGTGGCGACGGTCGACCCGCTGGTGTGGACGGCGCAGTTCACGGCGACGGACGGGTTCACCGGTACGGGCTCGGTGACGGTCGTCTCCGACAGCTACACTGACGCGGCGCTGAACCTGGGCGGGTCGGGCAGCGACAGCATCACCATCGATCGGACCAATCCGACGGTCACGGTGGCCATTGCCGATGGGTCTCTCAGCGACACGGACGCCAGCTCGCTGGTGACGTTCACGTTCAGCGAAGTGCCGGTCGGCTTCACCGACGCGGACCTCGATGTCGTGGGCGGCACGATCACTGACCTGGTAGCGACGGTCGACCCGCTGGTGTGGACCGCGCAGTTCACCGCGACCGATGGGTTCACCGGCACCGGCTCCGTGACCGTGGTCTCCGACAGCTATACGGATACGGCGCTGAACCTGGGTGTGTCGGGTAGCGACAGTGTCACCATCGACCGCACCAATCCCACCGTCACGGTGGCGGTCGCCGAGAGCGCACTGAGCGACGGCACCGCGAGTTCGCTGGTCACCTTCACGTTCAGCGAAGCGCCGACGGGCTTTACGGACGCGGACCTCGACGTGGTCGGCGGCACGATCACCGACCTGGTGGCGACGGTCGACCCGCTGGTCTGGACGGCGCAGTTCACGGCGACGGACGGGTTCACCGGCACGGGCTCCGTGACGGTCGTCTCGGACAGCTACACCGACGCCGCCCTGAACCTCGGCGGTTCGGCTAGCGACAGTGTCACCATCGATCGGACCAATCCGACGGTGACGGTAGCCATCGCCGATGGGTCTCTCAGCGACACGGACGCCAGCTCGCTGGTGACGTTCACCTTCAGCGAAGCGCCAACAGGCTTCACCGACGCGGACCTCGATGTCGTGGGCGGCACGATCACGGATCTGGTGGCGACGGTCGACCCGCTGGTCTGGACGGCGCAGTTCACCGCGACCGATGGGTTCACCGGTACGGGCTCGGTGACGGTCGTCTCCGACAGCTACACTGACGCGGCGCTGAACCTGGGCGGGTCGGGCAGCGACAGCATCACCATCGACCGGACCAATCCGACGGTCACGGTGGCCATCGCCGATGGGTCTCTCAGCGACACGGACGCGAGCTCGCTCGTTACATTCACCTTCAGCGAAGCGCCGACGGGCTTCACGGATGCCGACCTCGATGTCGTGGGCGGCACGATCACCGACCTGGTGGCGACGGTCGACCCGCTGGTGTGGACGGCGCAGTTCACCGCGACCGATGGGTTCGCGGGCACGGGCTCGGTAACGGTCGTCTCGGACAGCTACACGGACGCCGCCCTGAATCTCGGCGGCTCGGGCAGCGACAGCGTCACCGTCGACCGGACCAATCCGACGGTTACGGTGGCCATCGCCGACGGGTCTCTCAGCGACACGGACTCGAGCTCGCTCGTTACATTCACCTTCAGTGAGGCACCGGTCGGCTTCACCGACGCCGACCTCGAAACGGTCGGCGGTACGATCACGGATCTGGTGGCGACGGTCGACCCGCTGGTGTGGACGGCGCAGTTCACGGCGACCGATGGGTTCACCGGAACAGGCTCGGTCAGTGTGGTGGCCGACAGCTATACGGACGCGGCGCTGAACCTCGGCGGGGCGGGCAGCGACAGCGTCACGGTCGACCGTACGAACCCGACGGTGACAGTGGCCATCGCGGAAGCCTCGCTGAGCGATGGCACCACGAGTTCGCTGGTCACCTTCACCTTTAGCGAAGCGCCGACGGGCTTTACGGACGCGGACCTCGATGTCGTGGGCGGCACGATCACGGATCTGGTGGCGACGGTCGACCCGCTGGTGTGGACGGCGCAGTTCACGGCGACCGACGGCTTCACGGGCACAGGTTCGGTGGCAGTCGTCGCCGACAGCTACACGGACGCGACGCTGAACCTGGGTGGGGCCGGCACCGACAACGTCACCATCGACCGGACCAATCCGACGGTCACGGCGGTCATCGCCGACGGGTCTCTCAGCGACACGGACGCCAGCTCGCTGGTCACCTTCACCTTCAGCGAGGCACCGGTCGGGTTCACCGACGCCGACCTCGATGTCGTGGGCGGCACGATCACCGACCTGGTGGCAACGGTCGATCCGCTGGTGTGGACGGCGCAGTTCACCGCGACCGATGGGTTCACCGGCACGGGCTCGGTGACGGTCGTCTCGGACAGCTACACGGATGCCGCTCTGAACCTGGGCGGCTCGGGCAGCGACAGCGTCACGGTCGACCGTACGAACCCAACGGTGACAGTGACCATCGCGGAAGCCTCGCTGAGCGATGGCACCACGAGTTCGCTGGTCACCTTCACCTTCAGCGAGGCGCCGACGGGCTTCACGGATGCCGACCTCGATGTGGTGGGCGGCACGATCACCGACCTGGTGGCGACGGTCGACCCGCTGGTGTGGACGGCGCAGTTCACGGCGACGGACGGGTTCACCGGTACGGGCTCGGTGACAGTCGTCTCCGACAGCTACACCGACGCGGCCCTGAATCTCGGCGGTTCGGGTAGCGACAGCGTCACTGTCGACCGCACCAATCCGACGGTCACGGTGGCGATCGCCGACGGGTCTCTCAGCGACACGGACTCGAGCTCGCTCGTTACATTCACCTTCAGTGAGGCACCGGTCGGCTTCACCGACGCGGACCTCGATGTCGTGGGCGGCACGATCACCGATCTGGTGGCGACGGTCGACCCGCTGGTGTGGACGGCGCAGTTCACGGCGACCGACGGCTTCACGGGCACAGGTTCGGTGGCGGTCGTCGCCGACAGCTACACGGACGCGACGCTGAACCTGGGTGGGGCCGGCACCGACAACGTCACCATCGACCGGACCAATCCGACGGTGACAGTGGCCATCGCGGAATCCTCGCTGAGCGACGGCACGGCCAGCTCGCTGGTGACGTTCACGTTCAGCGAGGCGCCGACGGGCTTTACGGACGCGGACCTCGACGTGGTCGGCGGCACGATCACCGACCTGGTGGCGACGGTCGACCCGCTGGTGTGGACGGCGCAGTTCACGGCGACCGATGGGTTCACGGGCACGGGCTCCGTGACGGTCGTCTCGGACAGCTACACCGACGCCGCCCTGAACCTGGGCGGTTCGGGCACCGATAGCGTCACCGTCGACCGCACCAATCCGACGGTTGCGGTGGCCATCGCCGACGGGTCTCTCAGCGACACGGACTCCAGTTCTCTGGTGACGTTCACCTTCAGCGAGGCACCGGTCGGCTTCACCGACGCCGACCTCGATGTCGTGGGCGGCACGATCACCGACCTGGTGGCAACGGTCGACCCTCTGGTGTGGACGGCGCAGTTCACGGCGACCGATGGGTTCACGGGCACCGGCTCCGTAACGGTCGTCTCGGACAGCTACACCGACGCCGCCCTGAACCTCGGCGGTTCGGGCAGCGACAGCATCACCATCGATCGGACCAATCCGACGGTGACGGTAGCCATCGCGGAATCCTCGCTGAGCGACGGCACGGCCAGCTCGCTGGTCACCTTCACCTTCAGCGAAGCGCCGACGGGCTTTACGGATGCTGACCTCGACGTGGTCGGCGGCACGATCACCGACCTGGTAGCGACGGTCGACCCGCTGGTGTGGACGGCGCAGTTCACGGCGACCGATGGGTTCACCGGCACGGGCTCGGTGACAGTCGTCTCCGACAGCTACACCGACGCCGCCCTGAACCTGGGCGGTTCGGGCACCGATAGCGTCACCGTCGACCGCACCAATCCGACGGTTGCGGTGGTCATCGCCGACGGGTCTCTCAGCGACACGGACGCCAATTCTCTGGTGACGTTCACCTTCAGCGAGGCACCGGTCGGCTTCACCGACGCCGACCTCGACGTGGTCGGCGGCACGATCAGCGACCTGGTGGCGACAGTTGACCCGCTGGTGTGGACGGCGCAGTTCACCGCGACGGACGGGTTCGCCGGCACGGGCTCCGTGACGGTCGTCTCGGACAGCTACACCGACGCCGCCCTGAATCTCGGCGGTTCGGGCAGCGACAGCGTCACCGTCGATCGGACCAATCCGACGGTTACGGTGGCCATTGCCGATGGGTCTCTCAGCGACACGGACGCGAGCTCGCTCGTTACATTCACCTTCAGCGAGGCACCGGCCGGCTTCACCGACGCGGACCTCGATGTGGTGGGCGGTACGATCACCGACCTGGTGGCGACGGTCGACCCGCTGGTGTGGACGGCGCAGTTCACGGCGACCGATGGGTTCACGGGCACGGGCTCCGTGACGGTCGTCTCCGACAGCTATACCGACGCCGCCCTGAATCTCGGCGGTTCGGGCAGCGACAGCGTCACCGTCGACCGGACCAATCCCACCGTCACGGTGGCCATTGCCGATGGGTCTCTCAGCGACACGGACGCCAGCTCGCTGGTCACCTTTACCTTCAGCGAAGCGCCGACCGGCTTTACGGACGCCGACCTCGATGTCGTGGGCGGCACGATCACCGACCTGGTGGCGACGCTCGACCCTCTGGTGTGGACCGCGCAGTTCACGGCGACGGACGGGTTCACCGGCACGGGCTCGGTGACGGTCGCCTCGGACAGCTACACGGATGCGGCGCTGAACCTGGGTGGGTCCGGCACCGACAGCGTCACCATCGACCGGACCAACCCGACGGTGACGGTCGCGATCGCGGAATCCTCGTTGAGCGACGGGACGACCAGCTCGCTGGTGACGTTCACGTTCAGCGAAGCGCCGACCGGCTTTACGGACGCCGACCTCGACGTGGTCGGCGGCACGGTCACGGATCTTGTGGCGACGGTCGACCCGCTGGTCTGGACCGCGCAGTTCACGGCAACCGATGGCTTCACCGGAACAGGCTCGGTCAGTGTGGTGGCCGACAGCTACACGGACGCGACGCTGAACCTCGGCGGTTCGGGTAGTGACAGTGTCACCATCGATCGGACCAATCCCACCGTCACGGTGGCCATCGCCGATGGGTCTCTCAGCGACACGGACTCCAGTTCTCTGGTGACGTTCACCTTCAGCGAGGCACCGGTCGGCTTCACGGACGCAGACCTCGACGTGGTCGGCGGCACGGTCACGGATCTTGTGGCAACGGTCGACCCGCTGGTCTGGACGGCGCAGTTCACCGCAACCGATGGGTTCACGGGCACGGGCTCGGTGACGGTCGTCTCCGACAGCTACACCGACGCGGCATTGAACCTAGGTGGTTCGGGCAGCGACAACGTCAGCATCGACCGGACGGCGGATGCTGACGGCAATCTCGTTCTGTCGATCCCCGACACCGCGATCAACGCGGTGGAGCGGACGGCCGTCGCGTTCTCCGTTTCCGGCATCGACCCTGACGTCGTCACGGCAACGGTGACGTTCACCGATTCCCTCGGCCAGACGATCGCCGTGGCGGCGTCGGCGGGCGTCGTCGACATGTCGTCGTTCGTCAGCGGTACGGTCACATCGGCGCTCAGCGTCGTGGACGCCGCCGGGAACATTGACTCGGTCGCGGGGGCGGCGATCGCCCTGGACGCGGTCAACGGCACGTCAGGCAACGACACGATCTACGGCACCGCGCTGAACGAGACCTTCAACGGCGGCGCGGGGAACGACTACCTCTACGGTCGCGAGGGCGCCGATACCCTTATCGGCGGTGCGGACGCCGACCAGCTCATCGGCGGAACCGGCGCGGATACGATGAACGGCGGGACCGGTGACGACGTCTACTTCGTCGACAATGCCGGTGATGTGGTCGTCGAATTGACGGGCGAAGGCGTCGATTCGATCTATACCGGCATCGACCTCTCCCTGGCCGCGGATCAGGAGATCGAATTCCTGCGCGCCGATGCGGGCACGACTGGCCTCACGCTTGCCGGCAACGACCTCGCCAACAGGATCTACGGCGCCGAGGGCAACGACACGCTGAACGGCGGTGGGGGCGACGACAAGCTGATCGGCGGCGCCGGAGCGGACCTGATGCGCGGCGGCGCGGGCGACGATTCGTACTACGTCGACAATGCGTCGGACCAGATACAGGAAGCGGTCGGTGAGGGCGCCGATGTGGTCTTTGCCAGCGTTGACTACACGCTCGCCGATGGTCAGGAGATCGAGTTCCTGCGTGCGAATGCCGGCATGACCGCGCTGACGCTGACCGGCAACGGCTTCGACAACAGACTGTATGGCGCCGATGGAAACGATGCCCTCGTCGGTGGCGGCGGGAACGACCGGCTGATCGGTGGCGCCGGTGTCGACACGATGACCGGTGGCGCCGGGGACGATCTCTACTACGTCGACATGTCGACGGATCAGGTGCTCGAGGCATCGTCCGAAGGTCTCGATACGGTCTATGCCAGTGTCGATTACACGCTGGCGGACGGCCAGGAGATCGAGTTCCTGCGCGCCAGCGCAGGATCGACCGCGCTGACGCTGACCGGCAACGGTTTCGACAACAGACTGTACGGCACCGACGGAAACGACACGCTCGTCGGGGGTGGCGGCGACGACAAGCTGACCGGTGGCACCGGGGCGGACCTGATGTCCGGTGGCCTCGGGAACGACGTCTACATGGTCGACGATGTGGCGGACCAGGTTCAGGAAGCAGCCGGCGAAGGCATCGACTCGGTCTACACCAGCGTCGATCTCACCCTGGGTTCGGGCCAGGAAATCGAGATCGTTCGCGCTAATTCGGATGCCTTGGGCCTGACGCTCACCGGCAACGGCTTCGACAACAAGCTGTACGGCGACATGGGCGACGACACGCTGGTCGGCGGCGGCGGAAACGACAGGCTCGCGGGTGGGATCGGGGCGGACGCGATGAGCGGCGGGCTCGGCGACGATGTCTATTACGTCGACGATGCCGGCGACGTGGTGACCGAACTGGCCGGTGAGGGCAGCGACTCGCTTTATACGTCCGTCAACCTAACCCTGACGGCGGGCCAGGAAATCGAGTTCCTGCGGGCGAATGCCGGCGCGACCGGCCTCGTTCTCGGCGGCAACGATTTCGACAACAGGATCTACGGCGGCGCTGGCAACGATACGATCACGGGAGACCACGGTAGCGACCGCCTGTACGGCGCTGACGGTAATGACACGCTGATGGGCGGCGGCGGCATCGATCGCCTGTTTGGCAATGGCGGCGACGATACGCTGAACGGAGGCAACGGCAACGACAGGCTCAACGGCGGCACCGGGATGGACCAGCTCACCGGCGGCGCCGGCAACGACACGTTCATTTTCAACGCCCCGCTCGACGGCGTGACGAACGTGGATACGATCTTGGACTATGTGGTGGCCGACGATTCCATCTACCTCCACCAGACCTACTTCGGCGAGCTGGCCATGGGTAAACTGAGCGCTTCGGCATTCGCGCTCGACAGTGCCACCGGCTTGGCTGCGCAGATCGTGTACAACACGACGACCGGTGCGCTTTCCTACGACAACAACGGCGCCCTCGCGGGCGGTGCGACGCAGTTTGCCGTGGTTCAGGGCGCGCCGACCCTCAACGAGAACGAGTTCTTCATCGTCTGAGGACGAGCGGTGCCCGCGGGCCGCCTATCCCGGCCATGCCCGGCGCGCCGTCGGCGCCTCAGAGGTTCTGGAGCTTGTTCTCGACGCCGAGGATGTGGCGGCCGACCATCTCGACATGACCGAGCATGGCCTGCAGATGCTGGCTGGCGCTCATGGCGTCGCGAAAGCGCCGCTCGAACGGTGCGCTGTCGAGGATGGCCGTCGTTCCCGCCGCGCGATAGGCGGCGATGGAGACGTCGCTCGCCTCGTTCATGCCGTGCGTCGTTGCCAGGCGCAGCCGCATGCGCCGGTCGACGTCGAGCGTGCCCGCCGAGGCCGCGTCGTAGGTCGCGCGAACCTCGGCATGCAGGAAGGCGCGGGCGGCCGAGAGCCGGGCGTCGAGCAGGGCGATCTCGCGCTGGATGGCGTTGTTGGCCGCCATGGAATTGATCGAGGCGCGGCTGTGCTTGCCGCGCGCCAGGTCGATATAGGCGTCGAGCAGGCGCCGCGCGAGGCCGATGGTGACGCTGCAGAAGCCGCTGGCATAGAGGAGCGTCGAGCCGATCGTGTAGATCGGCCCCGTCTCGCGCCGTTCCTGCAGCACGTCGCGCGCCGGCGCCATGGCGTCGGGGATGAACAGATCCTCGACTGTGTAGGTGTCGCTGCCGGTGCCGCGCAGCCCGAGCACGAACCAGTCGTCGACGATCCTCGCGTCGGTGCGCCTGAACACGAAACTGCGGTCGTCGGCGCGGCCGTGGCGCATGTGCGGCGTGCCGTCGGGGTTCTGTACGGCGCTGTGCGCGCCCATCCAGGTCGAGTGGCGCCCGCCGCTGGCGAAGCTCCAGGTGCCGCTCAACCGGTAGCCGCCGTCGACGCGGATCGCCGTGCTGGCGCCGTGACGCGCGCCCCAGGCGAGGCCGACGCCCGGGCTGCCGAAGGTGGCGAGAGCCGCTTCGTGCGGCATGGCGGCGGCCGAGGTCGCGGAGGAGACGTTGGACTGGTTGACGAACCAGGCGGTGCTGGCATCCGCCCAGGCGATGGCTTCCACGGCCTCGCAGAAATCGATGAGCGGCAGCTCCTGTCCGCCGAGGCTGCGCGGCAGCAGCAGGCGCAGCATGTCCTGGGCGATGAGGCTGTCCACGACGTCCGGCGTGAGCTCGCGGCGACGGTCGATCTCGACACCATGCCGGTCGAGCAGCGGCTGCAGGGCGCGGGCCCGCTCGGGAGCGCTGAGGGTCGGAGCGTTGAGAGTGGGAGCCGGCTGAACGCTGTCCATGGAAGTCCTCGGGCGATGCCTGTTGCACTCATACTGGGCCGGATTGGCAATCCGTCAATCGGCCAGCGCCGAATGCGACTACCCAGCGAAAAATCCCATGCCGGTGGCGTCGTCTAGCGGGCGAGGTCCGAGGCCACGCGCCTGTCGCGCGCGATTGCCGCCCCCACGGCGGAGGGCCCGTCGAATTCAATCGGGATGCTGGCGAGCCGTGCCTGGGTCTGAAGGGATTTGTCGTTGCGCAATCCAAGGAGCGCGGAGGTCAGGCGGCCCGCTATTGCCGGAGTGGTCCTGGCGGGCGCGAACAGTCCGAAGCTGATCGTGTAGGCGAGCTTGGGATCGCCCACCAGTTCGGCCAGCGTCGGCACATCCGGGAGCTGCGGCGAGCGGCTGGCACCGGAGGTCGCTATCACGCGCAGTCTGGTGCGGTTACGGGCGTTGTGCAGCACCACGGACCGCGTATCCATCGCCGCGAGGTCGGCGCGCCGGGTCAGCAGCATGTCGATGGCGGCCGTGCTGCCGGCCACCTCGATGGCCTGGAACGACAGGTTCATCCGGCGTTCGACGAGGGCCAGCAGGAGGCCGATGGTCGAGTCGTGGCCCGTCGTCGCGGCCTTCAGCCGGTCGGTCTTCGCCGCCGCGACGAGGCCGTTCCAGTCCTTGATGTCGGAGAACCCGTTCACCACCAGCGCAGTCGAGAAGCCGCGTGTGATTTTCGCGATCGGCTGCAGCCGCGACAGCAGCGGTTCTGCCGGCGTCTCGAGCAGCACGAGGTTCAGGATTTCGGCGATCAGCAGCAGGCGGCCGTCTGGCTCGGCGCCGATCACTTCGAGCGCCGCGCGGCGGCCGGCCTCGCCCAGCGTGTAGTCGAACTCGACCGGTTCCTTGAGGGCGGCCGAGAAACCATCCTGGATGAGCTGCGCGCAGAGATCGGTGGGGTTGCCGACGCCGAGGCCGCAGATCAGGCGGATGGCGTTCGTGGCCGCCGCAGCCTGCCGGCCCGTCATGCCGGCGATCGCGCCGGCAACGGTCCAGCGCAGGGCGTCGCGTCGGGTCGGTCTCATTCCGCGGCAATGATACAGGCCCGGCCGCCGACCGAGAAGCATTCCGGCGCTCCTGGCCTAGTTGGGAAGCGCCGCCTCGCTGGCCGGGTCGCCGGCGATGCGGCTGTGCCACATGATGCGCTTCTGGGTCATGTCCCAGGGCGTCGCCTGATGCAGCAGGCAGCGATTGTCCCACAGCACCGCGTCGCCCGGCGCCCAGTCGTGGTGGTAGGTGCGTGGCCGCTGGCAGGCGAAGTCGATCAGCTCCTGCAGCAGGGCCTCGGACTCTGCGGGCGCCATTCCGGGAATGGCGTGGGCATGACGGCCGATCAGCAACGACTTGCGGCCGGTCTCGGGATGCATCTTAACCAGCGGGCGCAACGGCACCGGCCCGTCGTGCAGACCGTAGCCGCTATATTCGCCGTCCGCTTTCTTCGTCTCGTGGCCGAGCTTCGACTGGCTGTAGTGCAGGGAGTGATGTGCCTGCAGCTTCTCCACGTGCTCCTTGCGCGCGTCGTCGAGCGCATCGTAGGCCGCGCGCATGTCGGCGAAGCCGGTCTGGCCGCCGATCGTCGGGACGACCTCGGCGCTGAACACGGCGCCCTTGGCCTGAACGGGCATGTAGGTGCTGTCGGCATGCCAGCCCATGTTGCCCTTCAGGATTTTCATGACGTCGTCATTGTCCTTCTCGACGCGCAGCGTGCCGTTGGAGCGGACATTGCTGATCGCGGCCATCTCGAATTCGAGCGGACCGAAGCGCCTGGCGAAGGTGATCTGCTGGTCTCGCTTGAGATGCTGGTCGGGAAAGACGAGGAGCGCGTAGTCGAGCCAGGCAGCATGCAGGTCGCGCCAGCCTGCGTCGTCGAGTTCGGCCAGTTTCACGCCGGTGACGACGGCACCGAAGGTGGCGTCGAGCGGGGCGATGTCGAAGGCGCGTGTCATGCGGTTCCTCCTGGTCGTTTTCCGCAGTCTATCGCGTCGCGTACAAAAAAGAACGGCCGGGCGTGAGCCCGGCCGTTCGGTCGTTTCGTGCGGGATCCGGCTTACTGGATGACGATCTCGACGCGACGGTTCTGCGGTTCGCGGACGTTCGGCCCAGTCTGCACCAGCAGACCCTGCTCGCCACGGCCCAGGACGCTGATGTTGGTCGCCGGCACGCCCTCGCGGACCAGCGCATCCTTGACGGCGTTCGCGCGGCGCAGCGACAGCGCCATGTTGTAGGCCTCGGTGCCCGACGTATCGGTATGGCCCGTCGCGGTCACGCGAGCATTGCCTTTCTGCTTGTAGGCATTGGCGGCCTGGCGGATCGTGGTCAGCGCCTGCTCGCTCAGGTTCGCGCGATCCCAGTCGAAGAACACCATGAACGACGGCGGAGCCACCGGCGCCGCGGCGGGCGGCGGAGCGGCCGGCGCCGGCTGCCCGAACTTGTAGGCGATGCTCAGCATCGTCGTGATGTTGTTGTTCTGGTACCAGCCCGGGTTGGTCGTGCCGTAGTAGCGGCCATCCAGATTCACGCGGAAGTTCTGGTCGACGTTCCAGCCGAGACCGATGATGCCCTGGTAGGCGAACTGCGTGCTGCAGAGAGAGCAGCCGTTGATCGAGGCATCGGCGAAGGCGATACCGGCGCCGGCGCCGACATACGGCGTAATGGTCGCACCCGGGATGAAGTCGTAGAACAGGTTGGCCATGATGGCGAGCTGCTCGATGCGGCCGCTGGTGTTGCTGAAGACATTGCCGAAGTTGGCGGTGCCGCGGCCGTTGTTGGAGCGGAACACGCCTTCCAGCTCGATCCTGGGGCCCACGAAGTCGTAACCGACGAAGCCGCCGGCGGCGAAGCCGAGGTCCATGTTGTAGTTGTTGTTGTTCAGCAGCCAGTTCAGGCCGCCTTCACCGCCGATATAGAGGCCGGGGTTCGAAGGTCCGGGAGTCCACATGGACTGTGCATTGGCAGCCATCGGAACCGCCATCAGGACCGCAGCGGCGAGAAGAGCCTTCTTCATTTTCCAAATCCCTCGTTGGGTGAAGCATCCGGGGCTGACGGACGCACGCAGACCAACGAGGGTTGCCTCAATTAAGTTGCCGAACCCGGGGAACCGGACGGCACTCGCCCCGCGACCGTGGCCGCAGGGCAACAGTTCGGCAGGCTTACTGCACGAACACGCTCACTGCATGAACCAGCCGTGGCTGACCACGGCGGACTGGCCGCTGTGCACCGTGCTCTTGGCCGCGGCATAGAAAAGAACGGCGTCGGCCACGTCGTCGGTCGTGGTGAACTGGCCGTCGATCGTGTCCTTCAGCATGACGTTCTTGATCACCTGCTCCTCGGTGATCTTCAGTTCCGCCGCCTGCTCGGGAATCTGCTTCTCGACCAGCGGCGTGCGCACGAAGCCCGGGCACACGACGTTGGATGCCACGTTATACTCAGCGCCTTCCTTGGCCAGCACCTTGCTGAGCCCGATCAGGCCGTGCTTGGCGGTGACGTAGGGCGCCTTCAGTTTCGAGGCTTCCTTGGAATGCACGGAACCCATGTAGATCACGCGGCCGTACTTGGCCTTGTACATATGCTTCAGGCACGCCTTGGTGGTGAGGAAGGCGCCGTCGAGATGGATCGACAGCAGCTTCTTCCAGTCGGCGAAGGGGAAGTCGACCAGCGGCTTCACGATCTGGATGCCGGCGTTGCTGACCAGGATGTCGATCTTGCCGTATTTGGCGATCGTGTCGGCCACGCCCTTCTCGACCTGGGCCTCGTCGGTCACGTTCATGGCGACAGCAAAAGCATCGCCACCCTTGGCCTTGATCTCGTTCGCGGTCGCGGTCGCGGCGTCGAGATTGAGGTCGGCGATGACCGGCGTGCCGCCTTCGGCGGCCAGACGCAGCGCGATCTCCTTGCCGATGCCCGAGGCGGCGCCGGTGACGATGGCAATTCTTCCTGTGAAACGCGACATGGCTTGATCCTTCTCTGTCCCTGATTATTTCGCGAGGTAGTCGAACACGACTTCACCGAGGCCCAGCGTCAGGTCGGTGATGTAATGGCTGGCGGAGACGACTTCGCGCACCGGCAGTCGCGAGACGTCGCACATGGCATGATCGAAAAGCTGAAGTGCCGCCGGGCCGGTCCAGGCGCCCTTCAGGGTGACGTCCTCGCAGTAATAGCGCACGAGTTCGCAGATGCGCGGCGTGCAGTCGACGTGCGGGACGATCTTGATCATGAAGGCGGGCTTGGCCAGCGCCTTGATCAGTGGCGCGTGGTCGAGCTCGCGGTGCTTGTAGCCCATGGTGGCGTTGACGCAGAGCACCGAGCCGTAGTGCAGCGTGCAGACCAGCGTCTCGTTCTCGTGGCTGATCTTGGGCGTGGCGAGCTTCTTGGGGAAACCCCAGATCTCGCGGCCGCCGGCGATCGGCGAGTTGTCGTCGAGGTACATGGCGTGGACGTAGCCGCCTTCCTGCACGGTGCCGTCCTTGTCCTTGAAGCGCACCGGAATGACCTGTCCGGTCTCGGTGTAGTCGCCGAAGCCCGTCGAATCGGGCATGCGGATGAACTCGTAGTTCACCGTGTCGCCGATGACTTCGAGCGGCTCCGGCACCAGCGCGCGCAGCA
Organism: Reyranella humidisoli; assembly: GCF_019039055.1. Lineage (NCBI taxonomy): Bacteria > Pseudomonadati > Pseudomonadota > Alphaproteobacteria > Hyphomicrobiales > Reyranellaceae > Reyranella > Reyranella humidisoli. The sequence continues at coordinate 2,052,379 of NZ_JAHOPB010000001.1, forward strand.
GCTCGGGATCGGTGCGGTAGGTGATGACCACGAATTCGCGATTGTAGAACTTGTACGGCGGCCGCGGATAGCTCGGGTTGTTGAGCGGCATCGCGAAGGCGTTCTTGCGGACGTCGGCGATCTTCATTTCTCGGTCTCCTTGCGGCCCTGGAGGGCGAGGTCGAACGTGAACACACCGTCCGGGGTGGTCGGACGCTGCAGGACTTCGGGATGCGCCAGCGTGCGGCTCATGTCGGAGTAACCCGACTCCCAGTGTTCCTCCATCGTGCGGCGCGAGAACTCGTAGTCCTTCGAGGCGCCCTCGTACTTCCGCGCGTGATAGATCGTGTGGATGATGTTGTAGACCTTGCTGTCGGCTTCTTGCGCCACGAGCTCGGCCTCGGGCGTCTGCCGCAGTTCCGGCGGCATGTCGGCCAGCAGCTTGGCGGTGGCGCGGCGCAGCGCCTGCATCTGGCGGAACTGGTCGGTGCCGGCGCGCGTGCGGCTGGAGTAGCGGATGTCCTTCATGCGGACATCGACCTCGATCATGTCGCGCGGCAGATCCCCTCGCGCGCTCCAGAGATCGATCTGGAAGGCGAGCGTGTCGGCGCGCGGCCGCGCATCGAGCACCCATTGCAGCGGCGTGTTGGAGACGACGCCGCCGTCCCAGTAGAACTCGCCGTCGACCTCGGCCGCCGGAAAGCCGGGCGGCAGGGAGCCGCTGGCGATCACGTGCTGCGGTCCGATCGTGTGGGTGTCGGTGTCGAAGTAGATGAAGTTGCCGGTCCTGACGTTGGTCGCCCCGACGCTGAACCGCATCTCCTTGGCATTGATGCGATCGAAGTCGACGAGCCGCTCCAGCAGGCTCTTGAGCGGCGACACGTCGTAATAGGCGAGGTTGCCGGGATTGCCGGCGGGCATGAAGATCGGCGGCGGAAAGCGCGGCTTGAAGAATTCCGGCGCGCCCCACAGGAGCGTCGCGAACGAGCGCATCTGGTTCACCACCTGGTGGTGCATGTCGCTCGCGAATTCGTAGCCCTTCATGTTGGGCATGCCCACCGGCGACTGGGTGATGGTCTCCCAGAAGGCGCGCAGCTTCTCGACCCGCGTCTCGGGCGGATTGCCGGCGATCAGGGCGGAATTGATGGCGCCGATCGAGATGCCGGCCACCCAGTCGGGGTGCAGGTTGGCCTCGGCCAGCGCCTGGTAGACGCCGGCCTGGTAGGAGCCGAGGGCGCCGCCGCCCTGGAGGAGGAGGGCGATGCGTTCGAAGGGCGGGCGTGGGGGGGCGGACGGGGGCGTGATCGTGCGAACTCCTCTTTGGGTCGCCGCGTCGGGGCGACGCTTTCTGGCGTGCCGGGTACCTCGCGGCAACGGTGTTTCCGCAAATTCCGGACCGAAGCCTAATCGGTCGCGGTTCTCGCCGTGTGACAGGTCGGGACTCTCCCGGGTCAGGTCCGGCCGAGAACCATCCTGAGGGCCAGGCGGCACGGTCGGGTCACATAGTAGGCGCTCCAGAGCGCGGCCGGTAGCTTCAGGGCGTCATGGTCGCCGGCGGTCGGCGTGAAGGTGAGTTGGAGGGCGCCGGCGATCCGGTCGATCCGGCGGTCGCAGAGCAGGAGATCCGCGAAGTGCTCGCCCGACGGCGGTGGCGCAGTCGATGCCTGCAGGGAGGCTCTTACGACGCGCGCCCTTGCACGCACGCGCACGCTGGCCGCCACCGCCGGCACGAGAGCCTCGGGAATCGCGACCCCCAGCAGGTCCTGCGCCACGGCGCAGGCCAGCAGGACGGCCTCGCCGCAGCGGCGGGCCCGGGCGCGACGATGCAGGTCCGCCCAGTCGAGATCGGGATGGCGGTCGACCAGCCGCGCGAAGTCGCTCACCCATTTGAGCATCGCCCAGCCTTCCTTCGTGCCGTGGCCAGCCAGAAGCAGGGCGAGATTGGGCGCCGACAGGACCGGCACGGTACGGTTCCCAATCGCCAATCCGGCGGGCTCGTCCCAGACATCTTCGGGCGCGAGCGGGAAGGGGGCGTGGGTCCCGCTGAATGCCCAGTGCAGGTCTATGGCGGTGCCGTCCTCGCGGGTGAAGGCATACTGGCGCTGCGAAGCGAGGAAGGCGCGGCGGAAGGCGCGGTCGCCCTGGGGGCTGGCAAAGCCCAGGGAAACGATGGCGGCCTCAGCAGCGTCCACCTGTTGTGGCGGCACGATCAGGTCCAGGTCGTTGTATTCGCGCCCCGCGAAGCTGCCATGGAGGGAAAGCGCCAGTGTCGGACCCTTGAAGGCGACGAAAGGAATGGCGGCATCGGAGAGGCAAGCCGTCAAGCGGTACAACTCGCCCGTCAGGGCCAGCGTGCGAGCCAGATGCTGCTGGCGAAACTGCTCAAGAGCGGTCTTTTCGGTCTCGGGGACCATCTCCCAGGCGATCTGGCCCAGGCAATCGAGAAGGGCAGGACGCACGCCGTGGGCGGCGGCAAGGGCCGCAAGCAAGCCAAAGTCCGTGCCTTGAAGAAGCAGCTCCCTGAAGCGGGTCAGGTCCGGGCGTGGACGCACCGCCTCACAGAGCAACTCGAATTCCGCCGTCACCTTACGACCGGCGAGATCGCCGACGCTGTGCGCAGGCTCAGGAAGCGCACTCGCGGGACAGCCCATTCACGCCGCCGCGGCCGGTGTAGCGGTTCTTGCGGCCGTCGCGATTGCCCGGGGAGAAGAAGATCGTCCCCGTGACGTCGCGCAAGGCGCCGAGCTTGGTGAAGACGGGCGGATCATAGGGCTTCTTGGCCGAGCCCGGCGCAGGCTCCACGCTCTCGTCGCCGCTTTGCATCGATTTATCGATCATGGACCGGCCTTTCATCTCCGCGGGTCTTTTTCGAGGGTTGCCTCGACAAGGCCCTTTGCCTCGAGGCTCCCGACAATTGGCAACATATCCGCCCTACAGACCGCTTCCGAAACATCGAATTCCGCCGTCACCTCACAATCAGCGAGGTTGCCGACGTTGTGCGCAGGCTCAGGAAGCGCACTCGCGGGACAGCCCGTTCACGCCGCCGCGGCCCGTATACCGGTTAATGCGGCCATCGCGATTGCCCCGGGCAAAGGAGATTGTCTCAGTGACTTCGTGCAGTGCGCCCAGCTTGGTGAAGACGGGCGGATCATAGGGCTTCTTGGCCGAGCCCGGCGCAGGCTCCACGCCCTCGTCACCGCTTTGCATCGATTTGTCGATCATGGACTGGCCTTTCATCCCCGCGGGTCTTGTTGGAGGGTCGCTTCGACAAGGCCTTCTGCCTCGAGGCTCCCAAGAACCTTCAAGATATCCGCCCTACAGACCGCTTCCGAAACATCGAATTCAGCCATCACTGAACTGCACAGATCGGCAACCGACCGGGGCTGCTCCAGCGCATCCCAGATATGGACGCCCACGCCCTGCAAGCCAAAGTAAATCGCCCGATCAAGATCCAGAATCGCGACCTCGTCGTTGATCCTGCAGGATACCTGACGTGCCGTTTTCTTGTAGATGACGGGTGACCCGTTCATGCCTTCGACCCAAGGACTGCCAACGTCCAACCTACCAACAGTTTCCTTGCCGGGCAAATGCAATAAGTCTTTGATTTTGCCCCATCATTGGCGTTTTTGGGCCAGCCATCCATCGAGGGCGTGTACCCCCAGCGAGAGGGCGAGGTCGGGGTCCGGTGCGGCGAGATCCGGCAGCAAGGCGGGATCGACGAAGCGGCCGACCCGATGGCTCTGCGGCAGCGACGGCAACCCGGCGGTGCGCATCGTGGCGATTTCGGGATAGCAGTCGAGCGGCGTCTTCTCGCGGGCCAGCACCGCCCGCGGGAGACGGCCCCGCATCGACGCGCGGATCAGACGCTTCTTCCAGCCCCACGGTACGGGTGGGACCGCCAGCATGAACTCCAGGACGCGCAGGTCGAGAAAGGGGTAGCGCCACTCGAAGCCGGCCAGCGATTCCTCGAAGGCATGATCCTCGAAATAACTCTGCCAGGCCGGGCTGGTGAAGGAGTCGTAGGCCAGCGTGTGCCAGGGATGGGACGAGTCGCCCCCGAGGCCGAGCGCTTGCTGGCGTTCCGCGAGATTCAGTTTCTTTGCGAAATCCTCCCGCAGCCATGGGGGCAGGACATCGAACGGATCCAGTTCGGGGACGTGTCTCAGCCCGCTCCGACGCGCCAGCGTCTGGCTCCAGCCGGAGAAACCCTTCGCCGAGGTGTACTGAAGGAGCGCCTGCGACAGCCTTACCCACGAACGTCGGCGCCGCAGCCAGCCGAGATAGGCATTCCGCTCGAGGGTGAGGGCGTTGTCGGGCCCCTCGCCGTCCAGCCAGACCGGGGAGATGGCGGCCATTTCGCGTCCGATCCGCTGGATGTTGTGCGCGTTGAGCATCCCCAGTCCCGGCTCGGCCGGTCGCAGGCCGCGCGAGCGCCAGTGCGGATCGTGGGCAATGTCATCGGCCGGCCGGATGCGCAGCTCGATGCCGAGATGCCGGGCGGCGAGCGAGGCGTAGTGGTCCTCGCGGATGTGCATCAGTCTTTCGTAGTGCTCGCACTCGGCCACGATGCGCGAGGGATCGCCCGTCACTTCCACGGCCGTCGCCGCCAGCGTCGTCGAATCGAGGCCGCCGCTCATGGCGATGCCGACCCTGCCGGGCGGCAGGCGATCGGCCACGGCGCGCGACAGCAATTCGCGGAAGCGCTCGTGGTAGGCCTCGGCTTTGCGAAGATACAGCGGTTCCGCGAGTTCGAGCCGCCAGTAGCGGCGAAGCGACAGGCCGCCCTCGCCGAGCGTCAGCAGGTGCGCCGGGGCAACCCGCTTTATGTCGCGATAGACCGTGCGCTCGAATTCCCGCGACATGCCGAGGGCCAGAAAGTCGGCGATCCAGTAGTCGTCGAGCGCGGGTGGAGTGGCGCTTCGTGCGGCGAGCCAGTCGAGCGAATCGCCGATCAGCCAGGCATCGGCGGTCCGGGTGTGGAACAGTCCGCGCACGCCCAGCCGGTCGCGTACCGCGAGCAGGCACTGGCGTTGGTCGTCCCACAGCGCGAAGGCGAAGTCGCCGGCCAGGTGATCGGTGAAGGCCTCGCCCCACCGCGCATAGGCCAGAAGGCACAGCCTCGCATCAGAGGCGGTCGCGGCGGCACCCAGTCGCGCGCGGAGCTCGTCGCGCGCGTCGAGCCGGACGCGTCCGACGAGCCAGTGGCGACCGTCCAGCGAGTCGCGCATGCTGCCCGCCCCGGCGCATAGAGCCGCCCGCCGCGCCCGGCCAACGATCTCGAAGCCGTCCGGTTCGCGGCCGTCCGTGAACGGCCGCAGGTCGATCGGCGCGGGGCCGGAGCTGAGCAGGGCGGCGAACAAGTCAGCTCGCCGAGCCGAAGTGCTGGCCCGCGTCCCACGCGGTGAGCCGCGTGTAGCTCTCGTGCTCCTCTTCACCGATCACGACGGCGCCGTCGTAGACGAGCCACGCATGGGCCACAAAGGCCGAAGAAACGCGGGCGACGCCGATATGAACCTGCGACCGATGTCCGTTGGAGGACAGCATACGCTGCAGGGCAAGCGCCGAGGAAAGGCAGGTGGCGCCCGGCACGCGCCGGGTAGCCGCGCGCACCGCCCAGATGATGCGGCCGGCGGGCCGGTTGCCGGCCCGCATCCGGCCAGTCCAGTCGCGCAGCCGCGCTATCGGCGCGACATGAAGCGCGCCGCGCACCAGCATCAGCATGAGGACCGCCTGCATCAGCAGCCGGCGATCGCTGCCTGACAGGGCGAGGAAGGAGGCCAGCGACTTCACGAGTCGACGACCCGGCGAATCTCGCGGGCGACGCCGTCCAGCGCCTCGACGGTCCTCGGATAGCGCAGCGCATGGACGGGCAGCAGATCGGCCACGCGCGCGGCGAAGCGGATCTGTCGTTCCATGCGACTGGTTTTCCCGTAGCGTGCATCCATCGCTGAAGACAGGAGCGTCCGGGCCAGTTCGAGTCCGTTCAGCCGCCGGCTCGATATCGCCGCGACCGTGTCGTCCGGCGAGCCGATATGGAACAGCGCGGCGAGCGGTACGGGCGAGCGATGGCGTCGCCCCTCGCGGCGCGGCCGCACCATGATCTTGCCGCTCAGAGCGTTGAAATGCCCGTCGGTGACGGCATCGGGCAGGAAATGCGTGCCCGGACCGTCGAGGAGCTTCAGACGATAGGGGCCGGGATAGGCGAGCACGACATCTTCGACGAAAGCCAGGCGCAGCATGTCGTCGGTGACCAGGTCGGCGCCGCGGCTGATCAGATAGGCGGCGAGGGTGGATTTGCCGGCGCCGCTCTCGCCGAGCAGGCCGATGGCGCGACCGTCGGTCTCCAGCACGGTCGCGTGCAGCGTTTCCTCGCCCTGCAGGGTGAGCGAGGCGCTGACGATGAAGTTCAGGAGATTGGCCTCGAAGGCCCGTTGTTCGACGTCGGCCAGCTTGCGGCAGGTTGCCGTCCGGCCGTCGGCGGAAATCACCGCCTCGAACACCTCGCTGGATTTCATGTAGACGCTGCCGTCGTCCAGCACCACATGCTCGATCCAGTCTTCCGGATCGCGAGCCTCGCCGGGGGCGATCGCTTCGAACTGGTCCGGCGAGCCCGCGAGGATCGTAAAGTCGGCGCGGTCTCCGCCGCCGGCGGCTTCATGCACCGACGTCAGCGGCAGCTCGCTCTCGATCAAGAGGCCATAGACGCGATAGCGATGACGGGCGTTCAAACGCACTCCTGCCGACAGTCCGGCGCGGACATTTTGCATTCTCATAGCAGAATGTCTTGACTTCCTCGATTGATGGGACAGTTTGACGGGGGGATTGTACCCTACTCGGCAGTCCGGGGTTACAGGCCGCGCACATGAACCGTTTCGATTTTTCAGGCGTCCCGATCGAGGGGCTCGCCACTTCGCCGCAGATACAGGCGGCCAGCGACTGGTTCACGCGCTACGGCTACGTCATTCTCGACAATGTCGAGTCGCCGGAGAAAATCCGGTCCCTGCGTGCGGAGTTCTTCGAGAACTACAAGGACCAGATCCGGGACCACGAGGCGGCCGATTCCCTCGAAGTCGGCGCCCGGCGCTTCATGATCCCGCTGCGTTTTTCCGGCGGCCTCGGCGCGCCGACCGTATTCGCCAATCCCTACGCGCTGGCGCTGGTGCGCTCGGTCCTCGACGAGGCGGCGATCGTCGATGCGTTCGGCGCGATCCTGTCGCTGAACGGCGCCGAGGATCAGCACATCCATCACGACGGGCCGATCCTGTTCAATTCCGAGATATCGCGCCTGCTGCCGGCCTATGCCCTGACCTTCGCTCTGCCTCTCGTCGACATGAACGATCTGTCAGGAACCACCGCGATCTGGCCGGGCAGCCATCGGCGCGGCAATTACGAAGGTCAGGAGCCGTTGCATCCCGAAGTTCCCGTGGGCTCGTGCATGTTGTGGGACTATCGCACCTACCATAGCGGCACGGCGAACCGGTCGGATCATGTGCGGCCCATGGTCTATGCCACCTACGCGCGGCGCTGGTATCAGGACCCGGTCAACTTCCGGAAGGAAACGCTGCCGCGGCTGGTCTTCGAGCCGGGCTTCATCCGTGGCCTGCCCGACGATCTCCGTCCTCTCTTCGCGCATGTGCGGTCGACCGGCTGATGCGCGCATCGCCGGAGCATCTGGCGTCTGCCGTCGATGCGCTTCTGAAGCAGTCCGAATTGTCGCGCGAGGAAACGCAGCGGCGCTTCGAGCAAGCTTTCGATGTCGACCGGTGGCGCCGGCTCGCGCCCTTCGCATCGATCGGATCGGGGCGTTGGGACGACGGCGAGGCCTCTTCGATTTCCGACAGCGCGGCTGACCGGGAGAAACGCCGCCTCGACGAGGATGGCTATTTCAGACTGCCACAGGTATTCGATTCCGCCCGGATTGCGCGCATGCGGCGCATCGTCGAGGCCGTCCGCGCCGACGGCTGGCCCGTGGCTTTCGCCTTCGTCTTCGACGATTTCTGGACCATTGCCCGTTCGCCCCGGATTGCCTCTTTCCTCGGCAAGGCGCTGGGCGAAGCCTATCTTCAGAACACCGTCGTCTGGGCGCATTGGGTGCCCGGCGAACGGGGCGTCGCCGGCTGGAGCCCGCACGAGGATTACCGGGATGTCGGCGACACGTTCCTCTCCGTGTGGATCCCGCTGTCGGATGCCACCGTCGAGAACGGCTGCATGTTCCTGCTGCCTGGCGCATCGTCGCGCGAGATTTCGATGGCCACGGAGGAACGCCGCGACCTGCCGCCGACGGTTTTTCGGCGCGCGTTGCAGGACGTGATCGCCCTGCCGGCTTCTGCGGGTTCGATGATCGGCTGGCGCGGCGACGTTCTCCACTGGGGCGGCGCCAATACCGGCGGTTCCGAACCGCGCCTCAGCCTCGCCCTGGAGTTCCGTGCGCGGGGTGCGAAAGCGTCGCGCTTCGAAAGCCCGCTGATCGATCCGCGTGCGCCTCTGCCGCCCTTCCGGTTGCGCCTTTTCGCGATCGTGAAGGCGCTGCGCGAGTACACCAAGTTCGAGCCGATGCTGACCCGCTATCTGCCGCTGGCAGAGCGCATCTTCGCCGAGACAGCAGAGGCGAGCCTCTCTTCCTCGAACGCGCCGAGGGCATCGTAGGTCAGCCAGCCCGGTTGAAGCGGGAACGATCCGTCCGCCAGCACGACGCCCTCGCAGAGCAGCCCGGTCACGTGGCCGAAGGTGCCGCGCGTTGTAACCAGCAGATCGGCGTCGATCATCTCGCGCATGCTCCAGAGTGGATCGGCATCGAGGAACAGGCCGTCGTGCGGCAGGTCGAGCGCGCGGAACTCGGCCGGGTCGCCTTGCGAGAAGACCCGCAGCACATGCGGCAGCCGCTGCTCCTCCAGCATCCGGCGAACGCGTCCGACGACCGCGGCCAGGCACGCCATGTCGGTCGAGTCCTCGGAATGGAAGTCGTGGCGGTTGCGCCGGCGGACATGCACGCAGACGCTGGGAAGCGCCCTCGCGGCGCGCGGCTTTCCCAGCCGGTACTTGCGGCGGAAGTCCCCGATCAGCGTATCGTCGAACGGCGCCTCGTCGTCGGCGACGCCGTACAGGGCGCACAGCGTCGGGAAGGTGAAGGCGAAGTTGATGGCATCGCGCGTGTCGGTCGCCTCGCCGGTGCCGAGGTTGAACTGCGCTTCCCAGGCGGCGGCCCACTCCGGCATCGGCCGTTCGGCATGGTGGATCTCCCCGAAGGGCGTGTGAGCGTAGGTGAGGCCGTGGGCGCGGGCGAACTGGATCGCCCGCATGGTCATCAGCGCCTGCGAGCCCGCGCCCTCGAGCGTCGAGCAGATGCAGGTGATCTTCGAGAGCCTGCGGCCGCCGAGAAGCTGGCGCACATACTGCCGATAGAGGACGTCGCCGTCCGAATAGCGGTGAGGACGGCCGAGCGCGGTCTTCACGACGTTCTTGGCGACGCTCCGCAGGTAGCGGAACGAACCGCTGGCCAGAAACGCGAAGGCTGCCTTGTTCACACCAGCCTGCCGTCGACCAGCGTGACGTGGTGATCGGCGGCGGCGACGGTATCCGGGCGATGCGTCACGAGCAGGATCGTCGTGCGCCCCTTCAAGCCGGCGATCGTCTCCAGGATTCGTTCCTCGTTGCCGGCATCGAGGGCGCTCGCCGGTTCGTCGAGCAGGATCAGTCGGGGCGCGCGCAACAGCAGGCGCGCGAGCGCCAGCCGCTGACGCTCGCCGCCCGACAGGCTGGCGCCACGGTCGCCGACGACCGTATCGAGGCCTTGCGGCAGCGCGGCGATCAAATCCGTCAGACCGGCCAGCCGCAGCGTTTCGAGCATCGCCTCGTCCGAAGCGTCGGGTTTCGACCAGGCGAGGTTCTCCCGGATCGAGGCGTGGAAGAGGAACGCCTCCTGCGACATCGTCCCGACCGAGCGTCGCCAGGCCGGGGCGATGTCCGGCGTGAGTTCGCGTCCGTCGACCAGGATGCGCCCCGATTGTGGCGTCAGCAGCCCGCCGAGCAGGTCGAGGATGGTGCTCTTGCCGGCCCCCGACACGCCCGACATCACGGTGAGGGATCCGGCGGGCAGCGACAGGTCGACACCGCGCAGCACGTCGGGATGGCCCCCGCCGTAGCCGAAGCGCACGTCCTCCATCCGGATCTCGCGCTCGAAGGCGATGGCCGGTTCCGCCGGCTCGGGGGCGGAATCGGCTGCTGCCTCGCAGGCCTCGACGGCGTCGGCGACGGCGCGATAGGCCGGCGCCGCGTGCACGAACTGCTGGGCGAGTTCCTGAACGCTTTGCAGCATCGGCAGCAGGCGCTGGAACACCAGGATCAGGACCAGCAGATCGGCCAGCGGCAGGCGGGCCCAGCTCGCGGCCAGCCACAGGAAGCCTGCCAGCGCGACCGCGACGATACAGTCCAGGAGGAGTCGGGTGTTGGCCTGCAGGCGGGCGGCGGCGAGGTCGGCACCTTCGGCGCTGCGCGCCGCGGCTTCGAAAGCGGCGACGTGCTGCGTCTCCGCGCCATAGGCCTTGGTGAGCTTCAGTGCCTGGAGGAACTCGGTGATTTCGCGGCTGACCCGCAGGTTGGCTGCGGAGGCGAACTCGCCCAGGCGCCGGCTCTCCGTAAGCCGGTGCCGCATCAGCCAGCCGAGGGCCGTGCCGAAGGCGAGGGCCAGCGCGGTGAAGCCCGGCGCGATGGCAAAGGCCACGGCGAAGTGCGCCGCCAGGATGGACAGCCTCGCCGGCACCTCGAGCAGCAGGTGCGTGGCGTGCTCAACGCGCTCGATCTCGGTCGAGAAAAGCGCATGGAAATCGGCGGCGCGTCGGCTGCGCAGCCAGGACCACGAGGCGCGGGCGATGGCGCCATAGGCGCGGACCCGCAGCGCCACGGCGAAGTCGAAGGAGAGTTCGGCACCGACGATCTGCTGGGCGCGGGCGATCAGGGCGCGCAGCATCACGACCACCAAGAACAGCGACAGCAGGACCGGCAGCGAGCGCGGCAGCAGGGCGAGCCAGCCGCCGGTGCCGCCGGTTTCGGCGGCGCCCAGCGCATTCAGCAGGGGCACGAGCAGGGCAAGGCCGACGCCGTCGGTGGCGCCCGCCAGCACGACCAGCAGGGTCAGGAAAGCGAGCCGCCAGCCCCGGGCCTGCCCGCTGCGCAGGCGCCAGGCCGCTCTCAGGTCATCCAACATCTAGATCAGCCAGCAGGGGCCGGTAACGAATCCATGCCCCAGCGTATCAGGGAGATCGGCCCCGCGCCTGCCTTCTACTCCGCAGCCGCGGCGGCGAATCGAAGGTCGGGCAGGGGCTGCGAGCGGTCGACCGGGGCACCGGCATCGAACGCCTTGAGTTCGGGCATGACGGTCCTGGCGAACATCGCCATGTTCCGCGCCGCCTCCTCGTGCGGCATGCCGGCATAGGAGAAGACGCCGACATAGCCGCAGTTATTCGTCTGCCTGTGGATCGCCATGATCTTGTCGTGGACCTGCTCGGGCGTGCCATAGACCTGAAGATCGGCGAAGAACTCGATCGCCTTCTGGTCGCCATAGACAGCGAGCTTCTCGTTCATCTTGGCGTAGTACTCGTAGCCGCGCTGGTTCTTCATGTGCGCGCCAGCGAACTGGTAGTGGTCGAGCACCGTGCGGTAGTAGCCGCCGATGTATTTCACCGCCATCTCGCGCGCCCGCTCCGCGCTCTCGTCGACGAAGGTCCAGCCGGCCGAGATCGGCTGCGGCGCGTCGGTCCCGTTGATCTCGCGATAGAGCGTATTGTACTCGGCGAGCTCCTTCTCGACTTCGCGCCACGGCTTCTGCGGGATGATCAGCAGGCCGACACCCAGTCGCGCCATGATCCGCGCACTCTCCGGCGAGACGGCGGCGGCGTAGGTGCGGCCGCGGAAGCTCTTGAACGGCGCGGGGCGGATCTCGACCGGCGGCTGCCTGTAGTGCTTGCCCTGGTATTCCATCACGCCGCTCTCGAGGCCCTTCAGCAGCGCCTCGCCGTATTCGACGAACAGTTCGCGACTGTCGCCCATGTCGAGGCGGAACCCATCGAACTCGACCTTACCGGCGCCGCGGCCGAGACCGAGGATCATGCGGCCGCCTGAAAGGTGATCGAGCATGGAGATCTGCTCGGCGACCCGCATCGGGTCGTGCCACGGCAGGACCACCACCATCGAGCCCAGCCGGACATGCTTCGTGCGACCGGCCATGTAGGACAGGAACTGCACCACGTCGGGACACATCGTGTAGTCGGTGAAATGGTGCTCGACCGACCAGATCGAGTCGAAGCCCAGCGGCTCGGCCATGTCGGCCAGCGCCAGTTCGTTCAGGTAGATCTGCCGGTCGCTGAGCGCCCGGCCGGTGTTCTGGAAGACTGCAGCCATTCCGACATGCATGGCGTTACCTCCTGCTGGTTGCCGCATGGTAAACGGCTGTTCACATGATTGGGAAGTGCCTGCCGATGCTTGATTCCGCCGTATTCGACCGTCATATCCGCCCCATGCGCACCCTGTTCGCCGCTCTCTCGTCTGCCGCCCTCCTCTCGCTCGGTGCCGCCCAGGCTCACGCCCAGGCTCCGGCCCCGGTGCAGCAGGCCCAGGCGCCAGCGTCCAATCCGCAGGTTGCGGAAGTGGAGCGCTACTTCAACGGCATCCGCACCATGCAGGCCCGCTTCGTCCAGTCGAATCCCGGCGGCACGGTCGTTCAGGGCACCCTCTCGGTGAGCCGGCCAGGCCGCATGCGCTTCGAATACGATCCGCCCTCGCAGCTCAAGATCGTGGCCGACGGCAGCCAGGTGACGATGTGGGACATCGCAAACCGCGACTTCGGCCAGTGGCCGATCGGATGGACTGCAGCCTCCTTCCTGGTGCGTGACCCGATGGTGCTGCAGGGCGGCGACCTCACGGTCGAGAAGATCGAGCGCACCGACGGCATGCTGCAGCTCACCATGAGCCAGACCAAGAAGCCGAACGAAGGCAAGGTCATCGTGCGCCTCGGCGAAAATCCGATGGTGCTGCGCGGCTGGAGCATCATCGACAATCGCGGCCAGCGGGTCGACGTTGCGCTGAACGGCCTGCAGACCGGATTGCCCCTGGCAGCCTCGCTGTTCAAGTTCGACGGCCCGGATGCGGGTCAGATACGGCGCGGCGCCAACTGACGCGCTATAGTCCCCGCCTGAACCGGCGTGGGGATTTGACGACGTGAGCGGACTGACGGTGAGAGCCTCGACCGAGGCCGACGTGGCGCGTTGCGCGGAGATTTACGGACATCACGTGCTGCACGGCACGGCCTCCTTCGAGGTCGATCCGCCCGACCTTGCGGAGATGAAGAAGCGCCGCTCGGCCGTGCTCGATCTCGGCCTGCCGTACATCGTGGCCGAGAAGGACGGGCGCTTGCTGGGCTATGCCTATGCCGGCCTTTACCGCACGCGCCCGGCCTATCGCTTCACCGTCGAGAATTCGATCTACATCGACAAGGATGCGGTCGGGCAGGGCGTCGGCAAGGCGCTGCTGGTGCCGCTGATCGATCTCTGCACCCGTGACGGCCGCCGCCAGATGATCGCCGTGATTGGCGATTCCGCGCACGTCGCCTCGATCAACCTCCACGCCTCCTGCGGCTTCGAGATGACCGGCACGCTGAAGAGCGTCGGCTTCAAGTTCGGCCGCTGGCTCGACAGCGTCCTGATGCAGCGACCGTTGGGCGAGGGGGATGGAAAACCGCCCGTGTCCAATCCCTAGGAAGGTGTCGAAATGAGACTCATTGACTATTTCGACCGCGGCGCCGATCTCTATCCGGAGCGGCATTGCCTGCATGACGGCACGCAAGGCTGGACCTATCGCGAGGTGCGCGGGCAGACGCATCGCGTCGCCAACGGGTTGCTGGCGATGGGTCTCGGGCGCGGCTCCAAGGCGGCGGTCTACAGTCCCAACCATGCGGCGGCCTATGCCTGCCTGCTGGGCATCGTGCGGGCCGGCATCACCTGGGCGCCGGTCAATGCGCGCAACGCGCTGGAGGAGAATCTCTACATCCTGAACAACACCGACGTGGAGGTGCTGTTCTATCATTCGAGCTTCGAGTCCTATCTCCCGCGCATCCGCGAGGCCTGCCCGCGCATCACCGGCTTCATCTGCATCGACACGCCGTCCTTCACGGAGTGGCTGGCGGCGCAGAAGGAAGTGGCGCCGGACCTGCCCGATGCACCCGGCGATGTCGCCTTCCTCGCGAGTTCCGGCGGCACCACCGGCCGCCCCAAGGGCGTGCAGATCACCAACGGCAACATCGAGACGATGAACTCGATCTTCTGGGCCTGCATGCCGGTGACGTCGCCGCCGATCCATCTGATGGTGGCGCCGATGACGCACGCGGCCGGCGTCTGCTCGTTCCCGCTGCTCGCCTTCGGCGGCACCAACATCTTCATGGGCACGGCCGATCCCGGCGGCATCCTGGCCGCGATCGAAAAGCACAAGGTCACGCATGTCTACATGCCCCCGACCCTGATCTACATGCTGCTCGCCCACCCCGACGTGGCCAAATACGACTACAGCTCGCTGCAGCATCTGGTCTATGCGTCGGCGCCGATGTCGGTCGACAAGCTGGTCGAGGCGGTGAAGGTGTTCGGTCCGGTGCTGACACAGACCTACGGCCAGGCCGAGGCCTGCATGATCTGCACCTTCTTCTCGCCGGAAGATCACGTGGCGGCGCTGGAGACCAACAACCGCCACCGGCTCGCGAGCTGCGGCAAGGTCTCGCCGCTGGTGCGGCTCGAGGTCATGGACGACCACGGCAAGCTGCTGCCGCGTGGGGAACGTGGCGAGATTGTCGTGCGCGGCGGCCTCGTCATGAAGGGCTACTACAATAACCTCGAAGCCACGGCCGAGGCCTCCGCGTTCGGCTGGCATCATACTGGCGACATTGGCGTCATCGATGAGGACGGGTTCGTCTACATCGTCGATCGCAAGAAGGACATGATCATCTCCGGCGGCTTCAACGTCTTCCCGGGCGAGGTCGAGCAGGTCCTGTGGAGCCATCCCGCGGTGCAGGACTGCGCGGTGATCGGCGTGCCCGACGAGAAATGGGGAGAGGCGGTGAAGGCCGTCGTCGAGCTGAAGCCCGGCATGACGGTGGAGGCCGACGAACTGATCCGGCTCGCCAAGGAGAAGCTGGGCGGCGTCAAGTCGCCCAAGACCGTCGACTTCGTCGAGACGCTGCCGCGCAGCCCCGTCGGCAAGGTGCTGAAGAAGACGCTGCGCGAGCCTTACTGGGTCGGCCACGAGCGGAAGATCTGATGCGGGACTGGCTGCGGCGCCTTCCGCCCAATGTGCAGGGGGCGCTGTGGCTGGTGAGCGGCGGCTTCATCTTCACCTCGACCGGCGTGATGATCCGTCTGCTGTCGGAGCAGGTCGAGAGCGTCCAGACAGCGTTCTTCCGCGCCATCCTCTCGGTGGTGATGCTGCTGCCACTGATGATGACGGGCAAGGTGAAGCCGTGGCTCAGCCAGCGCATCGCCGGTCATTTCTGGCGCACCTTCATGGGCACCACCTCGATGGTGCTGGGCTTTTACGCCATCTCGATGCTGCCGCTGGCCGACGCGACGGCGATCGCCTTCTCGCAACCACTCTTCTCCGTCGTGGTCGCGGCGGTCATCGCCAAGGAGAAGGTCCGCTGGCGACGCTGGACGGCGACGGTCGTAGGCTTCGCCGGCGTGCTGGTGATGGTGCGGCCGGGCGAGGGGAGCCTCCAGCTCGGTGCGCTGGTGGCGCTGGCCAACGCGGCTTGCGTGGCCATCTCGATCCTGCTGGTGAAGCGTCTTTCCGATTCCGAATCGCCGCTGATGATCCTGACGCAGTTCGCGATCTTCTCGACCCTGCTGCTGGCGCCACCGGCGATCTGGGTCTGGCGCTGGCCGGATCTCTGGGGCTGGGTGCTGGCGATCGGCATCGCCTCCACCGCCACGGTCGGCCAGTATTTCTGGGTCCAGGCCTTCAAGTCCGGCGAGATGTCGGCCATCGCGCCGTTCGAATACATGCGGCTGCCCTTCGCGGTTTTCATGGGCTGGCTGATGTGGAACGAGATGCCGGTCGTCTGGACCTATGTCGGCGCCGCCATCGTCATCGCCTCGGCGCTCTACATCGCCCATCGCGAGCATGTGGTCGCGCGCGAGCGGCGGCGCGCCGCCGCGGTCAGCCCGCCGGAGAAGCCCCCCGAGAAGCTTCCGTCTGGCCCTGCTCCTTGAGCAGCCAGGCGCGTGCCTGCGCGCGGTGTGTCTCCGTGATGTGCATGCGGGCGGCGGTGAAGGCCGCGACCATGATGGCGGCGTCGTCGGTGAACCCGAGGCCGAGCAGCAGGTCGGGGATGACGTCGAACGGCAGCACGAAATAGGCCAGCGCCCCGAACAGGGTTGCACGGATCGGCAGCGGGGTGGCGCTGTCGGTGGCGCAATAGAAGGCCGCCACCGCGTCCTCGGTGAAGGGGACCCGGCCCAGATTGCGGCGGGCCTTCGTCCAGAAGTTCCGGCGGACGGTCGCTTCGTTCCGGGTCAGATCGGATGCGTCGCTCATGTCGGGAAAGGTTGGGTCGGCGGCCCGGCTTGGCAAGGGGGGTGGAAATGCTAAAAGCGCCCAACCACGGAGGACAGCAATGAACGTCAAGGGTCAGGCCGCCATCGTCACGGGTGGCGCTTCGGGATTGGGCGGCGCCACGGCCTCGGCGCTGGCGGCGGCGGGCGCCAGGGTTGCGATCTTCGACCTGCAGGACGAGCTGGGCGAGCAGAAGGCCAGGGAAATCGGCGGTCTCTTCGTGAAGACCAACGTGGCCGACGCCGCCAGCGTGGAGGCCTCGGTGAAGACGGTCGTCGAGAAGCTGGGCGCGCCGCGCGTCGTCGTGAACTGCGCCGGCATCGGCCGCTCCGGCCGCACCGTGTCCAAGTCCGGCCCGCACGATCTGGCGATGTTCAGCCAGGTCATCCAGGTGAACCTGATCGGCACCTTCAACGTGATCCGCGTCGCGGCCTACGCGATGAGCCAGGCCGAGCCGATGGACGGCGGCGAGCGCGGCGTGATCATCAACACCGCATCGGTCGCGGCGTTCGACGGCCAGATCGGCCAGGCGGCCTACTCGGCATCGAAGGGCGGCGTGGTCGGCATGACCCTGCCGATCGCGCGCGACCTCGCGAGCCTCGGCGTCCGGGTCTGCACCATCGCGCCGGGCCTGTTCCTGACGCCGATGATGATGAGTCTGCCGGCGGAGGCGCAGAAGAGCCTGGGCGCGCAGGTGCCGTTCCCCTCGCGTCTCGGCGACCCGAAGGAATATGCCCAGCTCGCCATGAGCATCGTCGAGAACCCGATGCTGAACGGCGAGACGATCCGCCTCGACGGCGCGATCCGCATGGCGCCTAAGTAAGCGGCCCGGAGCGCCCCGATGCGACTTCCGACGTTACTGGTGACGGTGGCTGGTATGGCTGTCGTCGCTGTGCCTGCGATGGCGGAGTCGCGCTGGCTCGCCTGCAAGGTGACGGACCGGGGCGGCCAGGTTCGCAACTTCAGCGTCGTATTCGACGATCGCCGCAACACGGCGGGTGTCTGGGACGGGTCGTCGTTGGCCGAGGGAACGAGTGTTGCGATTACGTTCCAGGCCGTGCGCGCGACCTTCCCGAACTTCACAATGACGTACAACAGAAACGACGGCGCCTTCTCGATGACGCCGCTCGGCGCAAACTATGGCGGCCTGCTCCACGGCGAGTGCCGTCGCAGCCCCGCGCCGGCCGGCGTTCCCGCCGATCGGCGCTGAAGGCTTTTCGTCGGCCGTCAGTAACCCAGGTCGGCCGGCTGCTCGCAGCGCAGGTCGGCCACGCTGTTCTCGGTCGCCTGTCGGCCCGGCGTCGTCTGGCCGTCGCAGGTGTAGCGGATGCGCAGCGTCTTGGTGAGCCGATCGGGCATGCCGAAGATATAGGCCATCGCCGGCACCTGGCATCGCGTCGAGCCTTCGCCGCAAATGTCGCGAACCTGCTGTGTCACGTCGATGGTCGAGGAGGGTCCGCCCCAGGAGGCTTCGAGGATGTCGATGCGCCGCGGCTTGATCGGGGCGGCGCCGACGCAGGCCATGCGGACCTTGAAGGTCGGTGGGGCGACCTCGGCGAGGACGAAGTTCTGCGGCTGGCACGTCCAGATGACGGTCAGCTTCTTGTTCAGATCGTAACGGTTGTCGTTATAGGCCGGGCCGTTGGCGAACACGTCGCAGGGATAGCCGCCGGGACAGGTGACCATGCTGGTCACGTCGGCGCCGGGGCCGGCCTGCGGCAGCCCCCAGTAGGCGCGCTTGATCTGCGCTGTCGACTGCACGACGCGCGAGGCCTGGCTGCACGCCACGACTGTGCCCAAGACGGCCATTGCAACAAGTAAGAGACGACCCCAAGCCATGAAACCCCCGGTATATACCTGCACTCACAGTCCCATTATCCCGGCCGCAAACTAACGTCAGGCTGCGGCGGCGGCAATCGGCCAAGCTTGACAGTATTTGCACTGTCTTTAAAAGAGGCGTCGATGGGGATCGCGATCTCCCCACGAGGCGACAGCCGAAGCATCGCGTCCTGCTCCACTTCACAAGGACGCCGCACATGCCTTCGCCCAACACGATTTCTCCTGACAAGCTCGCTCGCCTCATCGGTCGCCCCGATTCACCCGTACTGATAGACGTCTGCACCGAGGAAGACTTCGCCGCCAATCCGCGCCTCGTGCCGGGGGCGGTGCGCCGCCCGTGGGCCGACGTCCCCGCCTGGGGGCCAGCCTTGGTCGCCGCCCGCCGCCCTGCCGTTATTGTCTGCAAGAAGGGCCTGAAACTCAGCCAGGGCGTCGCCGCGTGGCTGCGCCACGAGGGCGTGCCCACGGATGTGCTCGAAGGCGGCATCGTCGCCTGGCAGGCGGCGCAGTTGCCGACCGTGCCCGTCGAGCGCCTGCCGCGCCGGGATGCCCAGGGTCGAACCGTCTGGGTGACGCGCAGCCGGCCCAAGGTCGATCGCATCGCCTGCCCGTGGCTGATCCGCCGCTTCGTCGACCCGCAGGCGGTCTTCCTTTATGTCGCCCCGTCGGAGGTCCTCGACGTCGCCGACCGTTTCGGCGCCACGCCGTTCGATGTCGATCACGAGAACGTGCACTGGAGCCATCGCGGCGAGCGCTGCACCTTCGACCTGATGGTCGAGGAGTTCGGCCTCGAAACCGAGCCGCTGAAGCGGCTGGCGACGATCGTGCGCGGGGCGGACACGGCGCGGCCGGAACTGGCGCCGGAATCGGCCGGACTTCTCGCCGCCTCGCTCGGCCTGTCGCGCATGTATGCCGACGATCTGGCGCAGCTCGAGGCGGGGCTTGCGCTCTACGACGCCTTCTATCGCTGGTGCCGCGATGCCGTCGACGAGGGACACGACTGGCCCCCGACCGCGAGGAAGTCATGAGCGCACCGAAGCCGCACGGCGTTCCCTTCGCCGAAGCGATGAAGGTCTGGCTTCGGGTCGCCGCCCTGTCGTTCGGCG
Organism: Reyranella humidisoli; assembly: GCF_019039055.1. Classification (NCBI taxonomy): domain Bacteria; kingdom Pseudomonadati; phylum Pseudomonadota; class Alphaproteobacteria; order Hyphomicrobiales; family Reyranellaceae; genus Reyranella; species Reyranella humidisoli. The sequence continues at coordinate 2,071,890 of NZ_JAHOPB010000001.1, forward strand.
GTCCGGCCGGCCAGATCGCGGTGATGCACCGCATCGTCGTCGAGGAGAAGAAATGGGTCGGCGAGCAGCGCTTCCTGCAGGCGCTGAACTACTGCACCCTGCTGCCCGGTCCCGAGGCGCAGCAACTAGCAACCTATCTGGGCTGGTTGATGCACCGCACGGCGGGCGGCCTGCTGGCCGGCACGTTGTTCGTCCTGCCGGGCATGGTCGCCATCATGGCGCTCTCCTGGGTCTACGTGCTGCTGGGCAAGGTGACCCTGGTGCAGGGCCTGTTCTTCGGCCTGAAGGCCGCGGTGCTGGTGATCGTGATCGAAGCGGTGATCCGCGTGGGCCGGCGGGCGCTGCGCAACAACGCAATGCGCCTGCTGGCGGTCGCTTCCTTCGTCGCGATCTTCTTCTACGGCGTGCCGTTTCCGGTGATCGTCATCGTGGCGGGCCTCATCGGCTTCGTCGCGACGAAGGCCGGCTCGACGGCTTTCCAGGCCGGCGGCCACGGTGCCGGCAACCGGGCGGCGTTGGGCGATGCGGACTCCCTGCTGGGCGAGGCGACGCCGGAGCACGCAAAACCCAATCTCGCCTGGACGATTTCGATCGGCTCGATCTTCCTCGCCTTGTGGCTCATCCCGGTGGCCCTGCTGTGGTTCCTGCGCGGGCCCGACGACATCTTCACTCAGATCGCGGTCTTCTTCAGCAAGATGGCGGTGGTCACGTTCGGCGGCGCCTATGCGGTGCTGGCCTATGTCGCCCAGCAGGCCGTCGAGAATTACGGCTGGGTCACGGCGGGCGAGATGCTGGACGGGCTGGGGCTGGCCGAATCGACGCCCGGGCCGCTGATCATGGTGACGCAGTTCGTGGGCTTCCTCGGCGCGTGGCGCGACCATGGCGGGCTCAGTCCGCTGCTCGCGGGCACGCTGGGCGGCCTGCTCACGACCTGGGTGACATTCGTGCCGTGCTTCCTCTGGATCTTCGTTGGCGCGCCCTATGTCGAGGCGCTGCGTGCCAACAAGGCGCTGTCGGGCGCGCTGGCGGCCATCACGGCGGCGATCGTGGGGGTGATCCTCAATCTCGCCGTCTGGTTCGGCCTGCAGGTCCTGTTCGGCGAATTGCGGACAGTCAAGCTGCTCGGCGCCACCGTCGACCTGCCGGTGCTGGGATCGGCCAATATCGCCGCGGTGGCACTGGCGGCGGCCTGTGCTGTTGCTGTATTCCGCTTCCGCTTCGGGATGATCCCGGTCCTGCTGGCCAGCTCGATGGCCGGCATCGTCTACGCGCTGATGCTATAGGAAACCCATGACCGACACCCTCCCCGACCGCCTCTCCACCAATCCCAAGAGCCCGCATTACGACGAGGCGCTTCTCCAGCGCGGCATCGGCATCCGGTTCGACGGCCAGGAGAAGACCAACGTCGAGGAGTATTGCGTGAGCGAGGGCTGGATTCGCGTTGCCGTCGGCAAGACGATGGATCGCAAGGGCAATCCGCTCACCATCAAGCTCAAGGGCAACGTCGAGCCCTTCTTCGAGGCGAAGAAGTCCTAGGCGCCGGGCCGCGCGAGCGCGGCGAAGCCCACGACGAGATTGATCAGCAGCAGGCTGATGTCGAGCCGGCGCGGCATGTCGGTCAGCAGCGAATCGCTGCGGAACGCCGCCGCGAGATCGATCGGTGCCACGGGTGCGAGGCCTTCCTCCGCCTCGATCCGCCGGCAGACCGCCTGCGCCAGGATCGCATAGCCGACCGCCGTGGGATGGAGGTTGTCGAGCCCGTAGAGCCCGCCTTTGTGCGGCCAGCGCTGCAGTGGCACGTTGTTGATCCGCCAGTCCTTGATCCAGATCTCGTGCTCGCGCGTCTCGCGGTAGTGCTTGTTGTCGTGCAGTTCCATCATGCCGTAGGCGTCGATGAAAGCGAGACCCTCGCCGCCGAAGGTCTCCGACAGGTCGTCGGCGATGCGCCGGTTGAGATCGCGCACGCCTTCGTCGAGCGCCTTCATCTCGGCGCCGCTGAGGCCGCCGATCTGGCCCAGCCGGCCGAGATATTCGGGAAAATAGTCGGCTCCGCGCGGCAGCGCGCCGGGATCGACCCGCGGCATCAGGTTGGCCACGCAGCTCGGCTTGGGCAGCAGGTTGAGATAGACGTGATCGATCTGTCCTGCCTGCCGCATGTCGTTCAGGCGCACGCCGAGATCGTGCATGTCGGTGGCGATGGCATCGGGCGAGAACTGGTCCTTCGTCGCCATCAGGCAGATCGTCCAGATGCCGTCGTTGATGCCGATATTGACCAGCAGCCGCTTCGGCCTGCGCTGCGCCAGGATCTCGAGCGGCGTCCTGTCGGCGAAGGCGCTCGCCGGATCGTTCGACGGGTTGAGCAGGAAGCTCGCATTGACCGCCTCATAGAGTGCTGGCAGCACGCCGACGAAATCGAAGCCCTCGGCGTCGCGCACTGCTTCGATCAATCCGGCAATCTTCGAGACGTTGTTGTTGTAGGTGAGCGAGGCCTGGTCGGCGATCGTGGTCTGGGCGATCGAGATGTTGTCGAAGCAGTCGTCGGCCGACCAGCGTCCCTGGTCGAGCCACGCCTGCGCGTTGTCCAGCACCGATTGTTTCAGACCGTCGAGGTCGAAGCGCCCGGAGCGGAACAGGTCTTCAAGGTCGAACAGCACGTCACGGGGATAGGAGGGTGTCCTGAAGTTCCACCCGAACGCCCGCGCGACCTGCGCCGGCACGGCCAAGGCCGCGAGTTCGGCATTGGTGGTCAGCGAGCGCGTGCCGTTGTAGATGGAGTCGCCAATGGCCATGAGTTCAGGACGGTCAGGCATGTCATCTCCCCCTGCTCGGACAACACACTCGCATGACGGGCATTACACCACAAAGTCATCTCTCGGCCGGCGTGCGGCACTGCAGGCCGCGGCGGCTGCCGGTCTGGTGCTTTCGGCAGCGCCGGCGGGAGCGCAGGCCATGAGGGTTCGTCTCGGCACCGCTACGCCCGGGGGCGGTTTCCCGGTCTATGGCGCGGCCTTCGTCGAAGGCGTGCGGCGTTTCGATCCGACGCTCGAGATCGAGGCGATCAACACGAAGGGCAGCACCGAGAACGTGCCTATGCTCGAGGCCGGCACGCTCGACATCGCGCTGGTCCAGGGCGAGGTGGTGCATGAGTCGCTGCAGGGCATCGGTCGCGCGCCGGCCGATCTGCGCGTACTGACGGCCATGTATCCCACCGCCGGCATGTTCGTCGTGCGGGCGGATTCGCCCTATCGCACGATCGCCGACCTCAGGGGCAAGCCGATCGCCTGGGGCGCCGGTGGCTCGGGACTGGTCATTCTCGGGCGTTACGCCATGGACGGTCTCGGGCTGGATGCCGCGAAGGACTTCCAGCCGATCTATCTCGAACGCGCGGGCGACGGCCCGGCGATGGTGCTCGACGGCCGGGCCGCCGCACTGTGGGGCGGCGGCAATGGCTGGCCCGGATTCATGACCATGGCCAACAGCAAGGACGGCGCGCGCTTCATCGCGCCCGACGCCGCCGAGATCCGGCGCATCCTCGGCAAGCACACTTTCCTCAAGCCGGTGACGCAGGCGGCGGGCAGCTTTCGCGGGCAGGCGGCGGCGATCCCTTCCGTAGGATCCTGGAGTTTCGTGCTGGCGCGGCCCGGACTCGATGAAACGACGGCCTACCGTATCGTGAAGGCCTTGTACGCCGTGCAGCAGGCCGGCACTCCGCCGCCGCAGCTCGTCGACACGACGGCCGCCAACACGGTCGCGGTGGTGCCGGGACGCCAAAGGTTGCATCCCGGCGTCGCACGTTTCTATCGCGAGATCGGTCTGCTCACGTAACCTCTGCCTCCGTTCCGCGTTGCCCGGACAGGACAACGAAGGAGCGAGCCATGGACAAGTCCAAAGCCAGCAGCAAGATCGAGGGCGAGGGCAGCTACAGCGCCACCGCCGATTATAACAAGCGCACGGCCGAGTTTCTGAAGAAGGGCAACGTCGACGATGCAGCCCGCGAGGCCATGCGTGCCCTCGACTCCGAGGAAGCCGGCGCCCTGGAAGCCGCCGAAGCCAAAGGCAAGGCGGGCGATCCGAAGGGCCAGGGCAAAGCGAAAATCCGGTAGTCCGACTACTCGGGCTTCAACAGTCCCTTCCTGGCGAGATCGCCGATCCCGGCCTCTTCCGTCTTCATGAAGGCGCCGAACTCGGCGGGGGTGGACGGACGCACCGTCGCCCCGAGGTCGACGAACTTCTGGCGGATCGCGGGATCGGCGAGCGCCGCGACCGCCGCTGCGTTCAGCGTTGCGATGATCGGCGCCGGTGTATCCTGACGCACGAAGATGCCGAGTGTGGTGCCGCCGTCGAAGGCCGTGCAACCGACTTCCGCCAGTGTCGGCACGTTGGGCAGCTCGGGCGTGCGCTTCTCGCCGATGACGACCAGCGCGCGCAGCTTGCCCGACTGCAGATGGGGCAGCGAACTGCTGAGCTGATCGACGTAACTGTCGATCTGGCCCGCGAGGACGTCGTTCAGTCCGACGCCCGAGCCGCGGTACGGCACGATCGAGAAGCTGACCTTCTCGTTCTCCTGGATGCGCAGGATATCGGTGTGATTGGGCGTGCCGTTGCCGGCGTGTCCCATGCTGATCGTGCCGGGCTTGGCCTTGGCCGCCGCCAGCATCGACTGGAAATCGGTGAAACGGCTGTTGGCCGGCACGACGACGATCATCGGCACGGTGCTCAGCATGCTGACCGGCGCGAACGACGGCACCATCGACGGCTTGCCGGCCATCAACGGCGATACGTAGAGCGTGCCGAACGCGCCGATCACCATCGTGTAGCCATCGGCTGGCGCCTGCAGCACCGTTTCCTGTCCGACGACACCACCGGCGCCCGGACGGTTGTCGACCAGGACAGTCTGGCCGAGCTTTCGCGACATGCCGTCGCCCACCAGGCGCGCCGTCACGTCGGCATTGCCGCCGGCGGCGAAGGGCACGACGAAACGAATGGGCTTGGTTGGAAAGGCCTGCGCCCGCGCCCCGAAGCCGGTTGCCGAAGCGGCCGTGGCGGCAAGTGCCCCCAGCACGAATGTTCGCCGTTGCGCCATGATGATTTCCTCCGGTTGATTGCGCAAAGCATCGGCTTCGCGACCGGTCGGGGCCACTCAAATAAGCGCTGTCTTTCGCGGCATGGAAAAGGCGCGCAAGCGAAAGGATTTCGAAAGGTATGTGTGCGCGGACACGCCGAGCGGCCCGCGTCGCAGCTAGTTGCTGTTCTCCAGACGCGTGACGACGAAACCCCGGCCATCGCGTTCCACCTCGAAGCGGACACGGTCACCCGGGCCGAGGCCCTTCAGCGAGGCGGGATCTTCGACGGCGAAAACCCGCACGCCGCCCTCGGGGAGCAGCGGAAGCGGACGAAAGTCGATGGTGACGCGGCTTGCGTCCTTGTCGACGGCCACGATGCGCCCGCTGGCGAGCGGCGCCCCGTTCGGCGCCTCGGCGGTACAATCCTCAAGTCCCTGGTTCTGATCGACTTCGTGGAGGCTGTGCAGGCCTGCGGCATAGGCCGGCAACGGCGCAACCGCTGCGACCGCAAGGACCGCAGCAAGCGTGATTCTACTCGTGAACATCTGAGGGCTGACTTTCCGGTGGTGAACGCTACTGAGCGCTCCATCTGGGAAAGGGTTCGCAGATTTCCAGAGGTTACATCGCGGTGACGGGCGCCGCGCCGTCGCATGTCACAGGCCTCACGCCCATGTGAGCGATGCATGCCGCGTGCAGGTCCTTACTCGGGCTTGATGTTACCCTCGCGAATCACCTTGCCCCAGCGATCGCGGTCGTTGCCGACGAGGGTGACGACATCCTGCGGCGGTCCGGAAAGCGGCTCGGCGCCGAGGGTCGCGAGGCGCTCGGCCGTGGCCGGCTGGGCAAGCACCTTGTTCACCGCATCGTTGAGGCGCTTCACCACGGACTCGGGAACGCCGGCCGGGCCGAGCACGATGAACCATCCCTCGATCTCGGCGGCGGCGAGATTGAGCTCGCGCAGGGTCGGCAGGTCCGGCGCCAGCGTGCTGCGCTTCGGACCGGTCACGGCCAGCGCCCGCATCTCGCCACGCTGCACGTAGGGCAGCATGACGGCGACATTGTCGAACATCGTCTGGATGCGGCCGGCGAGGAGGTCGGCGCGCACTGCGCCGCTGCCGCGATAGGGGACGTGCAGGATCTGGACGCCGGCGGTGCGCTGCAGGATTTCCCCTGCGAGATGCTGCGCCGTACCCATGCCGGTGGATGCGTAGGCGATGCCGTTAGGCTTGGACTTTGCGAGCGCGATGAGGTCGGCCACCGTCTTCACGCCGAGATCGGGATGGACGACCAGCAGGTAGGGCGTGCGCGCCACGGTGGCGATCGGCGTGAAGTCCTTCAGCGGATCGAAGGACAGATTCGGGTAGAGGGCGCCCAGGGTCGCATGCGAGCTCGGCGCGAACAGCAGCGTGTAGCCGTCGGGCGGCGACTTCACGATCATTTCCGAGGCGATGATGCCGCTCGCCCCGCCCTTGTTCTCGACCAGCACGTTCTGGCCGAGTTCGGTCGTGAGGCCCTGCGCCATCAGGCGGGCGATTACGTCGGTCGCACCGCCCGGCGGGAAGCCGACCACCAGGCGGATCGACTTGTCGGGAAAGGCCGGCGTCTGGGCAGCAGCCGGCAAGGCAAGTGCGAGCAGGCTGCCGGCAAGCAGCCCCATGAACTTCGAACGCAACATCTTCATCCTCCCGGTTCTTCTTCTTGTCTTGCTTGGGCCCTTGTGGCGGGCGTCAGGAAACCGCGGCGACCGCCTGAAGCATCGATTCGCGGTCGGCGCTCGCGGTATTGTCCGCGACGCGGCCGGTCTCGACCTCGCCCTCGAGCGAGCAGCGATACATCACGCGCGGCTTCGTCTGGTCGAAGTCGCCGAGCGCCACGTGGCAGCTGCAGCGATTGTCCCACATCACCACGTCGCCCAGGCTCCAGCGGTGGCGAAAGACGAACTCCGGCGACGTCGCGTGCGCATTCAGCATCGCCAGCAGGCTCTGGCTCTCCTCGTCGGACATGCCGACGAAGCGGCGAATGCGCTGGTTGACCAGCAGCGACTTGCGGCCGGTCTCGGGATGCGTGCGCACGACGGGATGGATGATCGGCGGATTGCGCCGCTTCATCTCGGCGACCACGGTGGGATCGCGCTGCTCGATGCCGCGCACCATCGATACGTCGTGGACCGCTTCGAGGGTCTCGATCAGGGCGCGGATCGGCGGCGTCAGCGTCTCGAGCGCGAGATAGAGGTTGGCCCACATCGTGTCGCCGCCGACTGGCGGCTTTTCCTTGCAATGAAGGATCGCGCCCTTGGCCGGGCGGGACGTGTAGCTGAGGTCGGTGTGCCAGTTGCGGCCCGAATTGTAGGTGCCTGACTTCTTGCCGCCGACCATCTTGTTGGACAGGACGAGGATCTCGCGGTGATCCGGATGCAGGGTCGAGGGCGCCTGGGATTCGTGATCGTCCAGCACGCCGAACCGGCGCGAGAAGGCGATCTGCTCTTCCGGCGTCAGGTCCTGCTCAGGAAAGACGAGCACGATGTGCTCGAGCCACGCCGCGTTGATGAGGCGCTGGTCGGCGTCGCTCAGGGGCTTGCGAAGATCGATGCCGCGGATTTGGGCGCCCGCCGCAAAACCCAGAGGGGTGATTTCGAGTGAGTTCATGTGAGTTCTCCCAAGCTGTCAGCCTACCCAATGCACCGATAATCGGTCAATATACTGTTTATTGTCAGACAAGATAGGGATCGTCGCATGGACGCCAGCCCCCCACCGGAAATGCCGCTCGGAAAGCTCGTGAAGTCGCTCCCCGAGCGGCTGGCCGAGCGCGTGCTGGAGGACGTGATGACGGGCCGCCTCAAGCCGGGTGACCGGCTGAAGGAGGAGCTGCTGGCCCAGACCCATGCGGTCAGCCGCGCGACGGTGCGCGAGGCTCTGATTGCGCTGGCGCGGCAGGGCTATGTCGTGCGCATTCCGCGCTCGGGCGCGCGCATCGCCGAGTTCTCGGGCCAGGATCTCGACGACCTGTTCGAACTGCGTGCGGCGCTGCTCTCGACCGCGGCGGGCCGGTATACACGGCGGGCCGGTCCGGCACAGCGGGCCGACCTGGAGTCGCTGGTCGTCGATCTGGAAGGGCTGGCGGCGAAGCCCGACACGTCACCGCAGGATTTCGCGACCCAGTCGGTGCGCATCCAGACCTTCCTGACGGAGCGCTGCGGCAACAACCATCTGCCCGACATGTACAAGCGGCTGGCCGGGATGGGCATGTGGCAGCTCATCCGCGGCCAGGCCAGCAGCTTCCTCACCCAGGCGGGGCGTGCGGAGTCGGCGGCCGACTGGCGACGGCTCGCCGATCGTGTCTTGGCCAATGACGCAGAGGGAGCGGAGCGTGCGGCCCGTCTGCTTCTCGAACATTCCGCCGTTCGCGTACGCCAGCATTTCGACGAGGCCGTGCGCGTTGAGCAGCAGCCCTAGCCGTCACGCGATCGCGTCGATCACTTTCGCCAGCGCCACGTCCTTGAGCGACAAGCCGCCGGCATCGTGAGTCAAGAGCAGGATCTCGACCTTGTTGTAGACGTTCGACCATTCGGGATGGTGATCGGCCTTTTCGGCGGCCATCGCGACGCGGGTCATGAAGCCCCAGGCTTCGTTGAAGTCGGTGAACTTGAAGCTCTTCTGGATCGCATCGCGGCCACGTACTTTTTTCCAGCTCTTGATCGAGGCGAGTGCCTGCGTGCGGGCCTTGCCGGCGAGTTTGGCGGTCATCTGTTCTCTCCTCAGTTGGCGTGAAGCTTGCCTCATCGCGTCGCAGCGGCCTAGGCTCCCCCCAACAAACCGGAGGCTTTCTTGAAGATCACCCGACGTACTGCCTTGCTTTCGACCACGGCCGCCCTGCTGGGCGCCACCGCCGCCTCGCCTGCGTCGGCGCAGAAGGCCGCCGACCAGTTGCGCATCCTGTTCAACGACGCCGTGCCCAACGTCGACATGTATTTCAACAGCCAGCGCACCGGCCTGATCCTCGCGCACCAGGCGTGGGACATGCTGGTGCATCGCGATCCCGCGACCTTCGAGATCAAGCCGTCGCTCGCCACCGACTGGAAGTTCACCGACGACAATACGCTCGATCTTACGATCCGGCAGGGCGTGAAGTTCCATGACGGCAGCGGCCTCACGCCCGACGACGTCGTCTACACGATCAACATGGCGGCCGATCCCGCCTCAAAGGTGGCGACGCCGTCCAACTATGCCTGGATCGACAAGGCCGAGAAGACCGGCGACTGGACCGTGCGCATCAAGATGAAGCGGCCGACGCCTGCCGCGCTCGAATATCTCGCCATGGTGACGCCGATCCATCCCAAGGCCTATCGCGAGAAGGTCGGCCCGGAAGGCTTCTCGGCCAAGCCGGTCGGCGCGGGTCCGTACAAGATCGTGAAGAACGATCAGGGCAAGGAAGTGTTCTTCGAGCGCTTCGACGATTACTGGAAGGGCTCGCCCAAGGGCGTGCCGGCGATCAAGAAGCTGCACGTCCGCTTCGTGCCCGACCTCGCCACCGCGGTGACCGAGGTGCTGGCGCAGAAGGCCGACTGGATCTGGAACATCAATCCCGACCAGACCGACAGCATCAACAAGATGCCGTTCCTTCAGGCCGTGCGCCAGGAATCGATGCGCGTCGGCTACCTCTCGATCGACGCCGCCGGCCGCTCGGGGGCGGGCAATCCGCTCACCAACCTCAAGGTGCGCCAGGCGATCTGGCACGCGGTCGACCGCAAGCAGTTCGCGGACAAGCTGGTGGGCGGCGGCAGCCGCGTGCCGCCCGCACCGTGCTTCCCCAGCCAGTTCGGCTGCGATGCCGATGCCGCGGTGAAGTACGACTACGATCCGGCAAAGGCCAAGGCGCTGCTGGCGGAAGCCGGCTTCCCCAACGGCTTCGACGTCGAGATGGTGAGCTACGTGCAGCCGACCTCGTGGGGCGCGGCGATCCAGAACTATCTCACCGCCGTCGGTATCCGCGCCAAGATCACCCAGCTCCAGGTCGCGCCGGCCATCCAGAAGGCCCAGAAGGGCGAGGCGCCGCTCTACATGGGAAGCTGGGGCAGCTACTCGATCAACGACGTCTCGGCCATCATGCCCGTCATGTTCGGCGCCGGCGCGCTCGACAACTACTCGAAGGATCCCGAACTCGAGAAGCTTGTTGCGGAGGGCGGCTCCACATCCAACACCGAGGCGCGCAAGAAGGCCTACTCGGCGGCGGTGAAGATCGCGACCGAGAAGGCCTACTGGCTGCCGATCAACACCTACGTGAACACCTACGCCTTCTCGAAGGCGCTGGACTTCAAGACCTTCCCCGACGAACTGCCGCGCTTCTACTTCGCGAAGTGGAAGTAACGCGCCGCAGGCGCGTTACTTCCATCCCGAGCGAAGTCGAGGGATCTCAGGGAACCAGCAGACACTCCACGCCGCCGCCGGGCCGAGGCCTGAGCGGCGGCGTTTCTATTGAGCAGCGCGGTTCGGCGATCGGGCAGCGCGGATGGAAGCGGCATCCCGGCGGGATGTTGGCCGGATCGGGCATGACGTCGCCCAGGCCCACGTCGGGCACGCCGAGGCCGGGCTCGGGCGTCAGCACCGAGGCCAGCAGCGCCTTGGTGTAGGGATGCTCCGGGTCGTGGAACAGCGCCTGCGTCGGCTTCTTCTCGACGATGCGGCCGAGATACATGACCGCCACCTCGGTCGCGACGTGCTCGACGACCGCGAGATTGTGGCTGATGAACAGATAGGTGAGGCCGAGGTCGCGGCGCAGCTCCGCCAGCAGGTTCAGGATCTGCGCCTGCACCGAGACGTCGAGCGCCGATGTCGGCTCGTCGCACACCACGATGCGCGGCCGCAGCACGAGGGCGCGCGCAATGGCAACGCGCTGGCGCTGGCCGCCGGACAGTTCGGCGGGGAGACGATTGCCCATCTCGCCCGGCAGGCCGACACGCTCCAGCATCTCGTCGACCCGCTTGGCGATCTCGGCGCGGGAGAAGGTGCCCTGCGCCTGCAGCGGCATCGCCACGATGTCGCGGATGCGGGTCAGCGGATTGAGCGAAGAGAACGGATCCTGGAACACCGGCTGGATCAGCCGCGCGCGGGCCTTGCGATCCATGTCGACGATGCGCTGGCCCTCGACTGCGATGTCGCCGGAGTCGGGCGCGAGCAGGCCCAGGATCAGGCGGGCGAGGGTGGACTTGCCGCAGCCCGATTCGCCCACGACCCCGAGCACGCCGCCCGGCGGCACGGCAAACGAGACGCCGTCGACGGCGACGACGCGACGATCCTTGCCCAGGATGCCGCCCGAGACGCGGAAGGTTTTGCCGACGGACTTGAGTTCGATCGCAGGCAGTGCTGTCGTGCTCACACTCATGGCGCCAACCGGCAGAGATAGTCGTGGCCGGGCGCGGCGGTCTGATGCGGCACGGTGTGGGCGCAGGTCGCGTCGGCGAAGGTGCAGCGGTCGCGGAAGCCGCAGCCCTCGAAGCCCGGACCGATGCGCGGCACGGTGCCGGGGATCGAGCCCAGCGGTTCATCCTGCCGCTGCTTGCCCGGCACCGGCACACAGCGCAGCAGGCCCTGCGTGTAGGGATGGCGCGGATCGGCGAAGAGCTGCGCGGTCGCGGCGCTTTCGACGACTTCGCCGGCATACATGACCGAGACGCGATGGGCGACGCGGGCCACGATGCCGAGATCGTGGGTGATGAGGAGCAGGCCGAGGCCGAGGTCGCGCTGGAGCTGCGCCAGCAGGCGCAGGATCTGCGCCTGCACCGTGACGTCGAGCGCCGTGGTCGGCTCGTCGGCGATCAGCAGCTGCGGCTCGCACATCAGCGCCATGGCGATCATCACCCTCTGGCGCAGGCCGCCCGAGAGCTGGTGCGGGAACTGGCCGAGGCGCAGGCCCGGCGCGGTGATGCCGACGCGGCCCAGCAGATCGGCGGCGCGGTCGATGGCGATCCGCTGGCTCACCTTCTTGTGGCGGCGCATCACCTCGGTCATCTGCGAGCCGATCGTGTAGGCCGGATTGAGGCTGGTCATCGGCTCCTGGAAGATCATCGCCATGGCGTTGCCGCGCAGCCGCGCCATGCCACGATCGTCGAGCTTCAGCAGGTCCTCGCCCTGGAAGCTGAGGCGCTGGGCCGTGCGATGGCCGCCGCGCGCCAGCAGGTTCATGACGGCGAGCGCGGTTACCGACTTGCCGCAGCCCGACTCGCCCACCAGGCAATGGGTTTCGCCGCGTTCGACCGTGAGCGAGGCGCCACGCACCGCCGAGGTGCTGCCGCCGAAGCCCACTTCGAGCTTTTCGACTTCGAGAAGCGCGCTCACGAGCGGGACCGCGTTCCGAAGGCGTCGCGCAACCCGTCGCCCAGCAGGTTGATGCCGAGCACCAGCACGAACAGCGCCACGCCCGGGATCACGATCACCCAGGGGCTGAAGAACATGTAGTCCTTCGCTTCGGCGATCATCAGACCCCAGGAAGGCAACGGCGGCGGCACGCCGAGGCCGAGGAACGACAGCGTCGCCTCGAGCAGGATGGCGAGCGCGATCTCAAGCGTCGCCACCACGACGAGATGGCTCGCGATGTTGGGCAGCACCTCGCGCGACAGCACGCGGAAGCGCGAGCAGCCGGCGCACCAGGCGGCCGCCACGAAGTCGAGGTTGCGCACCTGCATGGAGGTCGAGCGCGCGACGACGGCGAAGCGGTCCCACAGCAGCAGGCCGAGGGTCAGCACCAGCAGGGTCATCGACGTGCCGAGCAGGCCCACGACCGCGAGCGCCACGAGGACGACCGGAATCGAGAGGCGCGTGGTGATGGCGAACAGCACGGCATCGTCGATGCGTCCGCCGAAGAAGCCGCCCAGCACCCCGATGGTGATGCCGATCACGCCCGACACGATGGTCACGGTGACGCCGATCAGCATCGAGATGCGGCAGCCCCAGATCAGGCGCGAAAGATAGTCGCGACCGAGCTGGTCGGTGCCGAGGATGAAGTCGGGATTGTGCCCCTCCATCCAGAAGGGCACGAGCAGGCGGCGGTTGAGATCCTGGGCAAACGGGTCGTGCGGCACGATCAGCGGCGCGAAGATCGCGCAGAACAGCGCGAGGCCGACGATGACCGCCCCGATCCAGGTGCCGGCGCTCTTCCAGCCCCGGCGGGGACCGGCGTTGATCGTGATCGCGGCACTCATGCCCGCAGCCGCGGATCGAGGACGGCGTTCAGCAGGTCGGAGACCATGGTCAGGGCCACATAGATGACGGCGAGGACCAGCACGACGGCCTGCACTACCGGGAAGTCGTTCTTCGCGATGCTCTCCCAGGCGAGGAAGCCGACACCGTGCAGGGCGAAAACCTGCTCGATGACGATCGAACCGCCCAGCATGAAGCCGAGCTGCACGGCGGCGATCGCCACGACCGGGATGGCGGCGTTGCGCAGCGCATGCTTCAGCAGGATGGAGGCCCGCGACAGGCCCTTGGCGCGGGCCGTGCGGATATAGTCGCTGCTCATCGCCTGGATCATGCCGGCGCGCGTGAGGCGTGTGAGGGCGGGCACCGCGGAGAAGGAGAGCACAATGCCGGGCATCACGAAATGCTCCCATGAGCCGGTGCCCGAGATCGGCAGCCAGCCCAGGGTAAGGCCGAAGATGATCATCAGCAGCAGGCCGAGCCAGAAGGACGGCATCGCCTGGCCGATCAGGGCGACCATCTGCACGGCGCGATCGAAGTTGGTGTTCTCGCGGACCGCCGCGAGGATGCCCATCGGGATCGAGATGAGCAGCGCGAGGGAAAGGCCCGTCAGGCCGAGCGTCAGCGTCACCGGCATGCGCTCGGCGATCAGGGTCGAGACGCGCGTCTGGAAGAAATAGCTGTTACCGAGATCGCCGGTCACGGCGCGGCCGACCCAGTCGAAGAACTGCGTGAGCACGGGGCGGTCGAGGCCATAAGCCTTGCGGACCGCCTCGATGTCGGCCGCCGTGGCATTGGGACCGGCGATCGATATGGCGAGATCGCCCGACAGCCGCGTCAGGACGAACGCAAGCGTCATGACGGTCGCGGCGACGAGCAGCGCCACGATCAGGCGGCGGAAGAGAAAACGAAGCATGTGCGGCGGCTAGCTTAAAGGGGATCGGTCGGGAACGCGATCATGCGAATACCGCGCCAAACCTCGGGACAGCAAGCGCCGCAAACGGTCACGACGGAGCGCTTGGCGAGGGCGCGCGGGTCCTATATGGGGGAGTCATGCCGGTCTTCAACAATCCTCGGCGCACGCCGTGCTTCGGCCTCGCGCCCACACTGGAGGATTTCGAAGCGATCGCCGCCGAGGCGCTCGCGACGATCCCCGAGGAGTTTCGCAAGCACATCGGCAACGTGCGCATCCAGATCGACGACTTCCCGTCCGACGAGATCGAGAAGCAGATGGAACTCGATACGCCGTTCGACCTGCTCGGCCTCTATCAGGGCGTCTCGATGATGGAGCGCGGCGCGGGCCATGTCGCCAACGACATCGACCGGATCTTCCTCTATCGCCGCCCGATCCTCGACTACTGGTGCGAATCGGGCGAGGATCTGCCGCATATCGTGCGCCATGTGCTGATCCACGAGATCGGCCACCACTTCGGCCTGAGCGACGACGACATGGAAGCGATCGAAGCAAAGGCAGAGGAAGAATCGCAGCGCGTCCAGCCGAACGCCTGACACTCCCGTCGTCTCGACCGAAGCGCGCAGCGCGGAGCGGAGAGACCTTCGCCCGACGATTTGCCGGCTTTTTTGGGGGAGAGAAGATCTCTCCACTCCGCACCTTCGGTGCTCCGGTCGAGATGACGGCTTTGCTTTAAACCCGCATGGCCTCGCGATAGAGGCGCTCTGCGTTCGTCCACTTGATCGCCTGCACGAAAGCCTCGATGTATTTCGCGATGTCGGTGCCGTAGTCGCCTGAATAGGCATGCTCGTACATGTCCATCACGAGCAGCGGGACAGCGGCGGCCGGTGCCATCGAATCGTTTTCGGCGCGGTAGTTGAACAGGCGCTTGTCACGCGGCGTATAGGCCAGGATCACCCAGCCGGTCCCCGAGGCCAGCGACCTGGCCGTGCCGACGAACTCCGCCTTCCAGCGGTCGAGACTGCCGAAGTCGCGGGACAGGGCTTGCGCCAGAAGACCGGCCGGCCGGGTGGGCGCTTCGGCGAGGCCGTCGAAATAGATTTCGTGCAGGACCACCGCGTTGTGCGCGGTCTGCTCCTCGCGCTTCAGTTCGCCAACCTTCTCGGGCGGCATGTCCGCGAAATCGGCCTTCGCCAGTTGCTCGCCGATCGCGTTCAGCTTCTTCACCGTGCCGGCATATTCCGTGTCGTGATGGGTGCGGAGGAGATTGGCCGACAGGCCCTTCACCTTCTGGGGATTGATGGTCAGGGGCCTGAGTGTAACCTTCGGGACGGGAACGGCGCTTGCCAGTTGCGGCGGCACCTGCTGGGCGCGTGCAGCAATGGCGATGGCGCCCACCAGCAGGCCGGCGCCCGCAGCCATGGATCGGCGCGAGATGGCGGTCATGGAGACTCCTGCGTGTTCGCTGGAGGAACGCCGGTCAGCGGGCGGAGTTGCGTCGCACCGGAGGCACCCGGTAGCGCCCCTCGATCAGCGCGTCGTCGGGCAGGAAGGCACGCAGCACGAGGCGCATCGGTCCCGCGGGGGCGGGGAGCCAGTTTGCCGCTCGGTCGCTCGAAGGGCGTTCCCGCTGGATGTAGATCGTGAGCGATCCATCGGCGCCGTGAACCAGATCGGGGGTCCTGTCGCCGATCGAATAGCGGTCGATGGCATTCTCGCTGAAGTAGGCGCGGCCTTCCGGCGTGACTTCGTAGGCGGACAGGGACCAGAAGGCACGCACCGGCGGAAGGCGCCCGGCGGGGAAGGTGAGCACGTAGCGGTCGGCGCCCGACAGCGGCCGACGTTCCGCATCCACGACACAGGTCACATAGACCGCTTCGCCCGGCATCAGCGCACCGAGCGCCGTCAGGGCGGTGGCGGCACGATAGAGATAGTCGTCGCCGAAATTGCCGAAATGCCGCTCGCCATAGGTCCAGCCGTCGACCGTCCGGCCGTGTCCGGCGGCGGTGCGGATCTCGGCATGGCCCTGCTCGATGCCGGCAAGGATGGCGCGCCGTTCGGTCTCGCTGAAGGCGCGCCGGTCGAACTTGCGCCCGGGCTTCAGCTTCAGCGGCGCCAGCGCGTCGAACAGCGGGCGGTCACGCGCAGGCAATGGACTTTCGCCAAGTGCCCGCATGCCGATGTCGAACAGATCGAAGGGCTCGCCGGGATGGGCGGCCGGCCAGTCGGCGACGGGTTCGGGCGGCGCCTGCGTGCGGAAGCGCATCAACTCGCCGGTTTCGAGGATGCGCCGCTCGTTGCGCATGTCCGGCGTCTCGAGCAGCACACGGCTCTGCAGGATGCGCACGCGGTCGAGTTCCTCGGGCCCGTCGACCAGGATGCGGCCCAGAAGCCAGACCGATGTCGTCGGCGCCCGCACCAGCGTGACGTCGCCCGGCGCGTCACCCTTCCACGCCGGCCCGACGATCATGTGCGTGGCCAGCCCCTTGCCCCCAAGCCGATGGCTGACGACGAGGAAATTGTCGGTGAACAGGTCGATGAAGGCATAGCTGTAATAGAGGTCGCCCACCGGCGGCACGGTGAGGAACAGCGGTTCCAGCGAGAGATCGAGCCAGGCCGAGGAATAGAGCGTGTCGGCATTCGGCGTCGTGACGTCCCGCGTGCTCGGATCGGCGAGCGTCGGCATGTGGCGGAAGCGGTTGAGCCGCTGGCGTTGCGGATTCTTTTCGTCGACCGTCGCGTGCCAGCGGGCGCAGTACATCTCGTAGATCGGGAAGAGGTAGATCGTGGCGCGCCGCGCGAGGTCGCGGAGCGTCGTCTGTGTATCCTGGGCCCGGGCAAGCGTCGGCAGGGCGACCAGGCTGGCGAGCGCGGCGCGACGGCCAATCCTCACGCCGCACGCTCGCGCAGACGTCGCCGTTCGGCAACGAACGCGGCGGCTTCTTTCCAGGGCGCCAGCGTCCAGAACGACCGCGCGCGACCCGAGGGTGAGGCGAGCACGAAGGCCACGGCCCCTTCGAGAAGCTCGACGTGGCGACCATAGGCGGGCGTCTTGATGCCGAGGGCCAGCGACGCCGCATTCTTGGAGGTGAAGGCAATGGCGGCGGGGCGGAAGCGCCGCAGCTTGGCGTGCAGCGACTGCGCGTCCATCGCCGCGGGCGTCAGCTCATGATCCGATCCGACCTCGGTCTTGTTGAGGTCGGTGAGGCCGAGGCCCAGTGCGACCAACTCGGGGAAGCGCTGCGGCGACAGCCGTTCCGGCGTCAGGCCGACCGCATGCAGGGTCGGCCAGAAGGCATTGCCGGGATTGGCATAATAGGCACGGGCCTTGAAGGAGGCCGGGCTGGGCGCGGTGCCGCAGAACACCAGATCGAGACCGGGCGCCAGCAAGTCCGGGATGAGGTGGTTACTCCGCCTTGATGCCTGCGGCACGGATGACCTCGCCCCAGCGCTTGATCTCGGTCTGGATGTAGGCGTCGATCTCGGGGACCGTCATGACGCCGGGCTCGAAGCCGCCGGCCTTCATGCTCTCCGTCACGTCGGGAGACTTCAGCGCCTTCTCGGTCGCGACGCGAAGCTTGTCCTTGATCTTCGCCGGCGTGCCGGTCGGCACCGCCCAGATCGACCAGGAGGTCACGACGAGATCCGGCGAGACGGTCTCGGCGAAAGTGGGCGTGTCCGGCAGGACCGTCGAGCGCTTGGCGCCGCTGGATGCCATCGGCTTCAGCTTGCCGGCGCTCACCTGGCCCATCAGCGAATCGATGTTGGAGATGACCATCGGCAGGTGGCCGGCCAGCACGTCGGCCGCGGCCGCGGCGGCGCCGCGATAGCTGATGAAGGTGATGTCGACGCCGGTCTTCTGCTTGAACAACTCCATCGTGAGCGTGGGCGACGTGCCGAGGCCCGACGAGCCGAAGGAATACTTGCCGGGGTCCTTCTTCGCCGCAGCGATCAGCTTGGGCAGCGTGTTGTGCTCGAAGTTCGGATTGCAGCAGAGAAGGTTGGGCTGCGTGCCGATCCAGGCCACGGTTTCGAGGTCGGTGACGGCATTGTAAGCCGGCTTGCGATACAGATGCGGCACCAGCGCGTGGCTGCCGATATTGCCCAGCAGCACCGAATAGCCGTCCGGCGGCGACTTGGCGACGTTGTCGGCGGCGATCGAGCCGCCGGCGCCGGTGCGGTTCTCGACCACGAAAGTCTGGCCGAACTCCTCGCTGAGCTTGACCGCGAGACGGCGGGCGATGTTGTCCTGCGAGCCGCCGGGCGTGAACGGGCAGACAATGCGGACATTGCGGTTGGGCCAGTCGTCGCCCTGCGCCAGGGCGAAGGTCGGCACGAACGGCAGCGTCGCGAGTCCTGCGGTGAAGTGACGTCTCCTCATGTCGTTTCCTTCCTGTCGGATTCTGTTTGGGGCGGATGATGCACGACCTGTGTCGTCGCGCCTAGGGGTTGGCCGGCCTTGCGGTCGCCGGTTCGGCATTCGATTTCGTCCTGAGGTTCCGCGGCCTTGTCCGCTCCCCGCCGTCGGGCATGATGTCGGCCGGGAGGACCAAATGAAGACGATCGACAAGGCCGACGAAGCGCAGTTGCTCGCCACCATCGACCGGTGGATCGAGCGCGAGGTGGCGCCGCGCGTGAAGGAATTCGACCATGCCGACAAATGGCCGGCCGAGATCGTCGAGCAGATGAAGGAACTCGGGCTGTTCGGCGCCACGATCAGCCCTGAATATGGCGGTCTCGGCCTCCCGGCCACGACCTACGCCGAAATCGTGATGCGCGTCTCCTCGGTGTGGATGGCGATCACCGGCATCTTCAACTCCCACCTGATGCTGGCGCTGGCCGTCGAGAAGTTCGGCACGCCGCGCCAGAAGGAGCGCTGGTTGCCGAAATTCGCGACCGGCGAGATCCGCGGCGGCCTGGCCCTCACCGAGCCCGATGCCGGCACCGACCTGCAATCGATCCGCATGGTGGCGAAGCGCGACGGCAATGACGGCTACGTCATCAACGGCACCAAGACCTGGATCTCCAACGGCATCGAAGGCCATTGCTTCGCCGTGCTGGTGAAGACCAATCCCGAGGCCAATCCACGCCACACCGGCATGAGCCTGTTCATCACGCCCAAGGGGCCGGGCTTCACGGTCGGCCGCAAGCTCGAGAAGCTGGGCTACAAGTCGATCGATTCCGGTGAGCTGGTGTTCGAGGACTACAAGATTCCCGCCGATCACCTGATCGGCGAGGTCGAGGGGCAGGGCTTCGCGCAGGTCGCGGGCGGGCTGGAACTCGGCCGCATCAACGTCGCCTCGCGCGGCGTCGGCATCGCCGAGGGCGCGCTCCGGCTCGCGACCAGCTACTCCCAGATGCGCAAGACCTTCGGCAAGCCGATCTGCGAGCATCAGGCGATCCAGCTCAAGCTCGGCGAGATGGCCACGCGCGCCAGGGCCGCCCGCCTGCTGACGCTCGACGCCGCCGCCATCTTCGATCGCGGCGAGCGCTGCGACATGGAAGCCGGCATGGCGAAGTATTTCTCGTCCGAGGCGGCGCTGGAGAACAGCATCGAATCGATGCGCATCCACGGCGCCTACGGCTACTCCAAGGAATACGACATCGAGCGCCTCTATCGCGACGCGCCGCTGACCTGCATCGGCGAGGGCACCAACGAGATGCAGCGCATCATCATCGCGCGGCAATTGATCAAGCGGAACCCGATCTCGTGAGCATGAACGGCAAGCCGCTCGAAGGCATCCGCGTCCTCACACTCGAACAGTTCGGCGCCGGTCCCTACGGCACGATGTTCCTGGCCGAACTCGGCGCCGAGGTGATCAAGATCGAGGCGCCACAGGGCGGCGATCCCTCGCGACAGGTCGGGCCGTACAAGCTCGGGCAGGACGACAGCGAGTATTTCCAGGCCTGGAACCTCGGCAAGAGGAGCGTGACCCTCGACATGAAGTCAGGGGAAGGGCGCCGACAGTTCGAGGCGCTGGTGAAGGGCGCCGACTGCGTCGTGAACAACATGCGCGGCACGCAGCCGGCGAAGCTCGGTATCGACTACGAGAGCCTCAAACACCTGAAGCCGTCGATCGTCTGCCTGCACATCTCGGCTTATGGCCGCTACAACGAACGCAGGGATTGGCCCGGCTACGACTTCCTGATGCAGGCCGAGGCCGGGCTGATGGAACTGACCGGCGAGCCCGACGGGCCGCCGACGAGGGTCGGCGTCTCGATGATTGACAGCATGAGCGGTCTCACCGGCATCGTCGGTCTCCTGAGCTGCCTGCTGCGCGCGCGCACGACCGGCAAGGGCTGTGACGTCGATACGTGTCTCTACGACGTCGCGATGCATCAGCTCACCTATCCTGGCCTCTGGTACCTGAACGAGGGCGATGTCTCGCCGCGTGTGCCGCGCAGCGCCCATCTCTCATTGGCGCCGGTCCAGACCTTCCCGACGAAGGATGGCTGGATCTTCATCATGTGCATGACGCAGAAATTCTGGCTGAACCTGTGCGAGGTGATGGGCCGTGCCGACCTCGTGGCCGATCCGCGCTTCCCCGATCCGAATATGCGCGCGAAAAACCGCGCCGCCATGTCGGCCGAACTCGACGTGACGTTCCGCACCCGCACGACGGCGGAATGGCTCGCGTCGATGAACGGGCTGCTGCCCGCCGCACCGGTCTATCGTCTCGACCAGGCGCTCGACAGTTCCTTTGCGCGCGAGACCGGCATGGTCTCGTCCGTGCCGCATCCGGTGAAGGGCGATCTGCGCGTTCTCGCCAATCCCCTGCGCATCGATGGGGAGCGGCTGGTGCAATCTGCGTGCTCACCGCTCGGCGCCGACAACGACTCAGTATTGGGCAAGTCGTCATGAAGCTTCAGGGCATCAAGGTCGTCGATCTCTCCTGGTTCCTGCCGGGACCGTATCTCACCACGTCGCTGGCCGACCACGGCGCCGAGGTGATCAAGGTCGAGCCGCCGGGCGAGGGCGATCCCGGTCGCCACATCCTGCCACCCGACGCGCGCACCTCGGTGTTCTTCCGCAACATGGGGCGCGGCAAGAAGAGCGTCGTGCTCGACCTCAAGAGCGAGCAGGGCCGCGCCGATCTGTTCCGCCTGGCCTGCGAGGCCGACGTGCTGGTCGAATCGTTCCGCCCCGGTGTCGCCGCGCGCTTCGGCATCGGCTACGACGCCGTCGCCGCGAAGAACCCGGGCATCGTCTATTGCTCGATCAGCGCCTTCGGCCAGGACGGCGCCTATCCCGGCCGCGCGGCGCACGATCTCGCGCTCGAAGCCATGACTGGCGTGCTGAGCCTGACCCTGGGCGATGACGGCCGGCCGGCGATCCCCGGCATCCCCGTCGCCGATCTCGTCAGTGGTCTCCATGGTCTCGCGGGCGTCCTGATGGCGCTGCTGCGCCGCAAGGACACCGGTCGCGGCGACTATATCGACGTCTCGATGCACGAATCGCTGATAGCCTCCTGCGCCAACGTGGTCGGCACGACCTTCGCCGAGAACAAGGCGCCCGACGTGAAGCAGCAGCGCACGACCGGCGGCTCGGCCTTCTACCGCGTCTACGATACGTCCGACGGCCGCCAGCTCGTGATTGCGGGCCAGGAGATGAAGTTCATCAAGAACCTGCTGGGTGCGCTCGGCAGACCCGAGATGGCCCCTCTCTGCGAATGGCCCGGCGCTCACCAGAAGCCTGTGTCGGATTTCCTCGAAGCGACCTTCAAGGCCAAGCCGCTGGCCCACTGGATGGAGTATCTCGCCACGCTCGACATCTGCTACGGCCCGGTCAACACGCTCCCCGAAGCCATCGCCGACGCCAACCTGCAGAAGCGAGGCTTCATGGTGACGGACAACGAAGGCCGCCTCCACTTCGGCCCCGTCGTCCGCTTCAAGAACGAACCATCGAGCCCCGTCTATCGCGAACCGCTGCTCGGGGAGCATACGGACGAGGTGCTGAAGCGTTAGCGTAGCGATTTATTCGTTGCAGTAAGGATCCCTTACTTCGTTCGGGATGACACCGTTTCCGCATCGACGCACTGCGCCAATCTCAACAATGGTGTCATCCCGAACGAAGTGAGGGATCCTTAGCTGTGTGTGATTGCGAAGGGATTAGCCCACCAACGCCGCCGCCTTCGCCAGCGGCACCGGCGCGTCGTCGAGGAGGAGGTTGATGGCTTCCTCTTCCCAGCCCTGCTCGCCGAGCGACAGCGGGTCCTGCGGGGCGAGGCGATGCTCGATGACGAGGCGTGACAGCAAGAGACGGCGGGCGTCGCCGCCTTGGGCGCCCAGCGTTGCGCCTTCCCAGGCGAGGAGGGCGGCCGTCGTCGCGTGATAGAGCGCGCCGGCGGCGAGGCGGGAGCGCCTTTCCTGTTTGGGATCGGCGGCCACCGCCTCGACGAAGCGTTCGACGCGATCGAGCGTGGCGCCCAGCAGGCCCTTGTACTGGCCTGGCAGGGCGCCGCTCGGCTCGTACTTCGCCTTGAGCGCGGCGGACAGCGTCTTGTGGCCGCCGGATTTGCCGACGGCGCGCTGCACCACGTCCAGCGCGTTGATGTTGGAGGTGCCCTCCCAGATCGTGCCGATCTGGGCGTCGCGCACCAGGCGCGCGGTCACCCATTCCTCGATGTAGCCGATGCCGCCGCGGACCTCGAGGGCGGCACTGGCGACCGGGATGTTGTCGCGGCAGGCGCGGAACTTGTAGACCGGTGTGAGGATCCGCAGCAGGTTCGCGGCGTCCTTGTCGCCCTTATCAGCGCGGCCCATCGCGTCTGCCGAGAAGGCGTACATCGACAGCGCCTGCTCGGTCGGCAGCATGATCTTCATGAGCTGCCGGCGCAGCAGCGGATATTCCGAGGTGGGTTTGCCGAAAGCGCGTCGGCCTCGGGCGGCGGCCAGCGCCTCGTTGAGACAGCGGCGCATCATCGAGGCGGCACGCACGCCATGGCTCAGCCGCGACAGGTTGACCTGGCTCATCATCTGCTTGAAGCCATGGTTCACGTCGCCGACCAGATAGGCGGTGGCGCCGTCGAGCACGATCTCACCCGACGCCATGGAGCGCGTGCCGAGCTTGTCCTTCAGCCGCACGATCCGGTAGCTGTTGCGCGAGCCGTCCTCGAGGCGCCGCGGCAGGGCGAACATCGCGAGCCCCCGGGTGCCCGGCGCCGCGCCGCGCGGGCGCGCGAGGATCAGCGCCAGGTCGGCGTCGGCATGGCTGCAGAACCATTTCTGACCGTAGATTTTCCAGCGCTCGATGCCGTCGGCGCCGACGCCGATGCGCTCGGCCTCGGTCTCCAGCGCGCCGACGTCGGAGCCGCCGGCCTTCTCCGTCATCAGCTGCGCGCCCTTCATCATGCGGGCCGGGTCCTGGCTCAGCAGCCGGTCCATCAGGAGGTGCTTCAGCTCGGGCGAGGCGTGCGTCTTCATGGTGAAGTTCGACGTGTCCGACATCGAGACCGGGCACATCAGGCCGAATTCGCCCTGCACGAAGAGATAGGTGAAGGCGTACTTCACCAGCGGGTGTGCCGGCTCCGTCAGGCCGAGCACGCCGGCGCGATGGCTCATCGCGTGCAGGCCGAATTCCTCGTAGGCGATCTTCTCCATCTCGCGATAGGCGGGATGGTAGTCGATCCAGTCCTCGTCGCGGCCGAACCGGTCGCGCGGCTGCAGCACCGGCGGATGCTTGTCTGCGATCATCGCCAGTTCGTCGAGGCGGCCGCCGGCCAGTTCGCCCAGCCGCTCGAAATGCGGCGTCATCTGCGCGCGCAGGCCGGGTTCCATGTAGAGCCGCAACAGGTCCTGTAATTGCCGGTCGATCGCATAGAAGTTCTGCCCGTGGACGTCAGGGGCGATGTGGTGCGCGCCGTGCGGCCCCCTGTTCAGGTCGTGAGTCATGTCGGGCATGTTTTCCTCCGTCTTTTCTTCTCGCGTTATCGCCAGCCCTGCTTCAGGACGCGGGCCACGTAAGGCGGCACGGTCTCGGTGGCGGGCCCATAAATGTGTTCGTGGAACAGGCTCTTGCTGTCGGTCGGTTCGAGGTTGAGCTGAACCGTCCGGGCGCGCGGCACGTGGCGGCGGACATGCAGGACGAAGCCGGCAGCGGGATAGACTTCGCCCGACGTGCCGATCGCCAGGAACAGGCCGCAGCGTTCCAGGACCTCGTAGATCTCTTCGAGATGCATCGGCATCTCGCCGAACCAGACGATGTTGGGCCGCAGTTCGCCCACGGCATTGCAGGCGGGGCAGACCGAGGTCGGTGTCAGGTCCTGCTCGGACTCAAACACCGTGCTGCACGCCATGCAGCGGATCTCGCCGTCTCGCCCGTGCATATGGATCACCCGCTTCGAGCCTGCCTGTTCGTGCAGCAGATCGATGTTCTGGGTGATGACGGTGACCTCGCCCTCGTATTCGCGCTCCAGCTGCGCCAGCGCCCGGTGGGCTTCGTTGGGGTGGATGTCGGCTGCGCGGAACAGGCTGCGTGTCTCGTTGTAGAAGTCGAGCACCTTCTTCTTGTCGCGGTGCCAGGCTTCCAGGGTCGCGACCTCCTCGAGATTGACCCGGCTCCACAGTCCGTCCGCGTCGCGGAACGTATCGATTCCGCTTTCCTTGGAGATGCCGGCGCCGGTCAGCACGGCGATGCCCGGCGGGAAGAAATCCTGGTGCATGCCCTCAATCTAGCGCCGTGCTAGGGTCGGCGACCATGACCATTGGCATCCTGTTCGTCTGCACTGCAAATCTCTGCCGCTCCCCCACGGCCGAAGGCGTATTCCGCTCGCTTGTCACCAAGGCGGGCCTCGCCGAGGCTTTCGAGATCGATTCGGCTGGCACTGGCGCCAGCCATGTCGGGCAGCCGCCTACGCCGGCGGCGATCGATGCGGCTGCGGCGCGGGGCTACGACATCACCGGAATCCGGGCCCGCCAGATCACGAGCGAGGATATCGAGCGCTTCGACTATGTCCTGGGGATGACCCGAGGGCATCTGGCCGAGATGCGCTGGCTGGCGCCGCGCGATTTCGCCGACAAGCCGCAACTGCTGATGAACTATGCCCCGCCGCTCGGCATCCTCGATATTCCGGACCCCTTCGGCGGGACCACGGACGACTACGAGCGTGCGATCGGCCTGATCGAGTCCGCCACGCGCGGCCTGCTGGCCCGGCTGACACCGCAGGTCAAAAGGGCCATTTGAGGCCCAGCTCGCCAAAACGGTTCAGCACGTTGAAGGTGAGCCGCGATACGTCGTTGTCGAACTTGTTGTGGGGCAGGCTGCCGCAATAGGTGATCGAGCCCACCGAAAAGACTGCGCCGCCCTTGGGCTTCTCGATATAGGTCATGTCGGCCCGGATGAGCTGCTCCAGCGTCTGCCCGGGAATGGTCGTGGTGAAGCCCAGCCGCTCCTCGTGCACGACGACGAAGTTCCTGCGGTCGTGGCCTTCCGAAGAGGCCAGCACCACGGCGTTGAGGGGACTGCCCAGCCGATGGTCGAGCCGGTCGAGTTCGAAGCCCGCCGCGCCGCCACCCGAGAAGCCGTAGCCGCCGAACAATTCGTCCTTCACACCCTCGAACACCCAGGCATGGGTGTTGTCGCGCGCCGCCGGTGATTGCCGGTACGAGTCGCCCACGAACGTGCCCTGGCTGGAGAAGCCGATGCCGCACAGGAGGTTTGGTGCCCGGTCGGAACGGCGCCACAGGCCGCCATAGGCGCCGTCGAACGAATGGTAATATTCGCCGGGCTCGGCGGCCCAGGTGCGGATGCCGCCCTCAGTGCGCCGCACCTCGATGGCACCCGGCACTTTCGGCGACAGCGCGACGCGCCAGTAGAAGCCGTTGCCGCCGAGATACATCAGGCGGCCGCCGGTTTCGGTATAGGCCTGCAGCGCGTCGAGCGTGCCCTCGGTGTGATACTCCGGGTGCGAGCCGGTCAGCACGACCTTGTAGGACGAGAGCAGCTCGACGCCCTTTTCGTCGAGGTCGTGGTCGGTGATCACGTCGAAGGCGACGCCCATGCGGTCGAGCCAGCCGGTGAGATGCGTGTCGGCCGGCAGATGGCGCAGGCCCGAGCCCGCCTCGTCGTTGAAGCTGAGATAGTTCGGCCGCCAGGTCAGCAGCGGACGCAGGCGCGAGGAGTAGGCCACGCCCGATCCGTCGCGGTGATGGTTGTAGGTCGAGAGGCCATAGTCGCGATGCTCGTCGGGATTGTGCGGATAGGCCTTCCAGTCGGCGACGCGCTTGCGGAAGGCATCGTCGTACATGCCGCGCGAGAAGTTGGAATAGACCTGATAGGTGAAGGTCGCGGCGAGGTAGCAGACCTTGGCCTGCGGCTTGCCGACCTGCGGGCGCACGACGAACGGAATGACGTCGCGCTGCGTGCCGCAGGTGAGCTGCATGCCGTAGATGCCGCTCCTCATGTCCTTCGGGATGGTAAAGCTGAAATCGTCGAGCCAGCCGCAATCGTGCAGGTCGTCGTCGTGGAAATGGATCGCCGCGTAATGATGCGGCGCGCGGCGCCAGTCGCGCTCGGCGCCGGTCCAGGCCGAGCCCTTCATCGCGCGAGTCGGCAGGTTGACCAGCGTGCCGTGCAGGCCGTTCGGGCCGGTATCCTCGATCTCCATTGAGTCCATGCGGCGCGTGAAATCCCAGGCCGCGAAGCCCTGGATGCGTGGCGCCTCGATCTTGCCGTTGAAGCAGCGTTGCGCCGGCCGGTCGGCAGCGGCTTCCGCACCGATCATCACCGGCGCCGCGACATCCAGCGCCGGGCTGGATGCTTTGCCGGTCGCTTCGCCCTCGTCATCGGTGCCGAAGGCGCGGGACAGCGGCTGCTGGCCGACGCGCAGCGTTCCGGTCTCCGGATCGGCGCTCGCCCAGACACGATACCAGGTGCGTCCGCGCAGCTTCTTGCCGACCACGACGCGATCCTTGCCGGTCTCCAGCGCCATGCCGTCGGGCGTCAGGACCAGCGCGAAGCCCGCGCCGGTGGCAGGATCGCGACGTGAGACGATGGTCTGCGGCCCGTCCTCGGGCAGGGTGGGCCAGATCAGCGCCTCGACCTGCAGCGATGCCGGCAGCCTCGCCTCTTTGGCCTTCTCGACCAGGCCGTAGGAGCCGGGCCATGCATGCTGGACGCGCGAGGCGAAGCGGCCGTCGAACAGTTCGGACATGTCCTCCAGCTTGGGCGGCGGACCGCCGGGATTGGGATCGCCGCGCACGATACGGACCAGCATGGCGTGATAGGGGGTGGGCCCCGCACTCGAAACCTTGAAGGCGATTTTCTCGCCGCTGCGTACCGAGATGCGATCCGAATAGCCAATCAATCCTGCGGTCACATTTATCTCCCAATTGCCGGGCGATATAGTCGCCCTAAATCAGGGAGCTTTGCCATGACCAATAAGACAGTAGGACGCCGCAGCCTCATCGCGGGCGCCGTCGCCGTGCCTCTCGCCGCCCCGATGCTGGCCCGCCACGGGTGGGCGCAGTCCACCTATCCCAACAAGCAGGTCCGCGTGGTCGTGCCCTTCGCGCCGGGCGGAACGACCGACCTTCTGGGCCGCATCGCCTCGGCGCATCTCCAGGAAGTCTGGGGCCAGACCTTCGTGGTCGACAACAAGAGCGGCGCCGGCGGCAACGTCGGGGCCGAGATCGTCGCCAAGTCCCCGGCCGACGGCTATACGCTGCTGCTCGGCACCGTCGGCACCGCCGTCACCAACCAGTTCCTCTACAAGAACATGCCCTACGACAGCGTGAAGAGCTTCGCGCCGGTGGCGCTGTTCGGCGAGGTCGCGAACGTGCTCGCGGTGCATCCCGACATGCCGGTCAAGACCGCCAAGGAATATGTCGAATATTGTAAGAAGCAGGGTCCCAACAAGGTGAGCTTCGGCTCTCCGGCGATCGGGGGCACCGGTCACCTGGCGATGGAGTATTTCCAGTCGCTCGCGGGCTTCAAGGTCGAGCATGTC